>NZ_JBICXU010000051.1:0-25836 GCF_043200435.1 Streptomyces sp. NPDC048416
GCAGGGCGTCCAGGTTGTTCGTCACACAACGATCTTGGACGCCCTGTCCGCGTTCCCGGACGCACCGTCAGCATTCGGAATGACTCGTCTAGGGGTACAGCGCGTTGATCTCGGCCTCGTACCGCTCCAGGACGACGGCCCTGCGCACCTTCAGCGTCGGGGTGAGTTCACCCGCCTCCACCGTGAAATCCCGCGGCAGCACCGCGAAGTCCCTGATCCTGGCGGGCCGGGACACCTGCGCGTTGGCCGCGGACACCGCCTCCCGCACCCGCTCGCGCACCTCCGCCGCACCGCACCCCGCCGTCGCGTCCTCGTCCACCGTGATCAGCGCGACCGGATACGGACGCCGGTCGCCCACCATCACCGCGTGCGAGACGAAACGGGACCGTTCGATGGCGAGCTCCACGTGCGAGGGGGTCAGGTTCTTCCCCGCGGACGTGATGATGAGGTCCTTCTTGCGGCCGGTGATCGTGAGGTAGCCGTCCGCGTCGAGCGCGCCGAGGTCCCCCGTGTGCAGCCAGCCGTCCTCGTCCAGCGCGTCCGCGGTGCCCCCGGCGTTCGCGTGGTAGCCCGGGAAGACCATCGCGCCCCGCGCCAGCACCTCCCCGTCGTCCGCGATCCGCACCTCGCAGCCCCGCACCGGCCGCCCCACCGTGCCGTACCGCACCGCCCCCGGGTGGTTGAGCGAGATCACCCCCGCGGACTCGGTCATCCCGTACCCCTCGAAGACCTGGATCCCGCAGGCCCGCAGGAAGTCCAGGACCGCAGGGTCGATGGGCGCTCCGCCCGTCAGGGCCCAGCGCAGGCGCCCGCCGAAGGCCGTCCGTACCGGGCCGAAGAGCGTACGGTCCGCCGCCTCGTACTCGGCCTGCCGCCCGGGCGGGAGCGTGCCGTCCGCCGCGAGGACGCCGACCGCGACCGCCGCGTCGAACCGCTCACCACCCCCGTCGCCGGCCTCGGCGAGCGAGCGCACCACCGCGTACACCTTCTCGAACAGGCGCGGTACGGACGGCAGATGGGTCGGCTGCGCCTCGGCGAGCTCGCCGATCACGTCCTCGATCCGGCCGCCGAAGTAGCAGAGCTCACCGCCGTACAGCAGCGTGGAGAACTGGATCAGCTGGGCGAGCAGGTGCGCGAGCGGCAGGTACAGGTAGGTGCGGTCGCCCGGGCCGCCCTCGATGAGGTGCAGCGTGGCGTCCTGGACGGCGCCCAGGTTGCCGTGGGTGAGCCGGCAGCCCTTGGGCAGGCCGGTGGTGCCCGAGGTGTAGACGAGCTCGGCGTCGTCGTCGGGCCGCACCGCCTCGGCGCGGGCCGTCAGGTCGTCGGGCGGGACCGCCGAGCCGTCCGGCAGCCCCCTCGCTCCTTCGGGACCGGTCATCAGGAGTACGTGGGCGAGCGCCGGCAGCTTGTCGCGCAGGCCCTCCACGCGGGCCGCGTCCTTCGGCCCCTCGCAGAAGACGGCCTTCGCGGCGGAGTCGGCCAGCACCCAGGCCATTTCCTCCTCGCCGGCCGTCGGATACACCGGCACCACCACCGCGCCAGCGGCGAGGCACGCGAAGTGCGTGTACGTCCACTCGGGCCGGGTCTCGGCGAGGACCGCGACCCGGTCGCCGGCCCGGATGCCGAGCGCGAGCAGCCCGCGCGCGGTGCGGCGCACAGTCTCGCGCAGCTCCGCGTACGTCACGACCGCCCAGTCTCCGCCCGCGTCGCGGAAACGGAGCGCCGGCCGGTCCGGGTGACGCTCCGCCGCCCACTCGGTGAACACGGCGAGCGTGGGGGGACGGCTGGACTGCTCCTGGTGGTCGGTCCGGTCGTCGTTCCGGTGGTCGGCCCGGTCGTCGTTCCGGCGGTCGGCCCGCTCGTCGTTCCGGTGCTCGGTCCGATGCTCACTTCGGGGCGTCATGCCCCGACGGTAGGGACGGCGCCGCTGCCGCGCGATGACAAGAAACGTCACCCCGGCTGACCGCACCGCTCAACCCGGCTACCGTCGTCGACCATGGCGAAGCCGACGATCACCGTGCACCACGTACGGGCCGTGCTGCGCGGCGCCGAGCGGCACGGCATCGACACCGTGCCGCTCCTCCAGGCGTCCGGGATCCCGCCGTTGCTGCTCGGGGACGACCGGGCGCGGGTCACCCCGGCCCAGTTCGCCCACCTCTTCCGCGCCCTGTACCGGGCGACGGGCGACGAGTTCCTGGGGCTCGGCGGCGCCCCGAGCCGCCCCGGCACCTTCGCGATGATGTGTCACGCCGTGCTCGGCTGCCACGACCTCGGCGGGGCGATGCGCCGGGGCACCGCCTTCTACGGGCTCTTCGCGCACGGCCCCGACCTCGCCCTCGAAGTCACTGGCGCGGACGCGGTGTTCGCGGTGCGCGGCGACCTCGCGGGGCACGACGAGGACCGGTTCCTGACCGAATGCCTCGTGATCATCTGGCACCGGCTGTGCAGCTGGCTGGTGGGCCGCCGGATCCCGCTCGTCCGGGCCGCCTTCGGCTATCCGCCGCCCCCGCACCGGGGCGAGTACGAGTCGCTTTTCGGCTGCCCGGTCCGATTCGGGGACACCCGCACCGAGGCGGTGTTCGACGCGCGCTGGCTGACCGCGCCGCTCGTACGGGACGAGGCCGCCCTGGGGCAGATGCTGCGCCGCTCGCCCTTCGAACTCCTCAGCCGGCACGCGTACGGCACGACGGTGGGCGAACAGGTCGGGCGGGCGCTCGCGGGCGCCCTGCGGGCCTCGCCCCGGCTGCCCACCCTGGACGAGACGGCGGCGCGGCTCGCCATGTCACCGGCGACCCTGCGCCGGCGCCTGGCCCGCGAGGGCACCTCCTTCCAGCAGCTCAAGGACGCGGTGCGGCGCGACGCGGCGATCGCGGGGCTCGCCGAGGGCCGCGAGCCGATCGCGGAGATCGCGGCGCGCCTCGGCTTCTCCGAGGACACCAGCTTCCACCGGGCGTTCCGCCGCTGGACGGGGACGACACCGGGCGCCTACCGCCTCGACCACTGAAGGCGGACCGCGCCGGGCGCCCGCCCGGGCCGGTGAACCGGGGTCAGTGAAGGTGAGCAGTACGGTCAGCTCCGTACCTACCGGTCAGTCACTACCTTCTCCTCACCTGCCCGTGCCCCACGGACCGTTGGGAGAGCCGCATGCACGTCCGTACCCGAGTCGCCGGCGCCGTCGCCGCCGTACTCCTCCTCTCGGCAGCCACCCCCACCGCATGCGCCGACGACCCCGCGCCCCTCGCGCCCGGCGACGTCGTCACCCAGTCCCCCACCGCCTTCCATCCGCTGCCCGGCCAGTGGACCAACACCCGTGCCTGGCACGTCACTTACGGCTCCACCACCGCCAAGGGCGCCCCCAACACCGTCTCCGGCACGGTCATCGTCCCCAACGACGGCCGCACGGGACCGCGCCCCCTGGTGACGTACGCCGTCGGCACGGTCGGGCTCGGCGACTCCTGCGCGCCGAGCGCCAACTTCCCCTACGGGACGGCCGTCGAGGCCACCCTCATCAACCAGGTGGTGCAGAAGGGCTGGGCGGTCGCGGTCACCGACTACGAAGGGCTCGGCACGCCCGGCGACCACACCTACACCGTCGGCCGCGCCGAGGGCACTGCCGTCCTGGATGCGGCCCGCGCCGCCGAGCGGCTGGGCATCCCCGGTGTCGACGCCGGCTCGCCCGTGGGCATCATGGGGTACTCGCAGGGCGGCCAGGCCGCCGCCTGGGCGGCCGAGTTGCACGATTCCTACGCCCCCGACCTGAGGGTGCAGGGCACGGCGGCCGGTGGCGTCCCGGCCGACCTGATGAAGGTCGCCTCCTCCAACGACGGCGGCCCGGGCTCCGGCCTCATCTTCATGGCGGCGGCCGGCCAGGACGCGGCCTTCCCCGAGCTGAAGCTGGACTCGTACCTGAACCCGGCGGGCAGGGCGCTCGTCGGCTACTTCAAGAGCAACTGCGTGGCGGTCGACACCACGGTGGGCTCGTTCGAGCACATCACCGACCTCACCGTGCGCA
Source organism: Streptomyces sp. NPDC048416 (assembly GCF_043200435.1). Classification (NCBI taxonomy): domain Bacteria; kingdom Bacillati; phylum Actinomycetota; class Actinomycetes; order Kitasatosporales; family Streptomycetaceae; genus Streptomyces; species Streptomyces sp. NPDC048416. The sequence goes on from NZ_JBICXU010000051.1 coordinate 4,013, forward strand.
ACCCGCTCCAACAGCCGGACTGGCAGGCGCGGTTGGCGCAGTCCACGCTCGGCACACACCGTCCGGACGCGCCGGTGTACCTCTACCACGGCACGCTCGACGAGCTGATCCCGTACGCGGTGGGCCGACAGCTCCGCGCGGACTGGTGCGCGCAGGGCGCGAACGTGGAGTGGCACGCGCTGCCGCTGCTCGGCCACATCGGCGGGGTGACGGCGGGCGGCGTCCCGGCCGCGAACTGGCTCGGCGACCGCTTCGCGGGCAAGGCGGCCCACTCCACCTGCTGACGGTCCGAAGCCGGTCGCGGACCGCCGCATATCGCCCCATATGGGCCGCATTCCCCTTGCCCGCCCGGCCCGTACGGGGCCCGTGAGGCAGCGGCGAATCCCCGCCCCAGGCTCGAACACACGGGGGATGTACTAGCGTGCAGGCATAGAACCCAGGTCATGCCCGCCGTACACAGCGCCATCTCCGATACATCCGGAACAGCCGCGACCGGCCTTCCGGCTAGGAATCCCGCCTTGTCAGACACAGCTCTGCGTTCCACGCTCCCCCGCCCCCGCACCATGCGGCCGCTCCCCGGGCCGACGGCGGCCAGGACGGGACCGCCCCGGCTCTACGTACTGGACGGGCTGCGTCTGATCGCGGCCCTCATGGTGGTGGCGTTCCACTTCATCGGCTACAACCGGTACGGGGACCACGGGGCGTGGGGCCAGAGCACCGCCACGCTCTTCCCGGTCGCCCACAGCGTCGCCGGTTACGGCTGGCTGGGCGTCGAGCTGTTCTTCCTCATCAGCGGATTCGTCATCTGCATGAGCTGCTGGGGCCGCACCCCACGGGACTTCTTCATCTCCCGCGTGGTGCGCCTGTATCCGGCGTTCTGGGTCTGTGTCCTGACCACGGCCGTCGTCCTGTGGTGCGCCGGCGACCGCACCGTCACGCCGTCGCGGGTGCTGACCAACCTCACGATGGTCCACGAGCCCCTGGGCGTCCCGCACGTGGACCCCTCGTACTGGTCGCTCTGGGCCGAGATGCGGTTCTATCTGCTGTTCGCGGTCGTCGCGTACGGAGGCCTGACCTACCGGCGCGTGGTGACCTTCTGCGGTCTGTGGCTGCTCGGCGCGATACTGGCGCCGACCTCCGGCATCCCGCTCCTGACCGTCGTCTTCCAGCCGCAGTTCGCACCGTTCTTCGTCGGCGGCATCGTGCTGTATCTCATGCACCGCTTCCGCCCGGCGCCGCTCCTGTGGCTCCTGCTCGGCGCTTCGTGGCTGCTGGCGCAGCAGCAGCTGGTCCGGCTCGTCCACGACGAGAACTGGGTCGGCCTGCACCCCTCCTGGACGGTGGCCCTGGTCGTCGTCACCGTGTTCTACGCCGTCCTGCTCGCCGTGGCCCTGGGGAAGCTGAACTTCCTCAACTGGCGTCGGCTCACCACGGCGGGCGCCCTGACGTATCCGCTCTACCTGCTGCACGAGTCCATAGGCTGGACCGTGATAGAGCGCCTTCACACCCGCATGCCGGCCCACCTCTTGATGGCGCTCCTGGTCGCGGGTCTGCTGGTGGCCGCCTGGCTGGTGCACCGCTGTGTGGAACGCCCCGTCGGCCGCCGCCTCAAGCGCTGGCTCAGCGGCGGCCTCCCGGGCCCCCGGCCGGCCCGCACCGTGGACGTGCCGCCGCCCGGACCGCGCTGAACGAACGCCCGCGCCCCCACCGGAGGCGGGGGCGCGGGCGGTTCGGGCGGGTCTGGCGGCTCGGGAGGCTCGGCCGGTTCCGGCGGCTCCGGCGGACGTTGCTCAGGCCGGTGGCCGGATGCCCGAGCGGTCGCCAGGTGTTCAGGCGGCGGCCGGGACCGGCGCCTGCTCCGTCTCGCGGACGTCGTGGCCGTCGTGGCCGTTGCGGCTGTTGCCGCCGTCTTCGACCGTCGACCCGTGTACGGAGTTGAAGGCGTCGCGGTTCAGGATGTTCTCCCGCGCCGCCACGATGACCGGCACCAGCGCCTGGCCCGCCACGTTGGTGGCCGTACGCATCATGTCCAGGACCGGGTCGATGGCCATGAGCAGGCCGACGCCCTCCAGGGGCAGACCCAGGGTGGAGAGGGTCAGGGTCAGCATGACCGTGGCGCCGGTGAGACCGGCCGTCGCGGCGGAGCCGATGACCGACACGAACGCGATCAGGACGTAGTCGCCGACACCGAGGTGCACGTCGAAGATCTGCGCGATGAAGATCGCCGCCAGCGCCGGGTAGATCGCGGCGCAGCCGTCCATCTTGGTGGTCGAGCCGAACGGCACCGCGAAGGACGCGTACTCCTTGGGGACGCCGAGCCGTTCGGTGACCTTCTGGGTCAGCGGCATCGTGCCCACCGAGGAGCGGGAGACGAAGGCCAGCTGGATGGCGGGCCAGGCGCCCTTGAAGAACTGGAGCGGGTTGACCTTGGCGACGGTGGCCAGCAGCACCGGGTAGACGCCGAACATCACCAGGGCGCAGCCGATGTAGACGTCGGCGGTGAAGGTGGCGTACTTGCCGATGAGGTCCCAGCCGTAGTCGGCGATGGCGAAGCCGATGAGGCCGAGCGTGCCGAGCGGGGCGAGCCGGATGACCCACCACAGGGCCTTCTGGAGGAGTTCGAGCACGGCCTCGCTGAGCGTGAGGATCGGCTTGGCCTTCTCGCCGAGCTGGAGCAGGGCGATGCCGGCGACGGCGGCCATGAACACGATCTGGAGGACGTTGAGTTCGGTGAACGGCGTCACGACGTCGGTCGGGATGATGCCGGTCAGGAAGTCGAGCCAGCTGCCCGTGTGCTTGGGGAGCTTGCCGTCCTTCGGCGTCAGGCCGGTGCCCGAGCCCGGGTTGGTGAGCAGCCCGATGGCGAGGCCGATGGCCACCGCGATCAGCGACGTGATCATGAACCAGAGCAGGGTGCGCGAGGCGAGCCGTGCGGCGTTGTTGACCTTGCGCAGGTTGGTGATCGACACCAGGATCGCGAAGAACACGAGCGGGGCCACGGCCAGCTTCAGGAGCTGGACGAAGGTGTCGCCGATCTGCTCAAGGGTGGACTTGAGCCAGCTGATGTCCTGGCTTCGGGCGAGCCAGCCGAGCAGACCGCCGAGGACGAGACCGGCGATGATCTGGGCCCAGAACGGGAACTTGGCGGATATGGAGAAGCCGGGCTTGGGCTTCTCCTGGGCGGTCGCGGAGGACACGAAACACTCCCGGGTGAGCGGAGACGGGGACGTTCAGGGATGAGCGCGGCGCCCGATCACGAGGGACTGGCCGGTGAGGACCGTCACGTAAGGCTGGGGACACCGCCGCATGATGCCGGGGTCAGATGACGCGGCAACAGACCGCGGACATGCAGCGGCAGAGGTCGACATGCAGACGCGCCACGAGCGGAACGGCTCCGCCGGTGGTGTGCTGGTGCACAGCTGCTGTCGTCATGCCGAACACGTTAACACTTGAACTTTGAGAACATCAAAGCAGTTCTTTTACCCCGGGATGACCGCGAGCGTTTCAGGACACGGCCGGGGCTCCGGACGACGGCCGGCGTCGGGGCGTCGCGGCGTTCGCCGTCAACGACGACGGCCCGGTCCCGAAGCGCTGGGCTTCGGGGCCGGGCCGGCCGAAAAGGTGCGAGGGGGCGGGCGCGCGCCTACTGGGCGACGCTGTCCTCCTGCGAACGGTTCGCCTCCAGCTTCGCCTTGGCGTTCTCCACCTTGGCGACGATCTGGGCGGACATCGCGTCGCGCTGCTTGCGCAGGAGTACGTAGCTGAGCGGCGCGGAGATGACGAGCGCGAGCAGGACGACCCAGATGAGGTTCGAGTTCCCGTTGCCCTTGGGCACGATGCCGAACTGGACCAGCAGGCCGACGAAGACCAGGCTGCCGATGAAGATCCCCACGCGCAGCATGGTGTACCAGATGGTGGCGCTCGGCTTGGCGGCGTTCACGATCGACCTTCTCTCTACGATGGCACCTGCCCGACTAGTGAAGCACGCCCACAAATGGATCAGTTCAGCGGGCACGGGAGCGACCGGCGGGCCGAGCCCGACGGTCAGCGCCACGGGCCACGCTCAGAAGCGCATCGGCTGCGGCGTCTCGCGCAGCTCCGTGTCCGGGCCCGGGTACTCGCGGATGATCTCGTACCGGGTGTTGCGCTCCACGGGACGGAAGCCGGCCTCGCGGATGAGGTCGAGCAGGTCGTCACGGGTCAGCTTGTTGGGCGTGCCGTAGTTGTCGGCGTCATGCGTGATCTTGTACTCGACGACCGAGCCGTCCATGTCGTCCGCGCCGTGCTGGAGCGCGAGCTGGGTGGTCTGGAGGCCGTGCATCACCCAGAAGCACTTCACGTGCGGCACGTTGTCGAACAGCAGGCGCGAGACCGCGAAGGTCTTCAGCGCCTCGGCGCCGGTCGCCATGGTGGTGCGCGCCTGGAGCCTGTTGCGGACCTTGCCGTCCTGCATGTCCACGAAGTCGTGCTGGTAGCGCAGCGGGATGAAGACCTGGAAGCCGCCGGTCTCGTCCTGGAGCTCGCGCAGGCGCAGCACGTGGTCCACGCGGTGACGCGGCTCCTCGATGTGCCCGTACAGCATGGTCGCCGGGGTCTTGAGACCCTTCTCGTGCGCCAGGCGGTGGATGCGCGACCAGTCTTCCCAGTGGGTCTTGTGGTCGACGATGTGCTGGCGCACTTCCCAGTCGAAGATCTCCGCGCCGCCACCGGTCAGCGATTCGAGACCGGCCTCGATGAGCTCGTCCAGGATCTCGCTCGCGCCGAGCCCGGAGATCGTCTCGAAGTGGTGGATCTCGGTCGCCGTGAACGCCTTGAGCCCGACGTTCGGCAGCGCCTCCTTGAGGGCCTTGAGCGAACGCGGGTAGTAGCGCCAAGGGAGCGTCGGGTGGAGCCCGTTGACGATGTGCAGCTCGGTGAGGTTGTCGTTCTCCATCGCCTTGGCGAGGCGGACGGCCTCCTCGATGCGCATCGTGTACGCGTCCTTCTCGCCCGGCTTGCGCTGGAAGGAGCAGTACGCGCACGACGCCGTGCACACATTGGTCATGTTGAGGTGGCGGTTGACGTTGAAGTGGACGACGTCGCCGTTCTTGCGGGTGCGCACCTCGTGGGCGAGCCCGCCGAGCCAGGCCAGATCGTCCGACGCGTACAGCGCGACGCCGTCCTCACGGCTGAGCCGTTCACCGGCCCGGACCTTCTGCTCCAGCTCGCGCTTGAGTCCCGCGTCCATCAAGGCCGCCTCCCATATGTGTGTCTTTCAGGCTCCACCCACGGTACGCCCCGCCCTACTCGGGAAGTTCCCCGACCCGGTTCTCCCACTTGGTGGAGAGCACGATCGTGGTGCGGGTGCGCGAGACGCCCTTGGTCGAGCCGAGCCGGCGGATCGTCTTCTCCAGGCCGTCCACGTCACCGGCGCGGATCTTGAGCATGTACGAGTCGTCGCCCGCGATGAACCAGCAGTCCTCGATCTCCGCCAGATCGCGCAGCCGGCGGGCCACGTCCTCGTGGTCGGCGGCGTCGGAGAGCGAGATGCCGATCAGCGCGGTGACGCCGAGGCCGAGCGACGCGGAGTCCACCGTGGCGCGGTATCCGGTGATGACACCGGCCGCTTCCAGACGGTTGATGCGGTCGGTGACGCTGGGGCCGGAGAGCCCGACGAGCCGGCCCAGTTCCGCGTACGAGGCCCTGCCGTTCTCCCGCAGTGCCTGGATGAGCTGCCTATCGACGGCGTCCATATGCCTGAAGCCTTCCATTGTTCAGCGATACCGCGAGTTTACGTGTAGAATCTAAGGCATGCAGGGACGACACCCTGCGAATCATTCAGCTGTGTGGATACATTTCCAGCAGATCAAAGACGATCTTTCAGGAGTTGTCACCGTGTACACGATCGAGATGGCCTACGCCCGGATGCGCGAGCTTCAGGACCTGGCCAACCGGTCCCGTGCCCACAAGCCCGCGCCGAAGGACCGCGCCCCCGAGCGCGCCGCCAAGAAGCGCTAACCCCTCCCTGAGCCTCCTTCGAGGTCACCGCCCCGCTCACCGGGGGCGTGCCCCGAGCCGAGCTCTCCCTGCCAGCGGCGGTACAACGTGTGCGGCACCCCTGCCGCATCCAGCACCCGCCCCGCGACGAAGTCCACCAGATCCTGGATGTGCGTCGCCCCCGCGTAGAACGCCGGAGAGGCGGGCAGCACCACGGCGCCCGCCTCGTCCAGTGTCACCAGGTGCTTGAGCGTCTGACCGTTCAACGGCGTCTCGCGCACCGCGACCACCAGCCTCCGCCGCTCCTTGAGCGTCACGCTCGCGGCCCGCTGCAACAGGTCCTTCGAAAGCCCGAGCGCGACCCCGGCCACACAGGCCGTCGACGCCGGCACGATCAGCATCCCCTTCACCGCGTACGAGCCCGACGACGGCCCCGCCGCCAGGTCCCCGGCCGCCCAGTGCCGTACGTCCGACACGTCCACGCCTTCGAAGGCGTCCGGCTTGCCGTCGGCGCCCCGCGCCAGCCACGCCCCCAGATCGTCCTGCCAGTGCGCGTCGCGGAACGCAATGCCCGTCTCGTCGAGCAGCGTGAGGCGCGAGGCCCGCGAGACCACCAGGTCCACGCTCTGGCCGGCCGCGAGCAGCGCGCGCAGCACCGCCGCCGCGTACGGCGTCCCCGACGCACCCGACACGCCGACCACCCAGGGCGTGCGCTGCTGACTGTGTACGTTCACGTGCTCCACGTGTCCGAGCCTATCCGTCGCGCCGTCGGCAGGTCCGGGCCAGGTACTCAGACCGTCAGACCCCGCACCAGCAGGTCGAGCAGCGCGCACACGAACAGGGCGATCCCGATGAACCCGTTGACCTGGAAGAACGCGCGGTTGAGCTTGGACAGGTCATGCGGCTTCACCAGGGTGTGCTCGTACAGGAAGGCCCCGAGCACGATGACGAGACCCAGCCAGAAGAAGACCCCGGCGCCGGTCGCGAGCGCGTACCAGACGAGCAGCGCCATCGTCACGGAGTGGCAGCCGCGCGCACCGTAAATGGCGGCCGGGATGCCGAACCGGGCCGGCACCGACTTCACGCCGTGGCCACGGTCGGCCTCCACGTCCTGGCAGGCGTAGATCAGGTCGAAGCCGCCGATCCAGATGCCGATGGCGAGACCCAGGATCACCGCGTCCCACGACCACGAGCCGGTGATCGCGATCCATGCGCCGACCGGGCCCATCGCCTGCGCGATGCCGAGGATGGCCTGCGGGAAGTTGGTGAACCGCTTTCCGTACGGATAGACCACCATCGGGATCACCGCGACGGGCGCGAGCGCCAGACACAGCGGATTGAGGGCGGCAGCCGCACCGAGGAAGACGACGAGGGCGATCAGCGCGCCGGTCCACGCGGAACGCACCGACACCGCGCCGGTGACCAGCTCGCGGCCGGCGGTGCGCGGGTTACGGGCGTCGATCTCGCGGTCGATGATCCGGTTGCACGCCATCGCGAAGGTACGCAGGCCCACCATGGCGACGGTGACCAGGAGCAGCCGTCCCCAGTGGATGTTCTTGTCCAGCTGGAACATCGCGGTCAGCGCGGCGGTGTAGGCGAAGGGCAGCGCGAAGACCGAGTGCTCGATCATGACCAGGCGCAGGAACGCCTTGGTCCGCCCCGGCTGGGGCACTGCTGCGGCTGAGGCACTCACTAGAGCCCGTACTCCTTCCAGCGACGGTCGACCGTCGCCGCCGTCTTCGGGTCCGACTCGACCATGGCGGGCCAGCCGCCGTCGCGCGTGTACCCCTCCTCGGGCCACTTCGCGGTCGCGTCGATGCCCGCCTTGCCGCCCCAGAACTGCTGGTAGGAGGCGTGGTCGAGATGGTCGACCGGGCCTTCGACGACGGTCAGGTCACGGGCGTAGTCGGTGTTCCCGAACGCCCGCCAGGACACTTCGTGCAGATTGTGGACGTCGCAGTCGGCATCGACGATCACGATCAGCTTGGTCAGCGACATCATGTGCGCGCCCCAGATCGCGTGCATCACCTTCTGCGCGTGCTTGGGGTACTTCTTGTCGATCGAGACGATCGCGCAGTTGTGGAAGCCGCCCGACTCCGGCAGGTGGTAGTCCACGATGTCCGGCACGATGATCTTGAGGAGCGGCAGGAAGAAACGCTCGGTGGCCCGGCCAAGCGGCCCGTCCTCGGTGGGCGGCCGGCCGACCACGATGGACTGGAGCAAGGGGCGCCTGCGCATCGTCACACAGTCGATCGTGAGCGCGGGAAACGGCTCCTGCGGGGTGTAGAACCCGGTGTGGTCGCCGAACGGGCCCTCGGGCAGCATCTCGCCCGGCTCAAGCCAGCCCTCGATGACGACCTCGGCGTTGGCCGGGACCTGGAGCGGCACCGTCTTGCAGTCGACCATCTCGATCCGCTTGCCCTGGATGAACCCGGCGAACAGGTACTCGTCGATGTCGCCGGGCAGCGGCGCGGTCGAGGCGTACGTGACGGCCGGCGGGCAGCCGAAGGCGATCGCGACCGGCAGCCGCTCGCCGCGCTTGGCGGCGACCGCGTAGTGGTTGCGGCTGTCCTTGTGGATCTGCCAGTGCATGCCGATGGTGCGCTTGTCGTGGCGCTGGAGGCGGTAGAGCCCGAGGTTGCGCACGCCGGTCTCGGGGTGCTTGGTGTGGGTGAGCCCCAGGTTGAAGAACGAGCCGCCGTCCTCGGGCCAGGTGAACAGCGCGGGCAGCCGGTCGAGATCGACGTCGTCGCCCGTGAGGACGACCTCCTGGACCGGGGCGGCCTCCTGCTTCACCTTCTTCGGCGGTACGTGCACCATCGAGCCGAGCTTGCCGAACGCCTCGCGGATGCCGACGAAGCCCTGGGGCAGCTCGGGCTTGAGCAGCCCGCCGATCTTGTCGCTGATGTCCCCGTACGACGTCAGCCCGAGCGCCTTGAGCAGCCGCCTGTCCGTGCCGTACACATTCATGGCCAGGGGCATGGAAGCGCCCTTGACGTTCTCGAAGAGGAGGGCGGGGCCGCCGGCCTTGTTGACCCGGTCGACGATCTCGCCGACTTCGAGGTACGGGTCGACCTCGGCCTTGATGCGCTTGAGGTCGCCCTCGCGCTCCAGCGCCCTGAGCAGGGATCGGAGATCGTCATAAGCCATGGGGTCAAGTATCGGGCACCCGATACCCTGGGCCGGTCACCGGGGCCGAGGCACGGCCCGCAACCGTTCCCGGGGGGACCGTTAGAACATGCTCAGGTATCTGCCGTTCCTGCTGGTCCTGGCGCTGTGGCTCTACGCGTTCATCGACTGCCTCAACACCCCTGAGTCGGAGGTCAAGGGCCTCCCCAAAGTGGTGTGGATCATCGTGGTGCTGCTCTTCGGGGAGGTCCTGGTCGGGCCGGTGGCGTGGCTGGTGGCGGGCAAGGTCCGCCGCGCTCCGACGCGCTGGACTGCGCCGGACGACAACCCGGAGTTCCTGGCGTCCCTGGAGGACCGCACCCGCCGCGACCGCCCCGACGAGGCGTAACCCGCACCCGGCTTGCCCTTGGCAGGGCGGCCGACGGGAGCCCGGGGCTGAGCCCCGGCAACCCCGCCTTCGCGCGCGGACCGTGCGGGCTTGCTCGCGCAGTTCCCCGCGCCCCTTGGCCACTCGATGCCGGGCGGCATGCACACCCCAACGAAGCCTGGGGCTGAGCCCCGACAACCCCGCCTTCGCGCGCGGACCGTGCGGACTTGCTCGCGCAGTTCCCCGCGCCCCTTGGCCACTCGATGCCGGGCGGCACGGCCGCCTCAGCCCGTCCGGCGTTTGAGGACGAGGGCCGTCCAGGCCCGAAACGGGGTCTGGGGCGGAGCCCGAGGCAACCCCGCCTTCGAGTGCAGACCGTGCTGGGGCATCCGCGCAGTTCCCCGCGCCCCTTAACTACTCGATGCCGGGCGCCACGGCCGCCTCAGCCCGTCCGGCGTTTGAGGACGAGGGCCGTCCAGGCCCGAAACGGGGTCTGGGGCGGAGCCCCAGGCAACCCCGCCTTCGAGTGCAGACCGTGCTGGGGCACCCGCGCAGTTCCCCGCGCCCCTTAACTACTCGATGCCGGGCGCCACAGCCGCCTCAGCCCGTCCGGCGTTTGAGGACGAGGGCCGTCCAGGCCCGAAACGGGGTCTGGGGCGGAGCCCCAGGAGCCTGTACCTCAGCCCAACTCCCGCCCCCGGAGGGTTTCGGGAAGGGGCGGGGTGGGGTGCCCCCCCCGGGGTCTGGGGCGCAGCCCCAGCAACCCCGCCGCCTTCACCCGCGGACCGTGCTGGGGCACCCGCGCAGTTCCCCGCGCCCCTAGTGGGGCACCCGGAGCCACAGCCCCACGCGCCCACCGCGGCGGAGCCGCGCAAAAGACACAGCCCCGCGCCCCTAGTAGCGCACGCGCGCCGTCAGCCCGTCCGGCGCTTGAGGACCCCAGGGGGCCAGGGTCAGACGCCTGCGTAGGAGTGCTTGCCGTTGACGAAGATGTTCACGCCGTAGTAGTTGAACAGCCAGCACCCGAACGCGATCAGCGCCAGCGTCGCCGCCTTGCGGCCCTTCCAGCCCGCCGTGGCCCGCGCGTGCAGGTAGCAGGCGTACGCGACCCAGGTGATGAAGGACCAGACCTCCTTGGGGTCCCAGCCCCAGTAGCGGCCCCACGCGTCGCCCGCCCAGATCGCGCCCGCGATGATCGTGAACGTCCACAGCGGGAAGACCGCCGCGTTCACCCGGTAGGCGAACTTGTCGAGCGAGGACGCGGCAGGCAGGCGCTCCATGACGGAGGTCGCGAAGTTGCCCGGCTGACCGCCCTCGGCGAGCTTGGTCTCGTACCGGTCGCGGAAGAGGTACAGGATCGTGGCGACCGCGCCCACGTAGAAGACCGCGCCGCAGAAGATCGCGGTGGAGACGTGGATCCACAGCCAGTAGGAGTGCAGCGCCGGTACGAGCTGGTCGCTCGCGGTGTAGAGCACGGTGACGGCGAGGCCGAGGTCCAGCAGGACCGTGGTGACCAGCGGAAGGCCGAGCCATCCGACGTTCTTCTTCAGGGCGAGCAGCGTGAGGTACACGCCGACCGCGACCGTGGAGAAGGTCAGGTTGAACTCGTACATGTTGCCCCACGGCGCCCGCTGCACGGACAGCGCGCGGGTCAGCACACCGGAGAACTCGATGAGGAAGGCGAGCACCGTCAGGGAGATGGCGATGCGGCCGTAGAGGTCGCCCTGCTCGTCGCCGCCGGATGCGCCGGGGCCGTCCGGCACGTCGCGGGCGCCGGTGACGGAGCGGGTGACGACCTTGGGCCGTTCCAGGACGGCGGTGCCGCCGTTCTTGGTGGCCACCTCGACCTTCACGGTGCCGGCGTCCGCCTCCTGCCCCGCGCCGGTCAGCGCGGCCGCCGTACGGGCGACCTTGCTGCGGCTACCGAAGAGCCATTCGGCCATGTTGGCGAAGAAGGCCAGCAGGTACACGGCCATCGACGAATAGATCAGGTAGTTGCTGGTGTGCGCCAGGCTCTCATTGGTGGCGGTGGCGAGATTCACTTCTCGGCCCCTTCGGCAGGAACAATCGAGGGTTCGGGTTCGGGATCCGGCGCGGTCGGCGCCTGCGGGATGAGCGTGACCGCGAGATCGGCCAGCTCCTCGGGGAGCTTCGCGGACTCACTGCGGCCGAGCCCGGCCATCTCGACGACGGTCACTCCGTCGTCGCCCCTGACGGCCCGGACCCAGATCCGGCGCCGCTGGATGAACAGCGAGCCGGCGAGGCCGGCGATGGCACCGATCGCGCCGGTGAGGGCGAGACCGCTGCCCGGCTGGTGGGTGATCTGGAAGCTCGCCCACTGCTTGATGGGGCCCTTGTCGAAGGTGATCGACCCGGCGCCGTCCGGCAGTTGCAGGCTCTCTCCCGGCAGCAGCAGCTTCTTGAGGATCTTGCCCTGGTCGTCCGTGAAGGGCTTGATCGAGCGGCTGCTCGTGTCCAGCTGGTACACGTTCTGCGGCAGCCCCGAGTTGACGCCGAGGTCGCCGTGGTAGGCGCCGATGTTGAGCACCGGGAAGTCGGGCGCGGGGAACTTCGAGAACATCTGGGTCGCGCCCATGCCCTTGCCGCCGAACGTCGGCACGAAGAACGCGGCGAAACCGAGCTGGTCGTTGTTGCCCTGGGCGTCGCGGTAGCCGTCGAGCACCTTGATGGCGCCGCTGGACGTGAGGTTGTTGTCCATCGGCAGCAGCGGCGTCGCGCCGTGGAAGACGACGTTGCCCTTGCCGTCCCTGACGGTGACCGACGGCGCGTAACCGTGCGACAGCAGGTAGACCTTGGAGCCGTCGACGACGAGCGGCTTGTTGACCTCGATGGTCTTCTGCTGGGGCTTGCCCTCGGCGCCGTCGAAGTAGGTGACGTGCGCCTTGAACTCACGGGCCGTGCCCAGCTCGGGCCCGGTGCGCTCGTACGACGCGTCGAAGCGGTCCAGGGTGAAGCTGAACGGCGCCAGGTCCTCGGTGTCGAACATCGAGCCCGACTTGAAGTCGTCGTACTGGGTGAGCGTGTTGGAGAACCCGTCGCCCTGGACGATGAGCTTTCCGCCCTCGGACTTGAAGAGCTGTCCGGTGGCGAACGCGACGAGGATCACGATCAGCGAGACATGGAAGATCAGGTTGCCGGCCTCGCGCAGGTAGCCCTTCTCCGCGGCGACGGCGTCCCCGCTGATCCGGGAGCGGAAGCGGCGCTTCTTGAGCAGGGCGAGCGCGGCCTCGTGGACCTGCTCGGGCTCGGCCCCGGTGCGCCATGTCGTGTACGCGGGCAGCCGGGTCAGGCGGCCGGGCGCGGCCGGCGGGAGCCCGCGCAGCTGGCCCACGAACTGCCAGGTGCGCGGCACGATGCAGCCGATGAGCGAGACGAACAGGAGCAGGTAGATCGCGGAGAACCACACCGAGCTGTAGACGTGGAACAGACCCAGCTTCTCGTAGAAGGGCGAGATGGTGTCGTGCCGCTTCTGGAAGTCGGCGACCTTCATCTCGTCGACCGCGGTCTGCGGGATCAGCGAGCCGGGGATGGCGCCGAGCGACAGCAGGAACAGCAGGATCAGCGCGACCCGCATCGAGGTCAGCTGCCGCCAGAACCAGCGGACCCAGCCGATGACACCGATGCCGACGGGGCCGTTGGACCGTTCCTCGGTGGGGGCGGTCGACAGTTGCGCACCGGCCTCGCCGAGGTCGGGCTCGGAAGTCGGGTCCGGGTTCGGTCCCCGGGTCGTTTCGGTCTTGCTCATGCGTCAGACACCCACCTGAAAGCCTTGGGACCAGCCCTGTACGTGCTGGACGAGCGCCGCCCAAGCTCCGGTCAGCAGCAGCACACCGGTCAGGATCATCATGCCGCCGCCGATCCGCATCACCCATGCGTAGTGCTTCTTGACCCATCCGAAGGCGCCGAGTGCCTTGCGGAAGGCGACCGCCGCGAGCACGAACGGCAGCCCGAGGCCGAGACAGTACGCGACCGTCAGTATCGCCCCGCGTCCGGCGCTCGCCTGGTCCATGGCCAGCGCGTTCACCGAGGTGAGCGTCGGGCCCAGGCACGGCGTCCAGCCGATGCCGAACAGCGCGCCGAGCAGCGGCGCGCCCGCGAGACCGGTCACCGGCCGCTTGTGGAAGCGGAATTCGCGCTGGGTCATCCACGGCATGAGCCCCAGGAAGAAGACGCCCATCAGGATCATCAGGACGCCGAGGACCTTGGAGAGCGTGTCGCCGTAGTCCTGGAGGTTCTTGCCGAAGTAACCGAACAGGGCGCCGCCGGAGACGAACACGGCGGTGAAGCCGAGCACGAAGAGGCTCGCGCCCGCGACCATGCGCCCGCGCCGTGCCTCGGCCAGGTCGGTGCCGGTCACTCCCGTGACGTACGAGAGGTAGCCGGGGACCAGCGGCAGAACGCAGGGCGAGAAGAACGAGACGAGGCCGCCGAGTACGGCGACGGGCAGGGCCACGAGGAGGGCCCCGCTGAAGACCGTCTCGTTCATCGAGCCGACGGCGGCCAGTGCCATCACGCGATCACTTCTCCGCGATCAGCGGGTCGATCATCTGGTGCAGCTTGGTGTCGTCGAGCGCCATCAGGGCGCGTGCGGCGATCTTTCCGTTCCGGTCGAGAACGATGGTCGACGGAATGGCCTGCGGATTCAGGCTCCCCTTGGGGAAACGCAGAATGAGCTTGCCGATCGGGTCGTACAGGCTCGGATAATCGACGCCGAATGACTTCTCGAACTGCTGGGCCGGGCCCTTGTCGGTGTCACGGGTATTGATCCCCACGAACTCGACGCCCTTGGCCTTCGTCTCCTTGGAGACCTTGGCCAGATACGGCGCCTCGGCCCGGCACGGGGCACACCAGGAACCCCACACATTCAGCACGACGATCTTGCCCTTGAGGGAGGCGACGTCGAGCTGCTTGCCGTCGACGGTCGCACCGGACAGCTCGGGGGCTGCCGTACGGTCCCCCTTGGCCACGGTGGCGATGCCGCCGGTGCCGGTGACGAACTTCGTGTCACCGGAACCGCCGGACGTACCACCGGAACCGCAGGCCGTCAGGGTCAGCGCACCGGCGGCCACGGCAGCCGCGGCCAGCGTCAGGGTGCGACGGCGTCGGAAAGCAGGACTCACGGACATGTGAAAAGTTTCGCATGGCGGATTCGGGGATCTTGGGCGCCCCCCTGCATGCCCGTAAAGCCCCTTGTCAGGAAGGCCTAAACGGACTTCATGAACGTGTTCCAGCCACCGGCCGGCGCCTGTCCCACGCCCAGCGTACGGAGCTTGCCGAGCACCTTCGGGTCCTGAACGTCGAGCCAGTCGACGTACTGCTTGAAGGAGACGAGCCTCACATCCTTCTTCGCGTCCCGCTGCGCCACGATGCCCTTGAACGCCTCTTCGACGGCATCCATGTAGATGCCGCCGTTCCACTGCTCGAAGTGGTTTCCGATGTAGAACGGCGCGCGATTGGTGTCGTAGGCGCGCTTGAATCCGGCGAGATACGCCTCGGTGGCCTGCTTGCGCCAGCCGGGATAGTTGGCCGGCGGCGCCTTGGTCGAATTCTTCGACTGGTTGGCGAGGATGTTGTAGTCCATCGACAGGACCTGGAAGGAGTGCCCGGGGAAGGGTATTTGCTGGAGCGGCAGATCCCACAGGCCGTGCCGTTTGACCGGCCACACCTGGGTGCCGCCCGGCGAGGAGGCGTCGTAGCGCCAGCCGAGCTTCTGCGCGGTGGGCAGCAGGTTGTCCTGGCCGAGCAGGCAGGGGGTGCGGCCGCCGGTGAGCTCGCGCTTGTAGTCGAAGGGCAGCGGGTCCTCGTCCGTCCACCCGGTGTTGGTCTTCCACTTGGTGACGAAGTCGATCGCCTGGTCTATCTCGCTCTGCCACTGGGCGGGGGTCCAGCGCTCCACGGTGCCGCGTCCGGTGCAGAAGTGGCCGTTGAAGTGGGTGCCTATCTCATGGCCCTCGGTCCAGGCCTGACGGACGTACTTCAGCGTCGCCTTGATGTGGTCGTCGGCGAGGTAACCGATGTCGGAGGCCCCGACGGCGTTGTTCGGCGGCTGGTAGAGGCGCTTCTTGGCCTCGGGCAGCAGGTAGAGGCCGGAGAGGAAGAACGTCATGCCCGCGCCGTGGTCCTTGGCGAGCTGGAGGAAGCGGGGGAAGAGGCCGTTGCCGACCTCGCCCGCGCCGTCCCAGGAGAAGATGACGAACTGGGGCGGGGTCTGGCCGGGTTCGAGGGGGACGGGCTTCTCGGGCTGGTGCGGCTGCTTGCCGGTGTCGGCGGTGGAACCGTCGCCCATCAGTTTCGCGTCGGCCTTCTTACCGGCCGAGTCGCCACCCGTGTCACCGCCGTTGCCCTTGCCGCCCGAGCCGCTGCCGGAACCGCCGCATCCGGCGAGGCCGGCCGTCGCGGCGGCCCCCAGCCCGAGTCCCAGCATGCCCCGCCGGCTGAAGTTCCGTCCGATCTCCCGCATACGCCCGTCCGTTCCCATCGCGTCGCACCGTCGTCTCGTCGTCCTCGAACCCAAGCGCGTCACCGCAGTTGGGCGATGTGTGAGATGCCAGGTGAAACCGGGGTGGTTCCCCACAGCTCGCACAAATCTTCGTAAACCGTACGAGATGGCGAGTGTGGGTTGAAGGGGTGGGGGGTGGGGATCGCGTGAACGGTGAGGCGGGCGGCTTCCCCCATGCGGTGGGTCGGCGGGCCGACGGGGTGGGCCGGCGACGGGCCGGTGCGCGGCGGGCGGGGTGCGCGGCGGGCCGACGACGGGCCGGTGCGCGGGGTGCGCGGCGGGACGGGATGGGACGGCGGGTCGTGGGCCGGCGCGCGGGTGGGCCGGCCGGTCGACGGGCCGGTGCGCGGGTGGCCATCTGCCGGCCGCCGGGCCGGTCGGAACGTTCCGGCCGGCCCGCGGACGTCGGCCGGAGCGTCAGGCGCCGAAGGCCTTCGACTTGCCCTTGACCGGCTTGGCCCCGGCCAGCAGATGCGCCGGTACGAGGTCGCGCGCGGGCTCGCTGTAGCCCACGGACACGATCCGGTCGCCCCGGTAGGTGAAGCTCGTCAGCGAGGCCAGCGTGCACTGCCGCTTGCGCGGGTCGTGCCACAGCCGCCGCTTCTCGACGAAGCTGCGCACGATCCAGATCGGCAGCTGGTGGCTGACGCACACCGCCTCGTGCCCGCGTGCCGCGTCCCGTGCCGCGTCGAGCGCGCCCATCATCCGTACGACCTGCTCGACGTACGGCTCGCCCCAGGACGGGCGGAACGGGTTGGTCAGGTGCTTCCAGTTGGCGGGCTTGCGCAGGGCGCCGTCGCCGACTCCGAACGTCTTGCCCTCGAAGACGTTGCCCGCCTCGATCAGGCGCGGGTCGGTCGCGAGGTCCAGGCCGTGCACCTTGGCGATCGGGTCCGCCGTCTCCTGGGCGCGCTCCAGCGGGGAGGCGACGACGTGCGTGATGTCACGGCCCGCCAGGTGCTCGGCGACGCGGTCGGCCATCTGCCGGCCGAGCTCGGAGAGGTGGTAGCCGGAGCGCCGTCCGTAGAGCACGCCGTCCGGGTTGTGCACCTCGCCGTGGCGCATCAGGTGGACGACGGTCAGTTCGTTCCCGGCGTTGTTGTTCTCGCTCATGCCGTGGCCTCCGCTGCGGCGCGGGCGGCGGCGGGCAGCGCGGCCGCGATGCGCTCGACGGCGCGCTCGTCGTGGGCGGTCGACACGAACCAGGACTCGAACGCCGAGGGCGGCAGGTAGACGCCCTGCGCCAGCATCGAGTGGAAGAACCCGTTGAAGCGGAAAGCCTCCTGCTTCTTCGCGTCGTCGTAGTCGCGGACCTCGTCGGCCGTGAAGAAGACGGAGAACATGTTGCTCGCCGTCTGAAGCCGGTGGGCCACGCCCTCCTTGCTGAGCGCGCCCCTGACGAGCGCCTGGATCTCGGCGGAGACGGCGTCGACCTTGGCGTACGCCGCGTCGTCGAGGAGCCGCAGCTGGGCGAGGCCTGCGGCGGTGGCGATCGGGTTCCCGGAGAGGGTGCCCGCCTGGTAGACGGGGCCCGCGGGAGCCAGGTGGCCCATGACGTCGGCGCGACCGCCGAACGCCGCGGCGGGGAAGCCGCCGCCCATGACCTTGCCGAACGTCATGAGGTCGGGCGTGACGCCGTCGACGCCGAACCAGCCGGCCTTCGAGGTACGGAAGCCGGTCATCACCTCGTCGGAGATGTAGAGCGCACCGTTCTTCGCGCAGGCCGCCTTGAGGCCCGCGTTGAAGCCGTCCGCCGGCGGGACGACACCCATGTTGCCGGGCGATGCCTCGGTGATGACGCAGGCGATCTCGCCGGGGTTGGCGTGGAACGCCGCGTGCACCGCGGCCAGGTCGTTGTACGGCAGCACGATGGTGTCGCCGGCCTGCGCGCCGGTCACGCCGGGGGTGTCGGGAAGGCCGAACGTGGCGACGCCGGAACCGGCGGCGGCGAGCAGCGCGTCCACATGCCCGTGGTAACAGCCCGCGAACTTGATCACCTTGGCGCGGCCGGTGAAGCCGCGGGCCAGGCGGATCGCGGACATGGTCGCCTCGGTACCGGAGGACACCAGGCGGACCTGCTCGACCGGCTCGACGCGGGCCACGATCTCCTCGGCGAGCGCGACCTCGCCCTCGCCGGGCGTACCGAAGGAGGTGCCGCGGGCGACGGCCTCCTGCACGGCGGCGATGACCTCCGGGTGCGCGTGCCCGAGGATCATCGGGCCCCACGAGCACACCAGGTCGACGTACTCGCGACCGTCGGCGTCGGTCAGGTAGGGGCCCGTACCGGACACCATGAACCGGGGCGTACCGCCCACGGCCCGGAAGGCACGGACCGGGGAGTTCACGCCGCCGGGCGTCACGGCGGACGCGCGGTCGAAGAGGTTCTGCGAAACTGGGGCGTCGTATGCGTACGGATAGCTCACACCCGCCATGGTGGCAGAGGCCCGGACGTTCTTGCGGACTGGTGTTTCACCGCACCCCCGCGGGGGAGGTCAGTGACACGATGATCCGCAGATGATCGAGTTGCATCGACGGATGATCGGGTTGCGCGGCGGGGCGCGTGACGTCTACAAAGCAGTCGGGCTACAAGCAGTCGGGTGAAGGATATGCATCGCGGTGGCGGACTGGGCGAAGGGACCGACGACCGGGGTCCCGAGCGCGCCCACCGTCGGGGACGGCACCGGCGACGCGACGCCCAGGACCGGATCGACCGGATCGACCGGGTCGCGGGCGACGCAGGGGCGGGGAACGGAAGTGGCCGGATGGGGGTGACCTACAAGTACTTCGGCGCGCCGGACGGCGCGACAGCGGCCCGGGTGCCCGTCACCATGCGCCCCGAAGAGCTCGGCGGTGACGAGCTGGGCATGGGGGGCATGTTCACCAAGATCAAGCCGGAGACGATGGCCGCGATGGTCCTCACCGGCATCCAGGGCATACCTCTGAACAAGGTCCCGCCCCTGGAACTCGTCGTCCTCCACCCCGATTACGCGGTGGTCAAACTCCCCATGACGGTCGTCGACCCGCTGCGCGGCGTCGGGGAGGAATCGGTCGGCGCGGCCGCCTTCATCTGGTCCACGGTCCCCGACCGCGGCGGACCGCGCGACGCGTACAACGTCTATCAGCTCCTGCACGAATGGCAGGACTTCAGCCACCGCCTGCACGAGGCGGGCCACCAGCCGTACTGCCTGGTCTGGCCCTGACCTGCGGATTCAGGCGACCGCAGGCGGCTCTTTCGGGGGCCCTGCGTCCCGCTCGCCCCGCCCCGCCGCGTACCCGGCCTGCGCCGCCGGCTGCCTCAGGTCGCGTTCATCACCGGGCCCAGCGCCGGACACCCCCTCGCCGCCCCGTCAGGTACGGCCGCGCGGCAGCGTGAGGGCCGCGGCCGTGGTGGCGATCAGCAGCACAGCCGCCACGCACAAGGCGTCCCGCAGACCCACGACGAACTCACCCCGGTCCGCGACCAGGGCTCCGAAGACGGCCACGGCGAGCGCGCCGCCCGTCTGCCGGAAGGAGTTCAGGATCCCGGCGGCCATGCCGGCCCGGTCTGCGGCAATGTCGTTCAGCAGGATGGTGGTCAGGGAAGGCACGAAGAAACCCAGGCCGAGGCCGACCGGGATGAGCATCGCCGCGATCACGGGCCTGCTGGTGCCCTCGTCGACCCAGAGCAGGCCGAACATCGCCAGCGCGAGGACCGCTTGTCCCGTGGCGATCGGCATCCGCGGCCCAAAGCGTGCCGCAGCCCTGGCCGAGGCCAGGTTGGCTCCGGCGATCACGGCCATCATCGGGAGGAACATCAGCCCCGCTGCCATGGCGGACAGGTTCAGAACGTCCTGGAAGAACAGGCTCAGCACGAACACCAGCCCGTAGAAGGCGGCGTTGACGACGAAGCCGATCGCGACCGAAACCGTCACCGTGCGCGAACGGAACAGGTCGAGCGGGACCAACGGCGCGGCGGTGCGTGCCTCGATCATGATGAACGCGACCGTCGCCACCGCGGCGAGCCCCAGGCAGCCCAGCACCACGGGCTCACCGAAGCCGTTCCCCCCTCCGTCGATCACCGCGAAGGTGAGCGACGCGAGCGCGACGATCGCCGTGAGCTGGCCGTACGGGTCGAGCGGCGTGGCACCGCGCGGCGAGCGTTCCACGCAGGTCAACGTCGCGAGGGTGGCGATGCCGACGGGCAGGTTGACGACGAAGATCGCCCGCCAGCTCAGCGTGCTGGACAGCACCCCGCCGACCACCGGGCCGGCCGCAACCGCGACGGCTCCGCAGGCGGTCCACAGCGCGATGGCCCGTGCCCGTTCGGCCGCGTCCGGGAAGGCCTGCCGGACGAGGGCCAGCGAGGAGGGCAGCATGATCGCCGCCGCGCCCCCCTGGATCAGGCGGGCGGCGATCAGCACGCCCAGCCCCGGCGCCAGTCCGCAGGCCGCCGAGGCGACCGTGAAGGCCGCGACGCCGACGCCGAACGCGCGGCTCGCCCCGATGCGGTCGGAGAGCGTGCCCGCGGAAAGCAGGAGTGCGGCGAACATCAGCGTGTAGGCGTCGACGATCCATTGCAGTCCTGCCGTGCTGCCGCCGAAGGTCCGCCCGACCCCGGGCAGCGCCACGTTCATCGCCATGGTGTTGAGGTTGAGCAGAAAGATGCCCATGAACGTGGTCGCCAGGATCAGCTTCGGTGCGGCCGTGCGCTGCCGGGCGTCCTGTGACGCGCGGGCCGGTTCAAGCGTGGTCATCCGTCCAGACTGGTCAGGCGCGCGAGAGCGAGGCAGACCGTGATCTTCCGGGGCGCGCCATAGGGGGGTGTCACAGGGCCAGGCTCCGGGCTGGACCCTTGATCACACGCTGGCAGAATGACGACATGACCGAGTTCGGGAAGTTCCTGCGGGCTCGCCGTGGCGACGTGCGCCCGGCAGACGTCGGACTGCCCGCCGGCACCGGCACGCGCCGCACGCCGGGTCTGCGCCGTGAAGAGGTGGCGGCGCTGGCCGGTGTGAGCATCGACTACTACATCCGTCTGGAACGCGGCAAGGAGACTCATCCGAGCCCCTCCGTGGTCGAGGCGCTGGCCGATGCGCTCCGCCTCAACCAG
Source organism: Streptomyces sp. NPDC048416 (assembly GCF_043200435.1). Taxonomy (NCBI): domain Bacteria; kingdom Bacillati; phylum Actinomycetota; class Actinomycetes; order Kitasatosporales; family Streptomycetaceae; genus Streptomyces; species Streptomyces sp. NPDC048416. Next base: position 25,094 of record NZ_JBICXU010000051.1, read on the forward strand.
GAGGAGAGCGGCTTCCTGCACGAGCTGGCGGCGCGAGCGGCGCGGCGTGCGCCCGAGCCCGGTCCCCTGCCGTCACGGCGGGTCCGTCCGACCGTCACGCAGCTCCTGGAGACGCTACGGCCCAACCCGGCGTACGTCGTGAGCCGCACCAACGACCTGCTGGCGGCCAATCCCGGCGGGCTGCGGCTGCTCCACGGCATCGCCGACTGGCCGGAGCGGCGGCGCAACACCGTCCGGTACATCTTCCTGCACCCAGCTGCCCGCGAGCTGTGGACGGACTGGGAACAGAAGGCCAAGGGGTGCGTCGCCCAGTTGCGGGCGATCGCCGGCACCGACCCGGACGCCCCGGATCTCGCCGCACTCGTAGGCGAGTTGATCGTCAAGAGCCCCGACTTCCACCGGCTCTGGGAGCGGTACGAGGTGCACACGATCGGCGACGGCAAAAAGACGCTCCGACACCCGGAGGTCGGCACGATGACGCTCTCGCACGAAGGCCTGTCCCTCAACCGCGCACAGGGCCAGCGCCTCATCGTCTACATGGCGCAGCCGGGCAGCCCGGACCACGACAAGCTGACCCTCCTCGACCTCGCCGCCTCCGGCCCGTCCGTCGGTCCCAGCGAGACGGCGCCCGTCCCACCCGCCCGGAGACAGGGCTAGGGGGTGTCTGGTGGATCATGGCCGGGGGTGCGGCGCCTGGCACGGCACCTCGCGGCGTTGCCGAAACGCCCCGATAGCTCCGCTAT
>NZ_JBICXU010000052.1:0-25146 GCF_043200435.1 Streptomyces sp. NPDC048416
GCCCCCGCATGGGGTCTGGGGCGCAGCCCCAGGGCTCAGCACATTCAATGCGCTGTACGGGCGGGCGGGTGGGAAAACCCCCGGGGTCTGGGGCGCAGCCCCAGGGCGCCGCACCCTCAAGTAGCCGCACGGGCGGGAGGGTGGGCAACACCCCCGGGGTCAGGGCGCGGCTCGGTCCAGGAGCCCGGTCCGCGCGGCCAGCGCCGCCGCCTCAAGGCGAGACCCCACCCCCAGCTTCATCAGCACCCGCTGAACGTGCGTCCGCGCAGTGGAGGGCGCAATACCCATCCCCGCCGCGATCACCCGCGTGTCCTCCCCGTCCGCCACCCGGACAAGGACTTCCACCTCTCGCGGCGTGAGGAGCCGCAGAAGACGCTGCCCCTCGTCGTCGGGCTGCGCCGCGGGGTTGAGGAGTTCGGCGAACGCACCCTGGAGGAGCTGCGGCGCGACCGCCGTCTCGCCGGCCCTGGCCTTGACCATGGCCCGCTCGACACCCTCGATGCGCTCGTCGTGACGCACGTACCCCGACGCCCCCGCCGCGAACGCCGCGGCGATCCCGCGCGGGCTCGGCACCGGCCCGAGCACCACCACGGCGACCTGCGGCCGCTCCCGCTTGATCCGTACGATCGGGTCGAACACCCCCGGTTCGGCGGGCGCGGCCGTGCCGAGCAGACACACCTCGGGCGCTCGGCTCACCACCAGTTCGGCGGCGCCGGCGACCGGAGCCGTCGCGGCGAGCACCCGGTGACCTCGCAGTTTCAGCGCCGAGGCAAGTGCCTCGGCGAGCAGCCGGTGATCGTCGACCACCATGAGCCGCACGCCCATCGCGCTACCCCCATCCCCCGGGCCCTCCCCCAGCTCTCTTCGAGCCGCGGGCAGCCCGCTCGGACCCCCCGGTCCTCGGCCCCTCCTGCCCCGGCAAGCTACACGCTTGTTCGACGCCGTGCGCCGCTTACCGGCGAGAAGCCCTCGGAATGCCGAATTCTCCTGCATACGGGCCCGGTTGAGGAAGTACGAGGGGGAGCGCCAAGGGGGGCGTGCGGGCAAAAGGAGAGGGCCCCGGTGGACGAAATCCGCCACCGGGGCCCGCCGCGGAACCGCCACCCGGTCAGCCCGTGCCGGTCGCCATGAACAGGTACCGCTTGTCGGAGTCGCTGTTCGAGAACGGCTTGCTCAACAGCGTCTCCCCCATGTACAGGCGGCCGTTGGCGTACAGCATCTCGGAGTCCGTCGCGGTGAACGACTGGATGACGTCGCTCACCGTCCTGTCGTTCGGGTTCTCCAGGAGCACCGTCGTCTTGAGGGTGCCCCCGTTGATGCTGACGACCTCGCTGCCCTTGTTGTACGGGGGGGTCTTGAACGCGATGACGTTGTTGCCGTCCATGCGCATCGGGTAGATCGTGTAGCCGTCGCCCGCGTCGACCCGGCCGGGCACCGCCTGGCCGGTGGTCAGGTCGAAGGCAAGCATCTCGTTGGTGCGGCCGATCGAGTCGGAGCCGCCTGCCGCGTTGTCGTGCTCCTCGGTCGGCACGTACAGCCTGCCGTTGCCGGCGACGACCTTCGTGCACTTCTCGACGGCGGTGCTGTCGCAGTCGCCCGAGTACTTGTCGCCGGGGGCCGGGATGCGGGCGAGCAGCTTTCCGGTCTTGTCGTCGACGGAGAAGAAGTCCGAGATGCCGCTGCCGTCGCCCGCGGTGTCGCCGACGTCGGCGGCGAGCACCAGCGGCTTCGTCGACACGATGTGGGCGTACTGGATGCCGTCCATCATCTTGTACGTCGACAGGGGCTGCCCGCTCTTGGGGTCGAGGGGCTGCACGTTGATCGTGGGCTTGTCGTAGTCGCCGCACTTGCGGACGGCCACGAGCGCGTCACCGCCGCCGTATCCGACGTCCTTGCACTGGTCGGTGGTGACGGTGGGCTTCCACAGCTCCTTGCCGGTGTTCAGGTCCCACGCCGCGCCGCCGTCAAGGCCGCCGGCCGCGACGGTGCCCGCGCCGAGGGTGACCTCGTCGAACCGGGTCTTGCGGTCGCCGGTGGCGCCCTTGATGTCGGCCTGCCACAGCAGTTTGCCGGTGGTGAGGTCGAGGCCCGCGATCTCGGTGCAGGAGGGGTACTTGGAGCCGTTCTCCATGGTCTCGAAGGCGAAGGCGGTCTTGCCGTCGGCGGAGACGTGCGAGGTCGACTCGCAGACGTTGCCGGTCAGCGGGAGCTTCCAGATCTCGGTGCCCTTGAGGGGGTCGTAGCCGACGATCTCCTTCACGCCGGCCTTGACGTACGCCTTGTCGGTGAGCCAGGAGCCGTGCACCGAGGTGAGGTCGGTGACCGCGGGCTGGGGCGTCTGGAACAGCACCTTGGCCGCGGTGTTGGCGGGCACCTTCTCCTTGCCGCCACCCCCGGTCGCGGCGCCGCCGTCACCGTTGGTGCCGCCGGTGTCGCCCGTCTTGGCGTCGCTCTTGCCGTCGTCCTTGCCGGAGGCGTACCAGAGGCCGCCGCCGACGATCAGGGCCACCGCGACGACCGCCGCGATGATGATCGTCATCTGTGCGCTGGGCTTCTTGCCGCCCGGCTGACCGCCGGGGCCCGGCGCGCCCGGCATGCCGTACTGCGGCTGCCCCGGCTGAGGGGGCTGCTGCGCCGGGTACCCGTACGCGGGCTGACCGGGCTGACCGGGCTGACCCGGGTAGCCGTAACCCGGCTGCTGCCCGGGGGCTCCCGGGTAGCCGTACCCGGGCTGCTGCCCGGGCGCCTGCGGGTAGCCGTAGGCCGGGGGCCCCGCGGGCGGCGGAGTGCTCGGCGGACCGGCGGGCGGGGGCGGGGTGGGCGTACCGAAGCCGCCCGCAGGGGGCTCCTGGGGCGCGCCGAAACCGGACGCCGGAGGCTCCTGGGGCGCACCGAAACCCTTGGGCGCGTCGTGCGGGGGCTGCTGCGGGGGCTGGGGAGGCTGGCTCATGATGTAGGGACCTCTGACTCAAGGGCGGGCACGGGGAGTTGGGGCGTCACTTGCCGAAGGACAGGAACGCGTTGTCCTTTTCGTCGCCCTTGGGGCCCTGCACACTGCCTTCGAGGATGAAGACGCGTCCGCCCGACCACAGCACCTTGGGGCTGAAGAAGCCGCGTTCGGCGGCGGCGGCCGTCGACGGGCTCTGCACAGTGATCTGCGGGGTGCCTCCGGTCATCGGAAGCGATGCGATCGCGGAGGCGTCCTCGATACCGGGCTCGACGTACAGGGTGAGCTTGCCGCCTTCGAGGGCGATCGGCTCCATGATGCGGCCCTTGGGCGCGGCCGCGTGCCACTTCTCCTCGCCGGTGCCGAGGTCGATGGCGACGACGTCGTTGGTACGGCCCACGCCGAGCTCGTCGCTCTTCTTGCCGTCGGTGGAGAGGTAGAGCATGTTGGCGTCGGCGACCACACCCCAACAGGCCTGGAGCTCCCGGCTGATGATGCCGAGACCGCCGCAATGCGCGGTGAGCGCGGAGTTGGACTTCACCGAGGAGCGGAGCTTGCCGTCCGCGGTGAAGATCGAGATGTTGGAGGCATTCTTGTCGTTGTTGGTCGCGTACACGACCAGCGGGTCCATCGAGTAGACGCGCTGGACCTCCCAGCCCTTGTCGTACTGGAAGCCCCACTTGGGCTTGCCCGTCGCCGGGTCGAGCTCCTGGAGCAGGTCGGACTCCCCTGAGTTGGAGGTGTCGTTGGGGTCGCTGCACTCGCTGACGGCGATCAGCTTGGGCCCGCCGGCGAACGCGGCGGCGGCGCAGTTGCCGGTCTTCGGGGTGCCGAAGAGCTTCTTGCCGTCCGTCATGGAGAAGCCGCTCGCGCCGCCCATGCTGCGGGCCAGGGCGACGGTGTTACCGGAGATCGCCATGTCGAAGCTGTCCATGATGTCGAACAGCCCCTCCTTCGGCACCGTAACCTTCCAGCCGATCTTGCCGGCGGCGAGGTCGACCATCTGGAGCTGGTTGCACTTGGCGTCCTTGGTGTTGTCCTCCTTGACGCCGACGACGAGCTTCCCGTCGGCGCTCGGGGCGGCCGGTGCACCGCAGATGGGGGTGTCGAGCGGCACGGACCACTTCTGCTTGCCGTCGGCCACCGTGTACCCGACGACCTCCTTGTACATGGCCTTGATCACGGTGTCGCCGAGGACCCAGGGCCCGTACTGAGTGGCGCCGTTCTGGGGCAGCGGGGTCTCGTTCTCGTGCAGCCAGGCCCGCGCGTCGCCCGCCCTGGCCCCGGCGTTGATGTCGTCGCTCCCGGCGCGCCCGTCGCCCTTGCCGTCACCCTTGTCGACCGAAGCGGAGGCGCTGGGAGCCGCGCTGTTGCTCTTGTCGGCCACGGGCTTCTTGTCGTCTCCGCCGCCGCTCGTGGCGAAGTACACGCCGCCGCCGATGACCAGGAGGCCCGCGACCGCCGCGGCCACGATCGCCGCCGGCTTGCCCTTGAACGGATTCTTGCCGCCCCCGCCCTGCGGCGGCACCGGGGCTCCCGGGTACTGCGGCTGGCCCGGGTAGCCGTAACCGCCCTGCTGCGTCTGCGCGTACGGGTTGCCCTGCGCACCCGGCTGGCCCGGCGCCGTCGGGTAGCCGTACCCGGGCTGCGGGGCGGGTGCCTGCGGGTAGCCGTAACCGGGCTGCGGCGGGGGCGTCTGCGGGTAGCCGTAACCGGGCGCCGCGGCCGGCGGTGCCTGCGGCGGCCCGGGGGGCGCGGCAGGCATCTGCGGCGGCTGGGGCGGCGGTCCCTGAGGCTGGGCGGGCGGCCCCTGGGGCTTGTCCTGCGGTGCCCCGAAGCCCCCCTGCGGTGGCTGAGAACTGGGCGGCTGGGTCACAGCGAGATACCCCCGAATTTGCGTCTTTGCGTCTTTACGTCAGTCGAACGGAGCTACTTTCTATCACTCGAAGACGCACGCACCACGGGCCGGTCCGCCCCTGTTCCCAAGGGAGAACCGGCCCGTGATGCCGCCGTTATGGACTCTGTACGCCGCCTCTACGCAAGCGTCGCAAGACGTCCGTACGGGTGTGCCTCAGGCCTCTTCGGCCAGTTCCAGCCAGCGCATCTCCAACTCGTCGCGCTCGACGATCAGTTCGCGCAGCTCGGCGTCCAGTTTCGCCACCTTCCCGAAGTCCGTGGCGTTGTCGGCGATTTGCGCGTGCAGACTGGTCTCACGCTCGTTGATCTTGTTGAGTTGGCGCTCCACCTTCTGGAGTTCCTTCTTCGCGGCCCGTGCGTCCTGCGCGGAGACGACGGGCGCGGCCTTCGCGGCGGGGGCGGCGACCGGCGCCGGCGCCGACTCGATCATCCGCCGCCTGCGCTCCAGGTACTCGTCGATGCCGCGCGGCAGCATCCGCAGCGTGGCGTCGCCGAGCAGCGCCCACACGTGGTCGGTGGTGCGCTCGATGAAGAACCGGTCGTGGGAGATGACGACCATGGAGCCGGGCCAGCCGTCGAGGAGGTCTTCGAGCTGGGTCAGCGTCTCGATGTCGAGGTCGTTGGTGGGCTCGTCGAGGAAGAGGACGTTGGGCTCGTCCATGAGCAGGCGCAGCAGCTGGAGGCGTCGCCGCTCGCCACCCGACAGGTCACCGACCGGCGTCCACTGCTTCTCCTTCGAGAAGCCGAACTGCTCGCAAAGCTGGCCCGCGGTCATCTCGCGGCCCTTGCCGAGGTCGACCCGGTCGCGGATCTGCTGCACGGCCTCCAACACCCGCAGCGCGGGCGGGAGTTCGGCCACGTCCTGCGAGAGGTAGGCGAGCCGTACGGTCTTGCCGACGACGACCTTGCCCGCGACCGGCTGCGTCTCGCCCCCGGTGTTCCAGGCCTCGGTGAGCGCGCGAAGCAGGGACGTCTTGCCCGCGCCGTTCACCCCGACCAGGCCGATGCGGTCGCCGGGGCCGAGCTGCCAGGTGAGGTGCTTGAGCAGCAGCTTCTCGCCGGCCTGTACGGTCACGTCCTCCAGGTCGAAGACGGTCTTGCCGAGCCGGGCGTTGGCGAACTTCATCAGCTCGCTGGTGTCGCGCGGCGGCGGCACGTCGGCGATCAGCTCGTTCGCCGCCTCGATGCGGTAGCGCGGCTTGGACGTACGGGCCGGGGCGCCGCGGCGCAGCCAGGCGAGCTCCTTGCGCATCAGGTTCTGCCGCTTGACTTCCTCGGTGGCGGCGATGCGCTCGCGCTCGGCCCGCGCGAAGACGTAGTCGGAGTAGCCGCCCTCGTACTCGAAGACCGAGCCGCGCTGCACGTCCCACATGCGGGTGCAGACCTGGTCGAGGAACCAGCGGTCGTGGGTGACGCAGACGAGCGCCGAGCGCCGGGCCTGGAGGTGGCGGGCGAGCCAGCTGATGCCCTCGACGTCGAGGTGGTTGGTGGGCTCGTCGAGCACGATCAGGTCGGGCTCGCCGATGAGCAGCTTGGCGAGCGCGATGCGGCGCCGCTCGCCACCGGACAGCGGCGCGATGACGGTGTCGAGGCCCTGCGCGAACCCCGCCAGGTCGAGCCCCCCGAACAGGCCGGTCAGCACGTCGCGGATCTTGGCGTTGCCGGCCCACTCGTGGTCCGCGAGGTCGCCGATCACCTCGTGCCGGATGGTGGCCTCGGGGTCGAGCGAGTCGTGCTGGGTGAGCACGCCGAGCTGGAGCCCGCCCACGTGCGTGACGCGCCCGGTGTCGGGCTCCTCCAGCTGCGCGAGCATCCGGATCAGGGTGGTCTTGCCGTCGCCGTTGCGTCCGACGACCCCGATCCGGTCCCCTTCGGAGACGCCGAGGGAAATGCCGTCGAGCAGGGCACGGGTCCCGTACACCTTGCTGACTGCCTCGACATTGACCAGGTTGACGGCCATTTCACTCCTGAGCGCGGGGATGGATCGTCATCCAGGGTAGTCGCCGCGGGGCGCCCGGACGGCGCCCGGTGGATGATCAAGGCCCGGGCCGGTGGTCAGGCGGCGTCCTGCTGGGGGCCGCCCTGCGCGGCCTGATTCTGCTGTCGCAGCCATGTGACGGCCGCGCGGGTGGCCCGCATGGCGGCGATGATGGCGGCGAAGAGGGCCATGTACCGCGTCTTGGTTTCCGTCTGCCAGGCGTCGAACGCGGTCCGGTCGCTGTTGTTGCTCAGCCGCTTCGCCCTCACCTTCAGGGCCGCGTCGGCGTCATAGATCCGGGCCGCGAGGTAGTCGGGCCAGCTGGTCGCCCCCGCCGCGGTCGCCATCTCCTGAGGAAGGGTCCATGCCTCGTCGGCGCAGGCGGCGGCCAAGTCCTCAAGGGCCGTACTGAACGTGCCGTACGTGGTGGAATTCGCGTCGCTTCCCGAGGTCGAATGTTCGGGGAGGGTGGCGCAGAAGGAGACGAAGGCGGATCCCTTGCCGGGGTGGCCGTAGCTGCCGGCGGCCGTCGCGGCCGTCGCGACGGCGTCCACAGCGTTCTTGCGGCCGTCGTTGAGATCCTTCATGCGCTCCTTCATGGCCGGCGACGCCTTGATGGCGTCCTTGGTGTCGTCATCCAGGGCGCCGACGAAGTCCGCCCACGCCGTATTGAGCTTGCGCACGATGCCGGAGGCCTTCGCGTCGAGCGAGTTGAAGACGTGGTCTCCCTGGCGCTTGCCGCCCCCGCCGCCGCCCGAGGAGCCCTCTCCGTTGTCCTTCTTCTTGTTGGGTGCGCGCTGCACCGTTCCCGCGTGATGAGCGGGCCCTTCCGCCCGCGCCCGCTGTACGGTCTCCCCGCCCGGCCCCGACATGACCCGGGTGGCGTTGGCCTCCGCCTCGCGCTCGAACCGGTCCGACGGATCACTGACCTTGAGCCCCGACCCGTTGTCGTTACCCGCGACCGGCCCCTGACGCTGCTGGATGACGTGGGTCAGCTCATGCGCGAGCGTGTGCTTGTCGGAGCCGCCGTCACCGATGACGACGTGGTTGCCGGAGGTGTAGGCGCGGGCACCGACCTCGGCGGCCGACGCCTTGGCGGCGCTGTCGTTGTGGATGCGCACGTCGGAGAAGTCCGCGCCGAGCCGGCCCTCCATGTCCGTACGGGTCGCGTCGTCCAGGGGACGACCGCCGGTACTCAGGACGTCGTGCACGGCGGAGCGCTGAACGGCGGGCTGCTCCGCCGCCCGCTCGGTCTGCTGATGGCCGCACCCGGCTCCGTGCTGATGCCGCTCCTGGGCCCAGGGGTGCCCGGCCGCGCGGAGCATCTGGACGACGGCGGCATTGCCCGCGCTGCCCTGGAACGCGAGCAGCTGAGCGGCAAGCCCTCCCCCAGGGATGGGGGCCTTCGCGGCGGAGCACGCGGGCTTCTTGCCGTCGAAGTTCTGGGCCGGGTCGTTGGCGTGCATCGCACGAGCGTCCCGGGCGGCGCCAACGCTTCCCTAACCCCTGCGATCGGCGGCGTTAGCGGGGCCGCCCATCCGTACGCTGAGCGAGCGTACGGACACGGAGGGTGGACGGTACGGTCGCGATCGGTCACCCTGGGTGAGTTGAGCGGGGAGATCAACTCACCGGAAGGTGGCGGCACATGAGCGAGAACGCGGCGCGGGACGAGGGCGGCGGCGGTGGCGGCGCGGGCGAGCCCGTACCGTCCGACAGCCTCAAGACGTTCGGCGCCTTCGTGCAGGGCCTGCGCGAACACGCCGGGCTCACGCGCGATGCCTTCGCCCTGCTGGTCCGCTTCTCCAAACACACGGTGGAATCGGTCGAACTGGGCCGCCGCATGCCGGACGAGGAGTTCGTGGAACGAGCGGAGGGTGCCCTTGGCAACACGGGCGCGCTCCGACGGGCCTTCGGCCACCTGACGCGGCAGCCGGGGTTGGCGGCGTGGTTTCGCCAGTGGGCGCGGCTTGAACGTACGGCGGTGAGCTTGTGCACGTACGAGTGCCGGATGGTGCCGGGGCTGCTCCAGTCGGAGGCGTATGCGCGCGCGTTGTTCGAGAACGAGGTGCCAACGCTCTCAGACGCCCAGGTGGAGAGCCAGCTAGCGGCACGAACGGAACGTCAGCGACTCCTGACGGAACGGCCGAGTATCCCCCTCGCCTTCATCGTGGCCGAGGTGGTCTTCCGGCAGAGGATCGGGGGGTTGGAGGTGACGCGCGGAATGCTGGACCACGTGCTGGCTAGTACGACCCCCAGGAACGTGACATTACAGATCATGCCGACCGACGCCGAGGCCCACTCATGCTTGGCCGGTCCGCTCGCACTCCTGGAGGGACCTGACGGGAAGCGGCATGCCTACTCCGAGGGTCAGCGCAACGGACGTCTGATTAGCGCCCTGAAAGAGGTGGCCCCTCTCCAGCAGGCGTATGACACACTGCGCTCGCAGGCCCTCAACCCCGCTGAGTCGCGGGGCCTGTTGGAGCAGATCCGAGGAGCCCTATGAGCATCGAACTCGCCTGGTACAAGTCCAGCTACAGCGGCACCGAGGGCGACAGCTGCGTCGAAGTAGCCCTCGCCTGGCACAAGTCGAGCTACAGCAGCGGCCAGGGCGACAACTGCGTAGAGGTGGCCGTCTGCCCGACCACCGTGCACGTACGCGACTCGAAGGACAAGCAGGGCCCCCACCTCGCCCTCTCCAGCGAAGCGTGGTCCGCGTTCGTCGCGGGGCACCGGGGCTGAGGTCAGGCACAGTCGAACAGGACACGGCCGGGTCACTCTTCGTAGTGACGTGATCGGAAAGCGGCGGCTACCGTGGACGGGCAGGCCGAAGAATCCCGTCCATGGGAGGAACCATGACCGCCGAGTCCGTCGAGCACCGCCAGCAGTGGCCTGTGCCGCCCGAGGACGGCTACACCGTGGACGACCTGTTCACGCTGCCCAATCTCCCGTCTCACACCGAGCTGATCGACGGGAGCCTGATTTTCGTGAGTCCGCAGCGCTACTTTCACTTCTTCGTGATCGAGCTACTGATGAAGGGGCTCTACCGGGCTCTTCCCGCCAAGCTGGAAGCGGTGCGGGAGATGACCGTGGTGCTGGACAGGCAGAACTGCCCCGAGCCCGACATCAGTGTGGTGCACGCGTCCGCGGTGAGCGGGATGGACCACACACGCTTCGAGCCCAAGGACGTACTGCTGGCCGTCGAGGTCGTCTGCCCCGACTCGGAGTCCCGCGATCGCACCACCAAGCCGCAGAAGTACGCCGCCGCAGGGATTCCCAACTTCTGGCGGGTGGAACGGGGCGGAGGCGACGAGCCGGTGGTCCACATCTACGAGCTCGATCCGCTGACCAAGGCGTACGTGCACATGGGTATGCAGCGCGGAGAGCTCAGGGTCGACAAGCCCTGCGCCCTGGAGATCGACCTGCGCGCGGCCTCCAGGGACTGACCTCAGGCCGACAGGACCGTTGCCCCCGGGGTGGGGGAGATCGCGGTCCGCGCGGTGCGGCACGTGCCGGACACGGTGAGGGCGGCGGCGACGGCCTCGGCGCCCTCGGCGTCGGCGCACAGGAACGCCGTCGTCGGGCCCGAGCCCGAGACCAGCGCGGCCAGGGCACCCGCGGCCGTGCCCGCCGCGAGGGTGTCCGCGAGGGTGGGGCGCAGGGAGAGCGCGGCGGCCTGGAGGTCGTTGGTGAGGGCGCCCGCGAGGGCCTTGGCGTCACCGGTGCGGAGCGCGTCGAGGAGGTCGGGCGAGGCGGCGGGGTCGGGGGCGGCCGGGGTGAGGCGGTCGAACTCGCGGTAGACGGCCGGGGTGGAGAGCCCGCCGTCGGCGACGGCGAACACCCAGTGGAAGGTGCCGCCGACCTCAAGGGGGGCCAGCTTCTCGCCGCGCCCGGTGCCGAGTGCGGCGCCGCCGATGAGGCTGAACGGTACGTCACTGCCCAACTCCGCGCAGATGTCGAGGAGTTCGGCGCGGGAGGCGTTCGTACCCCACAGCGCGTCGCAGGCGAGCAGCGCGCCCGCGCCGTCCGCACTGCCGCCGGCCATGCCGCCCGCTACGGGAATGTCCTTGGCGATGTGGATGTGGACGTCGGGCTCGATGCCGTGGCGCGCGGCGAGGAGTTCGGCGGCGCGGGCGGCGAGGTTGGTGCGGTCGAGCGGGACCTGGTCGGCGTCGGGGCCGGTGCAGGTGATGCGGAGGGTGTCGGCGGGGGTCACGCTGACGGTGTCGTAGAGGCCGACCGCGAGGAAGACGTTGGCGAGGTCATGAAACCCGTCCGGCCGGGCCGGCCCCACGCCGAGCTGGGCGTTGACCTTGGCGGGGACGCGGACGGTGACGGTACGGGGGGTGGGGGTGCCGGGGGTCACGGGGCGGGCTCCTTCGGGTGCGGGCCCGCCCATCTTCCCCCACCGGGGCTCCGCCCCGGACCCCGTTTCGCGCCCGAACGGCGCTCGTCCTCAATCGCCGGACGGGCTGAAGATGCCCATGCGGGTCGGCGCCGTACCGCCGAGGGGCGCGGGGAACTGCGCGAGGAGCGATTGCGGTCCGCAGCCGAAATCGGGGTGCCTGGGGCTCCGCCCCAGACCCCAGTTCGCGCCTGAACGGCGCTCGTCCTCAAACGCCGGACGGGCTGAAGATGTCCGTACCGGCCCGCACCGGACAGCCCGGCAGGCTGAAGATGCCCATGCGGGCCGGCACCATACCGCCAAGGGGCGCGGGGAACTGCGCGACCAGCCACCCACGGCCAGCACGCCGAAGGCCGGCCCCCTGGGGCTCCGCCCCAAACCCCGTTCGCGCCCGAACGGCGCTCGTCCTCAAACGCCGGACCGGCTGAAGATGTCCGTACCGGCCCGCACCGGACAGCCCGGCAGGCTGAAGATGCCCATGCGGGCCGGCACCATACCGCCAAGGGGCGCGGGGAACTGCGCAGCGGACCGGCGCCGTGCCGCCAAGGGGCGCGGTGCGCAGCCGGAAAATGGGGTCAGCTCGGCCGGTTCTCGGCGATCGCGGCGAATTCCTCCACCGTCAACGCCTCGCCCCGCGCCTGGGGCGAGACACCGGCCCCCACCAGCGCCGCCTCCGCCGCCGCAGGCGACCCCGCCCAGCCGGACAACGCCGCCCGCAGGGTCTTGCGGCGCTGGGCGAACGCCGCGTCCACCACCGCGAACACTTCGGACTTGGTGGCCGTCGTCTCGACCGGCGCCGCGCGCCGCACCAGCGACACCAGGCCAGAATCGACGTTCGGGGCGGGCCAGAACACGTTGCGGCCGATCGACCCGGCGCGCTTGACGTCCGCGTACCAGTTCGCCTTGACCGACGGCACCCCGTACACCTTGTTGCCCGGCTTCGCCGCGAGGCGGTCCGCGACCTCCGCCTGGACCATGACCAGGGTGCGCTCGATGCTCGGGAAGCGGTCCAGCATGTGCAGGAGCACGGGGACCGCCACGTTGTAGGGGAGGTTCGCGACGAGCGCGGTGGGGGGCGGGCCCGGGAGGTCCTGGATCTGCATCGCGTCGGAGTGGACGAGGGAGAAGCGGTCGGCCCGGGCGGGCATGCGGGCCTCGATGGTCGCGGGGAGCGCTGCCGCCAGTACGTCGTCGATCTCGACCGCCACGACCCGGTCCGCCGCCTCCAGGAGCGCCAGGGTCAGCGAGCCGAGGCCCGGCCCCACCTCCACCGCCACGTCGTCGGGGCGGACCTCGGCGGTCCGCACGATCCGGCGGACCGTGTTGGCGTCGATGACGAAGTTCTGGCCGCGCTGCTTGGTGGGGCGTACGCCAAGCGCTGCGGCCAGTTCGCGGACGTCGGCGGGGGTAAGAAGCGCGTCGGGCTCAGTGGTGCTCACCGATACAGCCTACGGCCGCAGTGCGGCCACGGACTCGCCCCCCGTTTCACGAAGAGCTTCTTCGCCCGGAACGTCTGCTCCCCTGCCGGTGCCTGCTCGGCCCGCCCGTGGCCGCCGAGCGCGTGCCAGGTGCCCGGGTCGAACTGGTAGAGCCCGCCGTACGTGCCCGACGGGTCGAGCGCGCTCGGCCGCCCACCGGACTCGCAGTGGGCAAGGCCGCTCCAGTTGAGGTGGTCGGCGCCGACCACCGACGACGGCAGCGCCTTGGTGCCGACCTTGATCCGCTGGGTGACCGGCGCGCGGACGATCTCCTCGGCGATCTTCCTCGGCTTCTGCTTGACGCCGTTGACGGTGCGCAGCGCGTACGTGACCTTGCGGGCGCCCTTCTCGCCCTGGCGGACCACGACCTGGGTGCCCGCGAAGAGCGTCGCGTCCCTGGTCCGCTCGGTTCTGAAGGGGATGGTCTCCTCGCGCACCTCCTTGGTGCCGCTGATCCGCATCACGGTGACGGTCTGGCCGTCGCGCGGGAAGGACCCGAGGGGTACGGAGGTGGTGTCCTGGCCCTGGAGCGAGATGCCGGCCTCCTCCAGGGCGTCGGCGACGGTGGCCGCGTTGGTGCGCAGGGTGCGTTCGCGGCCGTCCGCGAGGAAGGTCACCGAGCGTTCGGTGCGTACGTCAAGGGCGAGGCCCGCGCGGCCGATCTCCGAGGAGCGCGACGCCGACAGATACGCGCCCTCGGCGCGCACGCCGAGCTGGCGCAGGGCGCCTTCGACGGTACGGGCGGTGGTCCACACCTGGCGGCGCTGACCGTCGAGGGTGAGCCGCACGGGGCGGCCGTACCGCACCACGACCTCGTCGCCGCCCGCGAGCTCGGTGTCCGCGCCGGGCGCCACGAGGTCGTGCGCGCCGACCGGCACATGCTCGTCGGCGAGCAGGTCATCGACGCTGTCGGCGAAGGTGTGCAGGGTGCGCGGTGCACCGTCGACGGTGAGCTTGACCGCCTTGTCGCTGACCAGGAACGCGGAGGTGCCGCCCGCCAGGAACGCGACGACCAGGGCCTGCGGGAGCAGGCGGCGCAGCGCGTCGGGTCTGCCCGAGGACCGTCGGCGCCGGGCCGCACGGCGGCCCCCGGACCGCGCCTCGCCGTCGTCCGTGCCGCGGTGCGGCGCCTCGGATGCGCGGGGCTCGGATGCGCGCGGCTCGGATGCGCGGGGCTCGGGGAGCGTCAGGGGGGCGATCTGGGTGTCGAGGTCGGCGTACGCGACCGGGTGGGTCCCGTAGTGGGGCGCGCGGGAGTCGAAGGGGGGCGTGGGAGCGGCGGGCGCCGCCGTGCCGTCCGGTACTGCCGTGGCCGCGGTGGCGCGGCGGCCGCCGCGTGCGGCACGGTGACTGCCCTGCGAATTGCTCACGACGCTCCAGGGTCCGGTCCGATGGTGCGGGCCGGGACAATAGCGGAGCGGACGTCACTCTCCAAAGCGATTCGACTACGCAGTGTCGCGACGCTACCCTGCGCACCGCCTCACGACCTCACGACGGCCGGATTTTGTTATCGCTCAGTAATCAAACGCCCGCGCGGTGTTGTCGGCGATCGCCGCGGCCAGCACGTCTTCGCCGACGCCCTTCACGGCCGCCATGGCGCGCACCGTGACCGGAATGAGATACGGCGCATTGGGCCGTCCGCGGTACGGCGCCGGCGTGAGGAACGGCGCGTCGGTCTCGACGAGCACGAGTTCCAGCGGGGCGACCGTGAGGGCGTCGCGCAACGGCTGGGCGTTTTTGAAGGTCACGTTTCCCGCGAAGGACATGAAGTACCCGGATTCGGCGCAGAGTTCGGCCATTTCCGCGTCGCCGGAATAACAGTGGAAGACGGTCCTCTCGGGGGCGCCTTCCTCGCGCAGAATGCGCAGCACATCGGCGTGCGCCTCGCGGTCATGGATGACGAGCGCCTTGTTCCGGCGCTTGGCGATCTCGATGTGCGCCCGGAACGAGCGCTCCTGGGCCTCCCTGCCCTCGGGCCCGGTGCGGAAGTGATCGAGGCCGGTCTCGCCGACGGCCTTGACCCAGGGCAGCGCCGCGAGCCGGTCGATCTCGGTGAGGGCTTCGTCGAGCGCGCCGTCCCCGCCGGGACCGCGCGCTCCCTGGCGCGACCAGCCGTCGCGGTCGCCATGAACGATCCGGGGGGCTTCGTTGGGGTGCAGGGCGACGGCCGCGTGGACGGCGGCGTACGCCTCGGCCGTGTCCGCGGCCCAGCGGGAGCCCTTCACGTCGCAGCCCACCTGGACCACGGTGGTGACGCCGACGGCCGCGGCCTTCTCCAGGGCTTGTTCGACCGTGCCGTCCTGCATGTCCAGGTGGGTGTGCGAATCGGCCACCGCCACGCCGAGGGGCTCGGGCAGCGGGGGCGGGGCATCGTTGGCGGCGCTCATGCGGCCGATCCTACGAAAGGCGCGCACGCCGGGTCATGTGCGCCCCGTCATGCGCGCCCCCGGCTCACTTGCGGTGGAAGGCGTGCAGGAGGTCCGACAGGTGCCAGTGGTGCTCCGGCTTCATCGGGGTGTCGGCCTGGTCCTGAGGGGCGGGCGCGGGCTGTGACGGCGCGGGCGCACGGTGCTGGATCATCCCCTGCTGGGCGGACGAGACCCGTCCGGAGCGCATGATGCGCACCACGTGTCCGCCGCAGTTGAGGCAGGTGGGGGCGGACAGCGGGGAAGGCACCCGGTCGCCGTTGGCCTTGTACACGACGAATGCCTGGCCCGTGGCGTCTACGTGGTGCTCTATCTCGTACGCCTGTTCCCAGCCGTATCCACACCTCATGCACGCGAAGGCATACGCCTCGTGTGCCGTGGTCTCAGCGATCTCACTCATGTGCCGGCTCCTCTTGTCCGCTGGACAAGCTCTTGCGAGCGCTCTTGCGAGCGGGGGCGAAAGGTCCCCGATCCAGGAGACGCCTTTCGCTGCCAAAACGCATCAGGGGCTGTCGAGAGTTGGTGTGGTCTTGGCCTTTCCTAGGGCTGGATGCTTTTGTCCGCCCCGGTGCGCGGCCTGCGTTTTACTTTTTACGATAGTCCTTTACCGTCCGCGGAGCCCTGACGTGCCGCGTTCTTTGCCGCGACCACCGCGTCGAAGACCTCGCGCTTGGGTAGACCGGTCTCGACGGCGACGGCCGCGATGGCCTCCTTGCGCCGTTCCCCCGCCTCCTCACGGACCTGGACGCGGCGCACCAGCTCGGCCGCGTCGAGATCGGCCGGGCCGGTCTCGGGGGCGCCCTCGACCACCACGGTGATCTCGCCCCGCACGCCCTCGGCCGCCCACGCCGCGAGGTCCTTCAAGGGGCCGCGCTTGACCTCCTCGTACGTCTTGGTGAGCTCCCGGCACACCGCCGCGCGCCGCTCGGCGCCGAACACCTCGGCCATCGCGGCGAGGGTGTCGTCGAGCCGGTGCGGGGCCTCGAAGTAGACCAGCGTGCGCCGCTCGCCCTCGACCTCGCGCAGCCGGCCAAGGCGCTCGCCCGCCTTGCGCGGCAGGAAGCCCTCGAAGCAGAAGCGGTCCACGGGGAGCCCCGACAGGGCGAGCGCGGTCAGCACCGCCGAGGGGCCGGGCACCGCCGTGACCTTGATGTCCTTCTCGACGCAGGCCGCAACCAGGCGGTAGCCGGGGTCGGAGACCGACGGCATGCCCGCGTCGGTGACGAGCAGCACCCGGGCGCCACCCTCAAGGGCCTCGACCAGTTCGGGTGTGCGCGCCGACTCGTTGCCCTCGAAGTAGGACACGACCCGGCCCTGGGTGTGCACACCGAGCGCCTGGGTGAGCCGGCGCAGCCGCCGGGTGTCCTCGGCGGCCACGACGTCGGCCCGCTCCAGTTCGGCGGCGAGCCGGGGCGGGGCGTCCGCGGTGTCGCCGATGGGGGTGCCTGCGAGTACGAGTGTTCCGGTCACACCGACCATCCTCGCAGCCCCGCGACCGCACATCGGCCGGACCCGGACGCGGGACCCGCGCCGCGCCCCGCCACCGGACCCGGGCGCGGGCCCCCTGCGCCGCCGCCGGGCCGGGCCGCGGGACTCCCATAGGCGAGTTCCCTACGATGGCGCGGTGACCAGTACTGCGCCACCGACCCTGCCGGGCCACGAAGCCGGGGAAGAACCGCCCTCCTGGCAGCACCGCATGCGCCGGTTCGGCCATGTCGTGCGGCCGAGAACCGGACTGCGCGAGCGTCTGGTGCCGCCGTTCGCCCGGCCGTCGGGGCAGCTGTGGACGGTGCTCGGCATCCCCCCGCTGTGGGCCGAACGCATCGTGCGCTGGTCGGCGTGGGCGGGGCCGCTCCTGGTGACGCTGGTCGCGGGGCTGATGCGCTTTTGGAAACTGGGCGAGCCGCACGCGGTGATATTCGACGAGACGTACTACGCCAAGGATTCCTGGGCGCTCATCAACCAGGGCTACGAGGGCGACTGGCCGAAGGACATCGACAAGTCGATCCTCGCCAACCCCGACCTCATCTCGGTGCCGACCGCGCCGGGTTACGTGGTGCACCCGCCGGTCGGCAAGTACGTGATCGGATTCGGCGAGAGGTTCCTCCACCTCGGCTTCACGCCGTTCGGCTGGCGCTTCATGGTGGCCGTGCTCGGCACCCTGTCGGTCCTCATGATCTGCCGGATCGGGCGGCGCCTGTTCCGCTCGACGTTCCTCGGCTGCCTCGCGGGCACGCTCCTCGCGGTCGACGGGCTGCACTTCGTGATGAGCCGCACCGCGCTGCTCGACACGGTCCTGATGTTCTTCGTGGTGGCCGCCTTCGGCTGCCTCCTGGCCGACCGCGACCGTACGAGAGCCAGGCTCGCGGCCGCGCTGCCCGAGGACGAGGACGGACAGCTGCGCCCGGACGCGGCCATCGCGGCGGGACTGCGGTTCGGGTGGCGGCCCTGGCGGATCACGGCCGGGCTCATGCTGGGCCTGGCCTGCGGCACCAAGTGGAACGGCCTCTACATCCTGGTCTTCTTCTGCGTGATGGCCGTGCTGTGGGACGTCGGCGCACGGCGCACGGCGGGCGCGGTCAGCCCCTACCGGGCGGTGCTGCGCCGGGACGCGGTGTGGGCGTTCGTCTCCACGGTGCCGGTCGCGATCGTCACGTACATGGTGTCGTGGACGGCGTGGTTCGTCACCGACAAGGGGTACGGGAGGCACTGGGCGGACGGCCGCGCGGGCCTGTCCCCCGACCACGTCAAGCTGCCGGTCATCGGCACGATCAACCATCTGCCGCAGTTCGACATGAGCTGGGTGCCGGCGTCGCTGCGCAGCTTCTGGCACTACGAGACCGAGGTCTACAGCTTCCACGTCGGCCTCACCGAGGGCCACACCTACCAGTCGAACCCGTGGAGCTGGCTGGTGGACGGCCGGCCCGTCTCGTACTACTACGAGAGCCCGAGCCCCGGCACCGGCGGCTGCCCCTCCGACGCGGGCGGCAAGTGCGCCTCCGAGGTCCTGGCGCTCGGCACCCCGCTCCTGTGGTGGGCCGGCTGCTTCGCGCTCCTGTACGTCCTGTGGCGCTGGTTCTTCAGGCGCGACTGGCGGGCGGGCGCGATCGCGTGCGGCATCGGCGCCGGGTTCCTGCCCTGGCTCCTGTACCAGGAGCGGACGATCTTCTTCTTCTACGCGGTGGTGTTCGTACCGTTCCTGTGCCTTGCGGTGGCGATGATGATCGGCGCGATCATCGGGCCGCCGCACGGGGCGCGCGGCCCGGCCTCCCGGGTGGCGCCGGGGCTCGCCGCCGGGGAGCGGCGGCGCGCCGTGGGCGCGATCGGGGCGGGCGTGCTCGTGCTGCTCATCGTGTGGAACTTCGTGTATTTCTGGCCGATCTACACGGGTACGCCCATCCCCCTGGACGGCTGGCGCAGCCGGATGTGGCTGGACAGCTGGGTGTGACGCCGGTTCCGTTCCGGTAACCGTTCGGACAACTGCGAGCTCCGCTGTCACTGCTGTCCCGTAGAGTCACGCACAAGTAACCCCTTGAACATGTTCAAGGGGTTCGGGGGACTCCTGGGGAGGGGAACTGCGGGATGCGCAGTGGAGCGAAGGTCGCCATCGCAGGCGGAGTGTTCGTGGTGGTCGCCGGCGGCGTGGCGTACGGGGGGTACACGCTCCTGAGCGACGACGGCGGTGGTTCGGGGTCCGCGCAGAAGCGCACGCAGGGGGCGCCGGCCCGCACCGGGCCGCTGAGCGCGGACGAGATCAAGCAGACGTCGGCCGACTTCCTCCAGGCGTGGGCGAAGGGCGACGCGACCGCTGCCGCCGCCCTGACCAACAACCAGTCGGTGGCCGCGACGGCGCTGACGGGCTACCGCGACGACGCCCACATCACCGACGTGGTGGTCACGCCGGGCGCGCCCACCGGGCCGGTCGTGCCGTACACGGTGAAGGCCCAGGTCTCCTTCCAGGGCAAGACGGCTCCGCTGGCCTACGCCTCCCAACTGACCGTCGTACGCGGCCAGTCCACGTTCAAGCCGCTGGTCGACTGGCAGCCCTCGGTCCTCCACCCGCAGCTGAAGACGGGCGAGCACCTGGTGACGGGCGGGGCGCAGAACCCCGAGATCGAGGCCGTCGACTACAAGGACCGCCCGCTGACCAAGGACAAGTACCCCTCGCTGGGCGCGATCCTGGACGGGCTGCGCGAGAAGTACGGCGCGAAGGTGAACGGCACGGCCGGCATCGAGCTCCAGATCCAGGGCGACAACACCCCGGCGCGCACGCTGATCACGCTTCAGAAGGGCTCCCCCGGCAAGCTGAAGACGACGCTCGACGCGGATGTGCAGGCCGCGGCCGAGACGGCGGTCAAGCGCTTCGGCGAGTCGTCGGTGGTGGCCGTGAAGCCGAGCACCGGTGAGATACGGGCGGTCGCGGACAACCGGTCCGACAAGTTCCCCGCCTCGCTCCAGGGGCGGGTGGCCCCCGGCTCGACGATGAAGATCGTCACGGCGGCGATGCTGATCGAGAAGGGCAAGGCCGCCGCCGACAAGCCGACCGAGTGTCCCTCCAGCGTGCTGTGGCAGGGCGTCACCTTCCACAACCTGGACAACTTCTCGCTGGACAACAAGCCGTTCTCGATGAGCTTCGCCAAGTCCTGCAACACCGCCTTCATCAAGCTCGTCGACGACGTGGACGACGACGGGGCGCTCGGCAAGGTCGCCGCCAACTACTTCGGCATCGGCCAGGACTGGAAGGTCGGCGTGCCGTCCTTCGACGGCAGCGTGCCCGCGTCGCAGGGCGCCGAGACGGCGGCCGCGTACATCGGGCAGGGCAAGGTGCAGATGAGCCCCCTCGACATGGCGTCCGTCGCGGCGACCGCGCAGTCGGGCCGCTTCCGCCAGCCGGTGATCGTGCCGCAGTCCCTCGACGGCCGCACCCTGGCGCAGGCCTCGCCGCTGCCCTCGGGCATCGACGCGCAGCTGCGCGAGATGATGCACATCACCGCGACCCAGTCGTACGGGACGGCGACGGTGGCCATGGCGAGCGTCGGCGGCAACAAGGGCGCAAAGACCGGCTCCGCCGAGAAGGACGGGCAGAACAAGTCGGACAGCTGGTTCACCGGGTACAGCGACGACCTGGCGGCCGCCGCCCTCGTCCAGTCCGGCGGCCACGGCGGCGACGCGGCGGGGCCCATCGTCGCGCAGGTGCTGCGCGCGGGCTGAGCCCAGTCGCCCACGGCGCGTACCGCACGTCCGGGGTACGCGCCGTGCGCGCGAGGGCCCGGCCCCGGTACACGGCGGCACGTACGCACATCCCGGGTGCGCGCCATACGCCGCGAAGGCCCGGCCCCCGAGCACGGCGGCACGTACGCACATCCCGGGTACGCGTCGCGCCGCGCAGGCTCGGCCCCGGTGTTCTTGGCGCGTGCACGCGGGATTAGCGTGCAGGTCATGAGCATGAGCACTCAAGAACACCCCGTCGACGTGGGGGGACGGCGCCCGTGACCGTGACCGTCACCTGCGCGGTGCTGCTCGCCGCCATCACGCACGCCGGCTGGAACGCACTCGCCCACCATCTCAAGGACCAGCTCTTCTCCTTCACCCTGATCGGCGGCGGCGGCGCCCTGATCGGCCTGCTCGCGCTGCCGTTCGTGCCGCTGCCCGCCGCCGGGGCCTGGCCGTACCTGCTGGTCTCGGCGGTGCTGCACGTCACATACATGCTGCTGTTGATGCGTTCGTTCACGCTCGGCGACTTCGGGCAGATGTACCCGATCGCGCGCGGCACCGCGCCGCTGGTGGTGACCGTGCTCGCCGCGGTGTTCGTGCACGAGACGCCGAACGCCTGGCAGACGGCGGGCGTGGCCGTCTCGTGTGCCGGCCTGGTCGGGGTGGCGCTCTGGGGCCTGCGCGGCTCGCGGCCCCAGTGGGCCGCCATCCTCGCGGCCCTCGCCACCGGACTCGCCATCGCCGGATACACCGTGGTGGACGGCGTGGGGGTGCGCGCATCGGGCTCCTCGTTCGGCTACATCGCCTGGCTGATGATCCTCCAGGGGCTGGTGATCCCCGCCTACGCCCGGTACGCGCGCGGCCGCCAACTGGGCGCGCAACTCAGGCCGTTCGCGGTGCGCGGCCTGCTCGGCGCGGCCCTTTCCGTCAGCGCGTACGGGCTCGTCCTGTGGGCGCAGACCAGGGCGCCGCTCGCCCCGGTCGCGGCGCTGCGCGAATCGTCGATCATCGTGGGCGCGGCGATCGGCGCGGTCTTCTTCAAGGAACGCTTCGGCGCCCCGCGGATCGCCGCGGCGGGCCTGCTCGTGGTGGGCATCGGCCTGATGCTGCGGGCGGGTTGACACCGGGCCGCCCGCCACTAGGTTGCGCCTCGACGAAGGGGGCGCCATGACCGGCACACCGCACGTCCTGATCATCGGCGGCGGCCTCGGCGGGCTCTGTCTGGCCCAGGGTCTGCGCAAGGCGGGTCTGGGATTCGCGGTGTACGAACGCGAACGCGGGAGTGCCCGCGCCGACCGTCTCCAGGACCATCGCATCCCCATCGGCCCCCAGGGCGCACGCGCCCTGTACGCGTGCCTGCCGCCCGACGCGTGGGAGGAGTTCGCCGCGCACACGCAGCGCGGCGGACGGTCCGCCTTCGTGACCGAGCAGTTGCGGGAACTGCTCGTGCTGCCGCAGCCGGCCCCGGGCCGCACCCCGCAGCGCTCCCACCACGCGCCGAGCGGCCACGCCCTGCGCCAGGTCCTGCTGTCGGGCCTGGACGACCATCTCGTACGCGGGGGACGGGAGTTCGTACGGTACGAGCACGAGGACGACGGCGGCATCACCGCGCACTTCGCCGACGGCTCCACCGCATACGGCGACCTCCTGGCCGGAGCGGACGGCGCCGACTCGCGGGTACGCCGCCAGCTGCTGCCGCACGCGGTGCGCGCCGACACCCGCGTGCTCGCCGTGACCGGCAGACTGGAGCTCACCCACGCACAGGCCGACGAGCTGCCCGAGTCCCTGACGACCTGGTCGACCTCCGTGCTCACCCCGCGTTCGGACGCGATGTTCTGCACGGCCGGACACGCGGCGGCGGGCGAGCGGCCCCCCATCCAGGTCGCCCCCCGCGCCTGGGCCGCAACGGGGGCGGGGGCGGGGACGGATGCGGGCATGCGTGCGGTAGTGCTTGCGGGTGTGGACGCGCCGGGCGGGCCCCGGCCGCCCCGGTCCCGCGACCACGTGCGGTGGACGTACGTCGCCAAGGCCACCGCCTTCCCCGAAGACGTGGAGCGTCTGGACGGCAAGGCGCTGCGGGCCGTGGTCGCCGAGCGGATCGCCGACTGGCATCCGGCTCTGGTCCGCCTGGTCGCCGAGGCCGACCCGGACAGCGTCGTGCCGGTGCGCATGCTGGGCATGAAGCCGGTCGAGCCGTGGCCGCCCGGCCCCGTCACGCTGCTCGGCGACGCCATTCACGGCATGCCCGCGCTCGGCGGCACCGGCGCCACCACCGCCCTGCGCGACGCGCGCCTCCTGAGCGGCCTGCTCGCGCGGCGCCGCGACCCCCTCCAGGCGATCGGGGCGTACGAGAGCGAGATGCGCGCCTACGGCTTCGACGCCGTGGCGAGGTCGCTGCGCACGACCCGCTCGGCGACCTCCGACAGCCGGCTGGCCCGGACGCTGTTCCGGGGCGTACTGCGGACGGCGGCGCACAGCGCGTGGGTGCGGGCGGCGGTGTTCAGGGACTACGGCGAGTGAGCGCCAACTGTCGTACGTCGCATGCGAGTTGGCGTGCGCCGGCATGGATGGCACGCCGTCGGCCGGCGGACTACGCGCTGTCGGCCGGCGGACTACGCGCCGTCGGCCACGCGCTGGAAACCGGTGTTCACGGCGAGCAGACCGCCGTCGACGCGCAGGGTGGTGCCGGTGATCCAGGACGCGTCGGCGGAGGCGAGGAAGGCGACGGCCGCCGCGATGTCCTCGGGCTCGCCGACCCGGCCCAGCGGATACACCGGAGCCAGCCGTTCCAGCTGACCCTCGCGGCCCTCCCAGGCGGGGGTGCGGATGGTGCCGGGGTGCACGAGATTGACCCGCACACCGCGCGGCGCGGCGTCCCCGGCGAGCGTACGCGTCAGAGAGACGAGGCCCGCCTTTGCGGCGCTGTAGGCATGGTTGTTGAAGTCCTGCTCACCGTTGACCGATCCGATGCTGACGATCGCGCCGCGACCCGAGGCGGCCAGGTGCGGCAGGGCGGCGCGGGAACACCGGAAGGCGCCGGTGAGGGTGACGTCGAGATCGCGGGCCCACTCCTCGTCGTCCTCGTCCTCGAAGCGCTCGGCGTCCGCGGTGCAGGAGTAGGCGTTGTTGACGAGGACGTCGAGCCGGCCGAACTGCTCCACGGCGAAGGCGACCGCGGCCTCCACCGATGCACGGTCGGACACGTCGCAGTGCCGGGCGACGGCGCCCTTCAGCTCGGCGGCGGTTGCCTCGGCTCGCCCCAAGTCGATGTCGGCGACGACGACTTGGGCGCCTTCGCCGGTGAGCCGGTGGGCGATGGCGGCGCCGATGCCGCGCGCCGCGCCGGTGATCAGCGCGGTGTGCCCTTGGAAGCGTGCGATGCCCGGGACCGTCTGCGGAGCAGCCTGAGAAGGTGTCATACGGACGAACGTAGCGCCCTCACCAGAGCCTGGGCGCGGGGATCGGCGGTGACACCCCTCTGGAGGCCGTTGGTCACATAGCCGAACGCGGTCCCCGACTCGGGGTCGGCGAAGCCGAGCGAGCCGCCGCGGCCCGGGTGCCCGAAGGAGCCCGGGGCGAGCAGCGGGGACGCGGGGCCGTGCAGCATGTAGCCGAGGCCGAAGCGGGTGTTCACGACAAGGACCCGGTCGGGCCCTGCGCTCTCCTCGGTGCGGGCCAGGGTGAGGGTCGCGGGCGCGAACAGCCTGGGCGCGCCGTCCACTTCGCCGATGGTGGCGGCGTAGAAACGGGCCAGCGCCCGGGCGGTGGAGATGCCCGCGGACGCGGGAAGTTCGGCGGCACGGTAGGCGGGGTCGTTCTCGTCCGGCAGCGGGTCGATCGCGCCGAACGCGCGCCGGGTCAGCGAGTGCGGGTCCGCGTACGCCTCGGCCACGTTCCGCTTGGGCCGCAGCCGCAGGGTGCCCGCGCCGTCCATCGGCGGCTCGACCGGGCCGACCCGGCCCACCCGGTGCGCCTCGGTGTCCGGCACACCCAGCCAGAAGTCCAGGCCGAGCGGCCCGGCGATCTCCTCGGCCACCCAGCGCCCGATGGTGCGTCCGGTGACGCGGCGCACCAGTTCGCCGAGCAGCCAGCTGTACGTCTGCGCGTGGTAGCCGTGCGCGGTGCCGGGCTCCCAGAACGGGGCCTGCGCGGCCACCGCCGCCGGGCCCGACTCGCCGTCGACGGCTTCGGCCGGGGTGAGCGGGCGGTCGAGGGCGGGCACGCCGGCGCGGTGCGACAGGAGGTGGCGTACGAGGGTGCGGTCCTTGCCTGCCGACTTGAACTCGGGCCAGTACGTGGACACCGGGGCGTCCAGGTCGAGCCGGCCGCGCTGGTGCAGGAGCAGGGGGGCCGCGGCGGCCACGCCCTTGGTGGCCGAGCGGACCACCTGGGCGGTGTCCAGGGCCCAGGGGGCCGTGCCGTCCACGTCCTTCGTGCCGGCCCACAGGTCCACGACCTTGCGGCCGTGGTGGTAGGCGGCGACTGCCGCGCCCCGTTCGCCGTGCTCGAAGTTCCGTGCGAAGGCGTCCCTCACGGGTTCGTAGCCCTGGGTCACGGTGCCCTGTACGTCGACCACGATCTGCTCCCCCTGTGCGCGGGGCCCCTTTGGCACCCCCTCCATTGAACCCTGGGGGTGTTGCCCACCCTCCCGCCCGTGCGGCTACTTGAGGGTGCGGCGCCCTGGGGCTCCGCCCCAGACCCCGGGGGTTTTCCCACCCGCCCGCCCGTACAGCGCATTGAATGTGCTGAGCCCTGGGGCTGCGCCCCAGACCCCATGCGGGGGC
>NZ_JBICXU010000053.1:0-24470 GCF_043200435.1 Streptomyces sp. NPDC048416
CGCTTCCTTTGTACTCACCCTCTCGGGCTTTCCTCCGGGCGCTTCCCTTCGGTATTTCGTGTTCCCGACTCTATCAGACTCTTTCGTGTCCGATTTCCTCGGTGCCTTTCCGGTTCTCCCTCTCGGGTTTCCCTTTCCGGCGGCTCCGACTCTATCAGATCCTTTCGGGCCCGATTCCCGGTCTCCCGGGGCCAAGTCGGCTTGTCTTCCCGGCTGTTGGGCCGTTCCGACGGTGAGACATTAGCGGAATCCTGGCCCCCGACGCCAATCGGGGCGCGTTCTCGAACGCGGATTCCTCATTTCGCAAAAGCGCACGAAAAATGAGACGACGAGGTGTCGTTCATGAGAAGTGGTTGATGCGGAATGGCTGTCCGGGGACCGACCGGGGTCGGCGCTCACGTCGGACAACTCGGAGAACATTACGTACCGCGGATGGACGTGTCAACCCTCGGCCGGGACACCCTGGCGGGAGGCCGACACGCTCCTGTTCAGGGGCTTCGCGCGGCTGTGACCTCGGGCTTCGGGATCAGGTCGACGTCGGCCCGGTCCCGGTCGGCCCGGTCCCGGTCGGCCCGGGGCGGCGGCGTGTGTCAGCCGGTGCCGGAGGCCAGTGCGCGGCTGCGGTCGCGGGCGGCCTCCAGGGCTGCGATCAGCGCGGCGCGTACGCCGTGGTTCTCCAGCTCTCGGATCGCGCTGATGGTCGTGCCCGCCGGGGACATCACGGCCTCGCGCAGCTTCACCGGGTGCTCACCGCTGTCCCGGAGCATCACGGCGGCGCCGACCGCGGACTGCACGATGAGGTCGTACGCCTGGGCGCGGGGCAGGCCGAGCAGGATTCCGGCGTCGGTCATCGCCTCGACCAGGTAGTAGAAGTACGCCGGACCCGAACCGGAGAGAGCCGTCGCCGCGTCCTGCTGCGACTCCGGTACGCGCAGGGTCTTGCCGACGCCGCCGAAGATTTCCTCCGTATGGGCGAGGTGGTCCGGGGTCGCGTGGCTGCCCCCGCTGATCACCGACATGCCCTCGTCGACCAGGACGGGTGTGTTCGGCATGACGCGTACGACCGGAGTGCCGGAGGCGAGGCGGGCTTCGATGAAGGAGCTCGGGATGCCTGCGGCGGCGCTGATCACCAGACGGTCGTTGGCGAGGTGCGGGGCCAGCTCGTCCAGGAGGCTGCCCATGTCCTGGGGCTTCACGGCGAGGATCAGGGTGTCCCCGCGCTTGGCGGCCTCGGCGTTGGTGACCGCGTCCACGCCGTAGCGGGTGTGGAGTTCTTCGGCGCGTTCCGGGCGGCGGGCGGTCACGAGGAGGCCTGCGGGATGCCGGCCGGCCCGGATCATTCCGCTCAGGAGGGCTTCGCCGATCTTGCCGGTGCCGAGGACTGCGACGGTCTGCGTCATGGGGGTGACCCTCCTGGTGGTGCGCTTGCGTCCCTGCGTCGTCCATCCTCGCACCGGGGGCGAACGCGGCGCGGGTGGTGTCCGAGGGGCGGTACGGGGTGCCCGCGCGCGCGTCTGCGGTGCGCGGCGGGGGGCAGGATCGCGTCCCCACAGGGCGTCGAGCAGGGCCGCCAGGAGGACGGGTTACTTGCGCTTGGGCTTTTTGCGGGTTGCCGGGTTGCCCGCCCGGGTGCCTCGGCGGCGCTCGTACTGGGTGCGGGCCGCCTCGTACTCCTTGCGGTGCAGGGCCTCGCCCGGCGCCTCGGTGAAGGTACGGAAGAAGTACGCGAGCAGGGACCCGATGAAGCCGATGGCCTTGAGGCCCTGGAGGGAGCGGTCCGCCTCCGGGTCGGCCGGGCGGGCCGAGAAGCCCTCCCACGTCTTGCGGAAGGCCAGCGCGCTACAGATCGCGAACATCACGACGACCAGCACGTTCACGAATGTGCCGGTATCGGCGAGTTGCAGCCCCTCGTACGCGAAGCGCAGCACGAAGCACGCCGCCGCGGCCGCCGCCAGTGAGCCGACCGCGGCACCGGCCCGGCGCAGGCCGTACCCGTGGTCGTGGTCCACCCACGTCGTGCCGAAGAAACGGATGGGCTCGGGCTCGGGGCCCGGGGCCCGCCCGCCGGAGGTGGCCCCGCCCCCCTTGCCCGCGTCGGCGCGTTCGCCCGTGTTCTCGCTCATGGGGTCGATTATCCCCGGGTGTCGCCCGGGGAGTCGTTTGCCCCACGACCCGGCATGATCCGAACGAGAGGCACAGCAGGTGTCCGGCGGACCGGGGTCGGGCGCGCGCCCGGCCCGCCAGGCACGGCCTAGGGGGTGTCTGGCGGATCATGGCCGGGGGTGCGGCGCCTGGCACGGCACCTCGCGGCGTTGCCGAAACGCCCCGATAGCTCCGCTATCACGACGTTCCGGCGCCTTGCGATGCACCGCACCAGGCGCCGCACCCTGACCGACCCTGATCCACCAGACACCCCCTAGCCGCAGCGCTGCGCCACGTACCCGTCACTTCCGGTCTTCACATACGCGTCCGCCACGTACCGGCCGTTGCCGATGTTGTCCCAGATGTTCGACGTGCCGTACGGGCCGGACACCCGGGTGCCCGGGGTCTGGCAGTTCACCGGGACCGAGGCGCCCAGGTCCAGCGTGTCGACGATCGTGTAGTCCGTGCCGGGGCCGCTGCGTACGTTCAGTTCGACGCCCGGGGCCACGGGGTAGCGGCGAGCGCCAGTGCCCAGCGATGCCGACGCCGCTGATACCGCTGATACCGCTGATACCGCCGACGCCGTCGAAGTCGACGAGGTCGCCGAGGTAATCGAGGTCGTCGACGTCGTCGTCGCGGGTGCCGCTGCCGCTACCGCTGTTTCGGCCGATTCCGATGTCATGCCCGTCTCCCCCATGTGCTTCCCGTTGCCTTTCCCAGGGCTTCCCGAACGGGGTGCCGTGGGCTTCCCCAAGGGGTGCCATGGGCTTCCCCGGAGGGTCCCGTTGGCTTCCCCGAAGGGTCCCCGTGGGCTTCCCCGATGGCTTCACTCTGCGTGCAACACGCAGGCTAGCAAGCCCCATCGGGCCCGTACCCCCCATCGACTAGGCTCCCCCGGACGCGCGCGTACAACGGACACTCGGGGGTGAGCCATGGCGTCGCCGCGCAGTATCGGGTTCGGGGTGCCGGGCTCCGAGGATCCGGAATCCGTCGGGGTCTACCGGCTGGAATCCGTCCTCGGCTCGGGGGGCATGGGGGTGGTGCATCTGGCCACTTCTCCCTCCGGCATGCGGCTCGCCGTCAAGGTCGTGCACGCCCAGCACGCCGCCGATCCGGAATTCCGGGCGCGGTTCCGGCAGGAGGTGTCGGCGGCCCGGCGGGTCAGCGGCGCCTTCACCGCATCCGTCGTCGACGCCGATCCCGATGCGGCCCGGCCATGGATGGCCACCGTGCACATTCCGGGGCTCACCCTGGCCGAACGGGTCAAGGACAGCGGCCCGTTGGCGGCTGCCGAGGTGCGCCGGCTCGGGGCGGGGCTGGCCGAGGCACTGCGCGACATCCACCGGGCTGGGGTGGTGCACCGCGACCTCAAGCCGAGCAACGTGCTGCTCGCCGCCGACGGGCCCAAGGTCATCGACTTCGGCATCTCGCGTCCGTACGACAGCGATCTGCGCACCGAGACCGGCAAGCTCATCGGCACTCCGCCGTTCATGGCGCCCGAGCAGTTCCAGCGGCCCCGGGAGGTCGGGCCCGCGGCCGACGTGTTCGCCATGGGCGCGGTACTCGTGCACGCGGCGACCGGCAGGGGGCCCTTCGACTCCGAGTCGCCGTACGTCGTGGCCTATCAAGTGGTGCACAACGAGCCGGACTTGAGCGGTGTGCCCGCGGACCTCGTGTCCGTCCTGCGGAGTTGCCTCGCCAAGGATCCCGGCGACCGGCCCACCCCGGACGAGCTGATGTCGGCGCTGCGCTCGGCCGCGTACGGCTCCGAGGCCTCCACCCCTACGCAGCGGTTCCGCAACCCTGTCCGGTCGGAGGGTGCGCGGGGGGCTGGGGCGGAGTTCGCGTCGGAGGCCGCGCAAGGGTCTGGGGCCGGGACCGGAGGCGGAGGCGCGGCCTTTGGTGCGCGGGACGGGGACGGGGCGGCCGGGGCCCGGTCCTCGGGCGCGCCCGCCCGCTCCCCCTTCGCCCGCCGCGCCCGCTGGGGCGTCGCCGCGCTCGCGCTCGTCGGGGTGCTCGGCGCGGGCGTGGCCGCCGTCCGGGCGATGCCCGACGGGACCGGGACCGTGGCCGTCGCGGAACAGCCCGCCGCCGCCCAATTCCGGCCCTGGCAGACGCGGTTGGGCCCGGATGGCGACGGCGGCGGGGAGGACCGTACGGCGTTCTGCTCGGCCGGTGAGCACCCGAGCGCGCTGTACTGCTCGGCGCCCGGCGTCACGCTCGCCCGGCTCGACGCCCTCAGCGGGAAGGTGGTGTGGTCGGTGCCGGGTGCGGGCGGCCGGTCGCTGTCGGACGAGTACGCCCCCGCGGTGGCGGGCGGCCGGGTGCTCGCGCGGGCCCCGCACCAGCCGCTGCGGGCGTACGACGCGGAGACGGGAAAGCCGGCCTGGTCCGCCGACGTGTCGGCGTACTCCGGGGTGCGTCCGGTCGGCGCGGCCGTGCTGCTCACCACGGCGGACGGGCACGTCGCCGCGCTCGACTCCGGCACGGGCAAGGAGATGTGGCGCAAGCCGCTGGGCAGCTCACGGTCCCAGTGGGTCGTGTCCGGAGACGGCATGGTGGCCTACGTCGTCACTGCCTCGGCCGACGGCGGTTCGACGTCCGTGGCCGCCGTCGACCCCGCGACCGGGAACGTCCGGTGGCAGGCCCGTACGCAGGGGCGGCTGCGGCCCGTGACGGCCGACGCCGCGGCCGTGTTCCTGCTGGCCACCGACGCCGGGGGCTTCACATCGGCGGTCGTACGCGTCGACACCGCCACGCACTCCGCGCGGCGCACACCGCTCGCGACCCCGCTGGACCAGGCGCAGGCCGGGGTCGACGGGGACACGGTCCTCCTGTTCGGCGCGGGCGGGACGCTGGCCGCCGTCGACTCCGCGCGCGGCGCCGAACGGTGGCGGCTCGACACGGGCCTCGCCCGCGCCTCGCGGCCCGTCGCCTCGGGCGGCCAGGTGTTCCTGACCGGCGCCGACGGCAGGCTGCTCGTCTTCGACGCGCGCAAGGGAGCACTCGCCGGGCAGACCAACCCCCGTATGAACGGCGGCCGTTACACCTTCACTCCGGCTCTCCCGGCGCCGCTCGCCCTCGGGGGCCGGGTGTATGCCGCGTCGCCCGACGGGTCGGTCTTCGCGGTCGATCCGGGGGACGTGGGCAGTTGGTGACACCCACGTCCCTCCGGGCCCCGTCGCGCCTGTCCTGAGGCGGCCGGGGCCGGCGGGCGTCAGCCCAGCTTCGTCACGTCGCGCACCGCGCCCCGGTCGGCGCTGGTGGCCATCGCCGCGTAGGCGCGCAGCGCGGCGGACACCTTGCGCTCGCGGTTCTTCGGCGCGTACACCCCGCCGAGCGCCACGCGCCTGGTCTCCAACTCGTCGTCGGAGACCAGGAGTTCGATCGTACGGCCGGGGATGTCGATCCGGATGCGGTCGCCGTCCTCGACCAACGCGATGGTGCCGCCGGACGCCGCCTCGGGCGAGGCGTGGCCGATGGAGAGGCCCGAGGTGCCGCCGGAGAAGCGGCCGTCGGTGACCAGCGCGCAGCTCTTGCCGAGGCCTCGGCCCTTGAGGAACGACGTCGGGTACAGCATTTCCTGCATGCCGGGACCGCCCTTGGGGCCCTCGTAGCGGATCACCACCACGTCGCCGTGCGTGATCTGCTTGGTGAGGATCTTGTCGACGGCCTCTTCCTGCGACTCGCAGACCACGGCCGGGCCCTCGAAGGTCCAGATCGACTCGTCGACGCCGGCCGTCTTCACGACACAGCCGTCCTCGGCGAGGTTGCCGCGCAGGACGGCGAGGCCGCCGTCCTTGCTGTACGCGTGGGCCGCGTCGCGGATGCAGCCCTCGGCGGCGTCGGTGTCCAGGGTGTCCCAGCGCTCCGACTGCGAGAACGCGGTCGCGGAGCGGACGCAGCCGGGGGCGGCGTGCCACAGCTCGACGGCCTCGGGGGTCGGGGATCCGCCGCGCACGTCCCAGGCGTCCAGCCACTCCTTGATGGAGCGGGAGTGCACGGTGTGGACGTCCTCGTTGAGCAGGCCCGCGCGGTACAGCTCGCCGAGGATGGCGGGGATGCCGCCGGCGCGGTGCACGTCCTCCATGTAGTACGTACGGTTCTTGCCGACGTTCGGCGCGACCTTGGCCAGGCACGGGACGCGGCGGCTGACGGCGTCCATGTCGCTGAGGCCGTAGTCGAGCTCGGCCTCCTGGGCGGCGGCCAGCAGGTGCAGGATCGTGTTGGTGGAGCCGCCCATCGCGATGTCGAGCGCCATGGCGTTCTCGAACGCGGCGCGGGTCGCGATGGAGCGGGGCAGGACGGAGTGGTCGTCCTGCTCGTAGTGGCGCTTGGTGATGTCGACGACCGTGCGGGCGGCGTTCTCGTACAGCGCGCGGCGGGCGGTGTGGGTCGCGAGGACCGAGCCGTTGCCGGGCAGGCTCAGGCCGATCGCCTCGGTCAGACAGTTCATGGAGTTGGCCGTGAACATGCCGGAACAGGAGCCGCAGGTCGGGCAGGCGTTCTCCTCGATGCGGAGGATGTCCGCGTCGGAGATCTTGTCGTTGACCGCGTCCGAGATCGCGTCGACCAGGTCGAGCGTACGGACCGTGCCGTCGACCAGGGTCGCCTTGCCGGCCTCCATCGGGCCGCCGGAGACGAAGACGGTGGGGATGTTGAGGCGCAGCGCCGCCATCAGCATGCCGGGGGTGATCTTGTCGCAGTTGGAGATGCAGATCAGGGCGTCGGCGCAGTGCGCTTCGACCATGTACTCCACGCTGTCCGCGATGAGGTCGCGGGAGGGCAGGCTGTACAGCATGCCGCCGTGACCCATGGCGATGCCGTCGTCCACGGCGATGGTGTTGAACTCGCGGGGGACGGCGCCGGCCGCCAGGATCGCCTCGCTGACGATCCTTCCCACCGGGGCGAGGTGGGTGTGGCCCGGCACGAACTCGGTGAAGCTGTTCGCCACGGCGATGATCGGCTTGCCGATGTCCTCGCTCGCTACACCGGAGGCCCGCATAAGGGCGCGGGCGCCCGCCATGTTGCGGCCGTGGGTGACTGTGCGGGACCTCAGCTCGGGCATCGTCGCTCGTCTCCTAGGTATGAGGGTGCTCTGGTGTGAGCCTACGCCGGGCTCCAGGATCTGGACGGGTTGTCCGGATGGTGGGACTTGGGGTTCGCGATGTGGGCCTCCCTCCCGGGGGGGTGGGCTCTGGTGTTCGGCGGGGGGCGGGTGCGGCGGGGTGCGGGTGCGGCGGGGTGCGCGTGCGGCGGGGTGCGCGTGCGGCGGGGTGCGCGTGCGGCAGGGTGCGCGTGCGGCAGGGTGCGCGTGCGGCAGGGTGCGCGTGCGGCGGGGTGCGCTGGGGCTCCGCCCCAGGCCCCGGGGGCCCCTCCCCGCCCCTTCCCTAAACCCTCCGGGGGCTGAGGATCCGGCTGCGGGCCGGCGGGCCTGGTCGCGCAGTTCCTCGCGCCCCTGTAGGGCATCCAGCACCAGCCGGTCGCGCCCACCGCGGCAAAGCCGCGCAATGTCACAGCCCCGCGCCCCTGGCTACTTGGTGCGGGTCAGCACGCACATCCTCAGCCCGTCCGGCGATTGAGGACGAGCGCCCTTGAGGCGCGACCGGGGGTGCAGGGGGCGGAGCCCCCGCCCGGGGTCTGGGGCGCAGCCCCAGGGAGCCGCACCCTCAAGTAGCCGCACGGGCGGGAGGGTGGGAAAGCCCCCGGGGTCTGGGGCGCAGCCCCAGGGAGCTGCACCCTCAAGTAGCCGCACGGGCGGGTGGGCGGGCGGACCCCCGGGGTCCGGGGCGGAGCCCCAGGGAGCGCTACCTCGGCGGCGCGGCGCGGGGCCGGCCGGGTCTGTCAGGCGTGGCGGGCCGGCGCGGATGCCAGGTGCAGGCGGGTGAAGGCAAGCGCCTCCGCCAGGTCGGCCTCGCGTTCGGCGGCGGACATCGCCCGCCGGGTGTTGACCTCGATGACGACATGGCCGTCGAAGCCGGTGAGCGCCAGGCGTTCAAGGAGCTCGGCGCACGGCTGGGTGCCGCGCCCCGGCACCAGGTG
Source organism: Streptomyces sp. NPDC048416 (assembly GCF_043200435.1). Lineage (NCBI taxonomy): Bacteria > Bacillati > Actinomycetota > Actinomycetes > Kitasatosporales > Streptomycetaceae > Streptomyces > Streptomyces sp. NPDC048416. The sequence goes on from NZ_JBICXU010000053.1 coordinate 8,185, forward strand.
TTCGTCCTTGGCCGAGCCCCGCCCGTCCGCGAGGTGGACATGGGCCAGCCGGTCGCCCATCCGGTCGACCATGGCCATCGCGTCCGTACGGGAGGTCGCGGCGTGCGACAGATCGACGGTGAAGTGGCGGTAGTCGTCCTTCGTGACGTCCCAGTCGGGGGCGTACGCGAGCATTTCGCGGTCCCGGTAGCGCCACGGGTACATGTTCTCGACGGCGAATCTGACGTCCGTCTCGTCCGCCATCCGCCAGATCCCGTTCACGAAGTCGCGGGAGTACTGACGCTGCCAGCGGAAGGGCGGGTGGACGACCACCGCCGACGCGCCCAGCTTCTCCGCCGCCGCCTTCGCCCGCTGGAGCTTCACCCAGGGGTCGGTGGACCAGACCCGCTGGGTGATCAGCAGACATGGCGCGTGGACGGCCAGGATCGGGACCTGGTGGTAGTCGGAGAGCCGCCGCAGGGCTTCGATGTCCTGGCTGACGGGGTCGGTCCAGACCATGACCTCGACGCCGTCGTAACCCAGGCGTGCGGCGATCTCGAAGGCCGTCGCTGTCGACTCCGGATAGACCGACGCCGTGGACAGGGCGACCTTCGCATCCGGGATGCGCACCACTGGTTCTGCCACCCGGACAGGGTACGGGCCCTCGCCGCCGGGAGGGGAGGCGGTCCGGTGAGCCCGACGAACGTCACACTCGTCGGTGCCCGCTCGCCCGCGCCGGCCGCCCCGGGCCCACGGCCGGCCACCGGCGCCGGTCGTCGGCCTCGCGTCGGCCCCTCGGGTCACCCCGCGTCATCCCACGGGCAGGTGGTCGAGGTGGCGCAGGATCACGCCCTCGCGCAGCGCCCAGGGGCAGACCTCCAGCTCATCGACGTCGAACAGGTCCATCGCGCCCTCCGCGACGAGCGCCCCCGCGAGCAGCTGCCGCGCCCGGCCCACCGACACCCCGGGCAGCGTCGCGCGCTGCTCGGTGGTCATCGCGGCCAGCTTGGGCACCCACTCCCGCAGTGCGGAACGACTCAGGGTGCGCGGCACGTAGGCGCCCTCGCTCGACCGGGCGGCCCCGGCTATCCGCGCGAGCTGCTTGAACGTCTTGGACGTGGCGACGACGTGGTCGGGCCGCCCCGCGCGCGCGAACTCCCCCACCTTGGCGGCGATTTGGGCCCGCACATGGCGCCGCAGGGCCCGTACGTCGGCCGGGTCGGGCGGGTCGCCCGGCAGCCAGCCCGCGGTCAGGCGTCCCGCGCCCAGCGGCAGCGAGACCGCGGCGTGCGGCTCCTCGTCGATGCCGTACGCCACTTCGAGGGAGCCCCCGCCGATGTCGAGCAGGAGCAGTTTGCCCGCCGACCAGCCGTACCAGCGGCGCGCGGCGAGGAAGGTGAGGCGGGCCTCCTCCTCGCCGGAGAGCACGCCGAGGTCGACGCCGGTCTCGTCGCGGACCCGGGCGACGACGAGGTCCGCGTTGCTTGCCTCGCGCACCGCGGAGGTCGCGAAGGGGAGGAGTTCCTGGACACCCTTGTCCTCGGCGGCGAGCAGGGCGTCGCCGATGGTGGCGACGAGCCGGTCGATGCCCACCGGCCCGATCGCACCGTCCTCGTCGAGGAGTTCCGCGAGCCGCAGCTCGGCCTTGTGCGAGTGCGCCGGCAGCGGCGCGGCACCGGCGTGCGCGTCCACCACCAGCAGATGAACCGTGTTCGACCCCACGTCGAGGACTCCGAGTCTCATGGACCGAACGCTACTGCGCGTCCGGAAGTGGCCTCGGACATACGCTTGAGGTGTGCCAAAGACGAACAAGGCGAAGCCGGGCAAAGCCAAGCCCCCGAAGAACCCCGCCCCCGCGATTCAGGACGAGCAGGGGATCGACTTCCCGCGCGCCTGGGTCGAGTTTCCCGACCCCGCCGACGACGAGCAGGTCTTCCGCTGTGACCTGACGTGGCTCACCTCACGGTGGACGTGCATCTTCGGCAGCGGCTGCCAGGGCATCGAGGCGGGCCGGGCCGACGACGGCTGCTGCACGCTCGGCGCCCACTTCTCCGACGAGGACGACGAGAAGCGGGTGGCCGGGCACGTGGCGCGGCTCACGCCCGAGCTGTGGCAGTTCCACGACGTCGGCACCGAGTCGGGCTGGATCCAGACCGACGAGGACGGCGACCGCCAGACCCGCCGCTGGAACGGTTCGTGCATTTTCCAGAACCGGCCGGGCTTCGCGGGCGGCATGGGCTGCTCGCTGCACATCCTCGCCCTCAAGGAGGGCAGGGAGCCGCTGGAGACCAAGCCGGACGTCTGCTGGCAGCTGCCGGTGCGCCGGACGTACGACTGGATCGAGCGGCCCGACGACACCAAGGTGCTCCAGATCTCGATCGGCGAGTACGACCGTCGCGGCTGGGGCCCCGGCGGTCACGACCTGCACTGGTGGTGCACCTCGGCGACCTCCGCCCACGGTGCGGGCGAGCCGGTGTACGTCACGTACCGGCCGGAGCTGACCGAGCTGATGGGTCCGCAGGCGTACGCGGTCCTGGTCGAGCAGTGCGAGGCGCGGCTCGCCTCGCTGCTGCCGCTTGTCGCACCGCACCCCGCCGACCCGGCGCGATGACCCGGCGCGACGCCTCCCGACAACTTCCCTGTTCTCCAAGGGAGTTCATGCGATACGGGCCGGGTCAGCCGCTCTGGGTCGGTGAGGGCGGCGTCTGGGTCGGTGTGGGTGTCGGCGTCGGGGTGGCGCTCTGACTCGGCGGTGTCTGCGTCGGGGTGGGGGTCGGGCTGCCCGGGGTCCGGGTCGGCTCGCTGGTCGGCGAGGCGCTGGATCCCGGCGGGCCGGGGTGGCCGGTGTCGCCCTGGCCGCCGGGGTCGGGCGACGAGGGGACCGCGACCGGGGTGCCGTCGCCGCTGATGCGTACGGCGGCGCCCGACGGCGCCACTTCGACCCGGGCCGACCAGGCGTGCTGCGGCTCAAGGCCGCGATCGACCCGGATGTAGACGGTGACGGCGGCGCCGGGCGCGAGCCGGCCCGCGCTCTGGCTGAACGTGAGCCAGCGGGCGTGACTGCGCAGCGACCAGTCGGCCGGCGCGTCACCGGTCGAGGTGAGCGTCAGGACGGTGGTGTCGCCCGCGGAACTCGCTGCGACCGCGAGCCGGGCGGAGCCCGCGGGGGCGGTCGTGGGGCTGATGACCTCGACCGACACGTCGGGGGCCCGGCTGCCGGCCGTGAAGCGGGCGTCGGGGGCGCTGCGGGCGTTGCCCGCGTTCTCGTAACGGTCGGACGCGTGCCGGTCGAGCCCGCCGGGGGTGTCGGCCTCGCTGGCGGTGACCTTGGCGCCGCTCTCCGGCTCTCCGGTGGCGGGGGCGCCGCGGTAGGCGGCCCAGAGCGCGAAGACGGGGGCTGCGACGACGGTCGCGACGACGGTGGTGGTCACGGCTCGTGCCCGCAGCCGGTCGCGCCGGGCGGCCCGGTCCTTGGGGTCCATCGGGAATCCGGTGCGGTCGAAGCGGGGGGCTCCGCCGCGCGTCCGCGGCACGTGCAGCATCGCGGCCTGGGCGGCGGCCCGTGGCGCCTCGGCCAGCGGCAGCGCGGCCGGCGTGACGGTCGAGCCGGGCCAGGGCCCCGCGGCGCCCGCGCGCTCGGCGGCGCGGCGGCAGCGGGGGCAGTCGTCGACGTGCCTGACCAGCTCGCGGCGCAGCGCCGCGGACAGCAACACCTGGTGGTCGCCGGTGAGTTGGGCGACGGCGGGACAGCCGCCCATCTCGACTACGGCGAGCGCGGCCCGGGTCCGCTCGACCTCGCAGGCGCCGGCGGCGAGCAGTTCGCGCGCGGCCGGGTAGTTCATGCCGAGCACCGATGCGACCTCGCGGGCGCCGAGCTGGTGACGGACCGCGAGTTCGAGCGCTTCGCGCTGCTCGGGGGTGGTGCCGGCGGCCTCGGGCCAGGCGAGCAGGGCGAGTTCGCGGCGCCGGCGCTCCTGCTCCTCGCCGGAGATCTCGACGGCGGGCGCCTCTTCGGTGGCGGCGCGTGCGGTGGTGACGCGTCCGGTGTGGGGGCGTCCCGTGGCGGCCGTCCCCGTGGCGGCCGTCCCCGGAGTGGGCCGGCCCGTGGTGGCGCGTTCCGTGGTGGCGCGTCCCGTGTGGGCGCCCGGCCGGTTGCGTCTGCGCTCGGCGAGCTTGCGCAGACAGGCCCAGCGCGCGAGCGCGTACAGCCACGCCTTGCGTTCGGCCTCGGCCGCCGGGCAGCGCGCGTACTGGCGCTCGGAGACGGCGAGCAGGTCGCCGAGCGCGGCGGTGGCCTCGTCGTGGTCGCACAGGACGGAGAGGCAGTACGTGAACAGGCCGTCCAGGTAGGCCTCGTAACGGGCGGGCGGGCGCTGGGCCAACGTGCGGGGCGCACGGCGCTGCGCCCGGTGTGCGCCGGTGTTGTGCGCTGGTTGATCCAGTCTGCTGCTCGTCACGCGTGCGACCGTAGGCGCAGCATGAGGGGTTCTTCGTACCGGTTGAGCACATTTAATCCTTACGGGTGAACGTATCCCTCAAAGGGGGACAGGAATCGGGAATTCCGTGGCATTTCGCAGCATTCAGCAGCGTTCTGCAGCATGTAAAGGCAGACGCATCACGCACCCTGCAAACGGACGTGCGTGACCGGAGCGACGCCGGGCCGGGGGCATCCACCCGAACGGCGGGGCGCAGAAATCCGGCCCCGCTCCCGGCCCCGCTCCGGTCCCGCTCCGGTCCCGCCTCCGGCCCCTCGCACCGGCCCCGCACGTCCGCCCGGCGGGACTGTCAGTGGGCCCCTATACGGTGACGCCATGGCTGCCCGTACGAAATCCGCGAAGGACCGGCCGTCCTACCGCTGCACCGAATGCGGCTGGACCACCGCCAAGTGGCTCGGCCGTTGCCCCGAGTGCCAGGCGTGGGGGACGGTCGAGGAGTACGGCGCGCCCGCGGTGCGCACCACGGCGGCGGGCCGGGTCTCCACGGCCGCGCTGCCCATCGGCCAGGTGGACGGCCGCCAGGCGACGGCCCGCACCACCGGGGTCGACGAGCTCGACCGGGTGCTCGGCGGCGGCCTCGTGCCGGGCGCGGTCGTGCTGCTCGCGGGCGAGCCCGGCGTCGGCAAGTCCACCCTGCTCCTGGACGTGGCGGCCAAGGCGGCAAGTGACGATCACCGCACGCTCTACATCACGGGCGAGGAGTCGGCGAGCCAGGTGCGGATGCGCGCCGACCGCATCAAGGCGCTGAACGACCACCTCTACCTGGCGGCCGAGACGGACCTGTCGGCCGTGCTCGGCCACCTCGACGCGGTGAAGCCCTCCCTGCTCGTCCTCGACTCCGTACAGACCGTGGCGTCGCCCGAGATCGACGGGGCCCCCGGCGGCATGGCCCAGGTCCGCGAGGTCGCGGGCGCGCTGATCCGCGCCTCCAAGGAACGCGGGATGTCCACGCTCCTGGTGGGCCACGTCACCAAGGACGGCGCGATCGCCGGGCCCCGCCTCCTGGAGCACCTGGTCGACGTCGTCCTCTCCTTCGAGGGCGACCGGCACGCGCGGCTGCGTCTCGTACGGGGCGTCAAGAACCGCTACGGCGCGACCGACGAGGTCGGCTGCTTCGAACTGCACGACGAGGGCATCACCGGTCTCGCCGACCCCAGCGGCCTGTTCCTGACCCGGCGCGACGTGGCGGTGCCCGGCACCTGCCTGACCGTCACCCTGGAGGGCCGCCGCCCGCTGGTCGCCGAGGTGCAGGCGCTCACCGTGGACTCGCAGATCCCCTCCCCGCGCCGCACCACCTCGGGCCTTGAGACCTCGCGCGTCTCGATGATGCTCGCCGTGCTCGAACAGCGCGGCCGCATCACGGCGCTCGGCAAGCGCGACATCTACAGCGCGACGGTGGGCGGAGTGAAGCTCTCCGAGCCCGCCGCCGACCTGGCGATCGCGCTCGCGCTGGCCTCGGCGGCCAGCGACACACCGCTGCCCAAGAACCTGGTCGCGATCGGCGAAGTGGGCCTTGCGGGCGAGGTCAGAAGGGTCACCGGAGTCCAGCGCAGGCTGGCCGAGGCACACCGGCTCGGCTTCACCCACGCCCTGGTGCCGAGCGACCCGGGCAAGGTCCCGGCCGGTATGAAGGTCACGGAAGTCGCCGACATGGGGGACGCGCTGCGGGTCCTCCCGCGCGGGCGTCGGGCACAGGCCCCACGGGAGGAGTAGCCGCGCCGGTAGACTTTGCCCTGGTCTCGCCCGTCCGTACGAGCGGTACGCAAGCAGTACGCGAGCAGTACGCGCCGTATGAGCAACACCGGAGGAGTGCAGTGGCAGCCAACGACCGGGCATCATCACCCGGAAAGTCCGGCACGGGCTCCGGTAACGAAGCGCTGATGCGCGCCGCGCTGAGTGCCGTCGCGCCCGGCACCGCGCTCCGCGACGGCCTGGAGCGCATCCTGCGCGGCAACACCGGCGGTCTGATCGTGCTGGGCCTCGACAAGACCGTCGACTCGATGTGCACAGGCGGCTTCGTCCTGGACGTCGAGTTCGCCGCGACGCGGCTGCGCGAGCTGTGCAAGCTCGACGGCGCGCTCGTCCTCGACAAGGACATCACCAAGATCCATCGGGCCGGTGTGCAGCTCGTGCCGGACGCCGGGATCCCCACCGAGGAGACCGGCACCCGCCACCGCACGGCGGACCGGGTCTCCAAGCAGTGCAACTACCCGGTGGTGTCCGTCAGTCAGTCCATGCGGCTGATCGCGCTGTACGTGAACGGGGAGCGCCGGGTCCTGGAGGAGTCGGCAGCGATCCTGTCCCGCGCGAACCAGGCGCTGGCGACCCTGGAGCGGTACAAGCTCCGCCTCGACGAGGTGGCGGGCACGCTGTCCGCGCTGGAGATCGAGGACCTGGTCACGGTCCGGGACGTCACGGCCGTCGCCCAGCGTCTGGAGATGGTGCGGCGCATCGCGACGGAGATCGCGGAGTACGTGGTGGAGCTGGGCACGGACGGGCGGCTGCTCTCCCTCCAGCTCGACGAGCTGATCGCCGGGGTCGAGCCCGAGCGGGAGCTGGTCGTACGGGACTATGTGCCCGAGCCCACGGCCAAGCGGTCGCGGACGGTGGACGAGGCGCTGCGCGAGCTCAACGACCTCACGCACGCGGAACTGCTCGAACTGCCCATAGTGGCACGGGCGTTGGGCTACAGCGGCTCCCCCGAGACGCTGGACTCCGCGGTGTCCCCGCGGGGCTACCGGCTCCTTGCGAAGGTGCCGCGGCTGCCGGGGGCGATCATCGAGCGGCTGGTCGAGCACTTCGGCGGGTTGCAGAAGTTGCTGGCCGCGTCGGTGGACGACCTTCAGACGGTCGACGGGGTCGGGGAGGCGCGGGCGCGGAGTGTCCGTGAGGGGTTGTCGCGGCTGGCCGAGTCTTCGATTCTGGAGCGGTATGTGTAAGTAGGGGGTTCGCCCACCCGCCCGCCCGTGCGGCTACTTGAGGGTGCAGCTCCCTGGGGCTGCGCCCCAGACCCCCTCTCGCGCCTGAACGGCGCTTGTCCTCAATCGCCGGACAGGCTGAAGATGCCCCCGCTCGCACCCTGCCGGCGGCGCGGGGAACTGCGCGGCCAGCCCCCACAGCCCGCAGTGAACAACCGGCTTTGGGGGCGCGGGGAACTGCGCGAGAAGCGACCACGGTCGGCGGACGAAGGCGGTTTGGGGGCGCGGGGAACTGCGCGGCCAGCCCCCGCGCCCGCAGTGAACAACCGGTTTTGGGGCGCGGGGAACTGCGCGAGAAGCGAGCACGGTCGGCACCGAAAACCGGCCCTTCCCTGGGGGCGCGGGGAACTGCGCGGGTCGTCATCCCCGGTGGGTTTGGGGGAAGGGCGGGGTGGGGGCTAGGGGGTGTCTGGTGGATCAGGGTCGGTCAGGGTGCGGCGCCTGGTGCGGTGCATCGCAAGGCGCCGGAACGTCGTGATAGCGGAGCTATCGGGGCGTTTCGGCAACGCCGCGAGGTGCCGTGCCAGGCGCCGCACCCCCGGCCATGATCCACCAGACACCCCCTAATCCCTTGACAGGGCGAATGACGCTCGCGCCACCGGCAGCCCGGGGAAGTGGGCCTCGACCAGATACGTGCCGGGCTCCACCGCCCCCGCGGGCGGTGTCGCACAGCTGGGCGCGGACTTCCCCCGGTCCCACTCCACCGTGTGCGTGATGGACGAGCTGCCCGGCACCTGGAAGAACGCGCTCGCGTCACCCGAGGGGCAGTCCTCCGTGGACCACACCCGGTCGTTGCCGGTGGAGGTGACCGTCACGACCGCCCCCTTGGGCCCGAGGTCCGCCTTGCAGGTGGACGCCGCGTTGTTCTTGACGACGACCTCGATACGGGGCTTCTCACCGGGCGCGTACGACGTCTTGGTGCTGCGCAGGGTCAGGGACAGCGAGCCCGGCGCGCAGGTCGGCAGGCTCGACCCGGCCGGCACCTGGGTGCCCGCGTTGCCACCGCCACCGCCGCCACCGCCGCTCGAACTCCCGCCGCCGGAACCGGATTCGGAGCCCGCCGAGCCGCCCGGGCCCGTACCCGTACCGCCGTCACCGGAGGTGCTTCCGCCGGAACCGCCCGGCCCGCCCGAACCGCCCGAGCCGCTGGATTCGTCGCGGCCGCCGGGCGCGGTGCTGATCGCGGGCCCCGAGCCGGAGGGGCCCGGAGTGATCGAATGCGTGGGATCGGGGCCCTTGTTGGTGCCGCCGCTCCTGTTCCCGCTGCCGCCACCGGACATGACGGCCCACAGGACAAGGACGGCGAGCAGCGCGATCAAGGACAGCGCGACTGCCCTCCGTCGCCAATAGATGGAGGAGGGAAGCGGCCCGACCGGATTGCGCAGAGATCCCACGCACCGAACCTTACGAGAGATCGGCGCCAACTCCCGCCCCACCCGCCGCCACTCCGCCCAAGTTTTGCGGATCATCATCCCGGAGCCAAGCACTCCGAGACGAGGAGGCCATGCTCCGGCAACCCCACGGTCGGCTCGTGGTCGCCGCTCCTTCATCATTCATACTGTCCGTCACCATGGATAGTGAGCTCTACCGCAACATCACCGACTTCGCCCACGACATGCCGTCCTGGGTGCAGAGTTTCGTCGAGGTCTGGACGGAGCTCGGCCTGCTGCTGTTCGGCGTGCTGTTCGTCTGCGCCTGGTGGCGGGCCCGGCGCCGGGACACGACGTCGTTCGCCCTCGCCCTGCTCGCGCCCCTGGCGACGGCGGCCGCCTATGTGTGCAGCGAGGTGATCAAGTCGCTGATCGACGAGGAGCGGCCCTGCCGGGCCGTGGCGGGCGCCGCGGCCTCGCTGATCGCCTGCCCCGCCCACGGCGACTGGTCGTTCCCCTCCAACCACGCCACCATCGCGGGCGCCGCCGCTCTCGCGCTGGCCCTGGCCTGGTCCCGGATCTGGCTGCTCACCGTGCCGATGGCGCTCGCCATGGCCTTCTCGCGGGTGTTCGTCGGGGTCCACTACCCGCACGACGTGGCCGTCGGACTGCTGCTCGGTTCGCTGATCGCGCTGCTCGTCGTCAAGGGCGGCGCCCGGCCGGTCCGGGCGCTGGCGGAGGCGATGCGTACGAGCGACGTCTCGGCGGTCGCCTGGTTCGCGGGACCCGGCGCGCGTCCGCATGCCAGGCAGCACGCACGCCGCTGAGGACGCCGCGCGCCCCCTTCCGGGGCCGGACATGCCAGGATCGGCTCTGCGATGAACATTCTGCCGACGACGCCCCCCGTGTCCACCGTGTCCACGAACGAGACGACCGAGCCCGCCGTCCTCCACGAATCCGTCATCGGATGGTTCGGCGAGCACGCCCGCGACCTGCCCTGGCGACGCCCCGAGGCGGGCGCCTGGGGCGTGATGGTCAGCGAGTTCATGCTCCAGCAGACCCCCGTCAGCCGTGTCCTGCCGGTGTACGAGCAGTGGCTGGCGCGCTGGCCGCGCCCCGCCGACCTGGCCGCCGACGCGCCCGGCGAAGCCGTACGCGCCTGGGGCCGGCTCGGCTATCCCCGCCGGGCGCTGCGCCTGCACGGCGCCGCCCTCGCCATAACGGAACGGCACGGCGGCGACGTACCGGCCGACCACGGGCAGCTGCTCGCGCTGCCCGGCATCGGCGAGTACACGGCCGCCGCGGTCGCCTCGTTCGCGTACGGGCAGCGCCACGCCGTCCTCGACACCAATGTGCGCCGGGTCTTCGCGCGCGCCGTGACCGGCGTGCAGTACCCGCCGACCGCGACCACCGCCGCCGAGCGGCGCCTGGCCCGCGCGCTGCTGCCCGAGGACGAGGCCACCGCGGCCCGTTGGGCGGCCGCCTCCATGGAGCTCGGCGCGCTGGTGTGCACCGCGAAGAACGAGACGTGCGTACGCTGCCCGATCGCCGAGCGGTGTGCCTGGCGGCTTGCCGGGAAGCCCGCGCATCAGGGCCCCGCGCGGCGCGGCCAGACGTACGCGGGCACCGACCGTCAGGTGCGCGGCCGGCTGCTCGCCGTGCTGCGGGAGGCCACCGGGTCCGTGCCGCGGGCGGCGCTCGACGTGGTGTGGCCCGAGCCGGTGCAGCGGGCCCGGGCGCTCGACGGTCTGGTCGCGGACGGCCTCGTGGAGCCACTGGAGGGCGGCTGCTACCGGCTGCCCCAGTCCCGTCCGGTCCCGACGGGTCCGTCCGGTCCCGAGGGCCCCGTCCGGTCCTGACCGTCGCGGCAACCGTCGACCGTCCCGGCAACCGTCGACCGTCGACCGCCGCGGCAACCATCGCGGGGGCGGGTCCGTGCGGCCCGCGTCCCGGGATCGCCCTGGCCGCAGCGTCCGGCCGTGTTGCCGGGCCCGGTTGCCGGCCGTGTTGCCGGGCCGTGTTGCAGGGCCGTGTTGCAGGGCCGTGTTACCGACAGCGGGTCTCGACATCGTTGCCGACAGCGGTCCCGACATCGTTGCCGACAGCGTTGTCCGACTGAGCCCGTAACGTCCGGAAGAGCGGCGTTACCCCTGGAAAGCGGCGGTAAACCTCGGCTGTTACACAACCGATGGCTCACCGTGCGTCCGCCGACGGCTCCCCCGCACAGGCTCGTGACAAGTCGTCCGTAGCTTCATTCCCGTAAGAGACCAGCAGGACGAGCGGGACCAGCTCACGGGGACGACGGAGGCGGTTGGGTATGGCGCAGGGCGAGGTGCTTGAGTTCGAGGAGTACGTACGCACCCGGCAGGACGCGCTGTTGCGCAGTGCCCGGCGGCTGGTTCCGGACCCGGTGGACGCGCAGGACCTCCTCCAGACCGCGCTGGCCCGCACCTACGGCCGCTGGGACGGCATCGCCGACAAGACCCTCGCCGACGCCTATCTGCGCCGGGTCATGATCAACACGCGGACCGAGTGGTGGCGCGCCCGCAAGCTCGAAGAGGTGCCGACCGAGCAGCTGCCCGACGCCCGCGTCGAGGACGGCTCCGAGCAGCGCGCCGACCGCGCCCTGCTGATGGACGTCCTGAAGGTCCTGGCCCCCAAGCAGCGCAGCGTCGTCGTGCTGCGACACTGGGAGCAGATGAGCACCGAGGAGACGGCCGCGGCCCTCGGCATGTCGGCCGGCACGGTCAAGAGCACGCTGCACCGGGCGCTGGCCCGGCTCCGCCAGGAGCTGGAGAGCCGCGAGCTCGACTTCCGTGCCCTGGAGCACGGCAACGCGGGCGAGGTAAAGGGGCGGGAGCGGTGCGCGGCCTGAACAGGCACAGGGGGAGCGCTTTGACGGCGGGGACCACGGCACTGGCCGGGATCTCCGCCATCGGGCTGTTGGTGTCCGGCTGTTCCACGGGCGGCACCGGCACCCGGGACGAGGGGGAGGCGGCGCAGCCCGACAAGGTGGCTCACGCCACGCCGTCGCCGAGCGCGTCGAGCCCCGCGCCCTTCGCGAAGGTCGACCCGGTGCGGCTCCTCAAGAGCGACCCGAAGGTCAGCGCCCGCGTCAAGACCCAGCTCAAGCCCTGCACCAAGGACGAGTACCCCATCGACGTCTCGTACGGGCACCTGACCGGCGCGACCGGCCAGGACGTCGTCGTGAACGTCATGAACTGCGCCGACGCGGTGGGCCTCGGCTCGTATGTGTACCGCGCGTCCGGGACCTCGTACGACAACGTCTTCACCGCCGAGGAGACCCCCGTGTACGCCGAGATCGACCGGGGCGACCTGGTGGTGACCCGGCAGATGTACGCACCCGGCGACAAGCCGGCCTTCGCCTCGAGCGAGGTCGTGACCACCTACCACTGGTCGGGCGGGACGGCCGGCAAGTTCGCCCAGCAGAGCCAGGTGGAGAACGACTACAGCAAGGCGGTCGACGGTGACGGAACCGCCGCCCCCGTGCCCGCCTCGCCCTGACCCGGTGGGCCTCGCGGCGGCGGGGGGCACGGCGGGCATGCCGCAGACTGGGTACTGCGCCCGGGCCCTCGGCCCTACCGTTGGGCGCGGGAAAAGACCGCCGGAGAACTGAGAGAGCAGCGCGATGGCCGAAACCCATGTCCTGTTCGTCGAGGACGACGACGTCATCCGTGAAGCCACCCAGCTCGCCCTTGAGCGGGACGGCTTCACCGTGACCGCCATGCCCGACGGGCTCTCCGGCCTTGAGGCGTTCCGCGCCGACCGGCCGGACATCGCCCTGCTCGACGTGATGCTGCCGGGGCTCGACGGGGTCAGCCTGTGCCGCCGGATCCGCGACGAGTCGACGGTGCCGGTCATCATGCTGTCCGCGCGCGCCGACTCCATCGACGTCGTCCTCGGTCTTGAGGCCGGCGCGGACGACTACGTCACGAAGCCCTTCGACGGAGCGGTCCTGGTCGCCCGGATCCGTGCCGTGCTGCGCCGCTTCGGCCACGCGGGCGGCCCCGGCGCCGCCACCGAGACCTCCGACGAGGCGCCCGAGCGGGGGCTCGCCTTCGGCGACATCGAGATCGACACCGAGGGCATGGAGGTCCGCAAGGACGGCGCGCCCGTCGCCCTGACGCCGACCGAGATGCGGCTGCTGCTCGAATTCTCCTCGGCGCCCGGCACCGTCCTGTCCCGCGACAAGCTCCTTGAGCGGGTCTGGGACTACGGCTGGGGCGGCGACACCCGGGTAGTGGACGTGCATGTGCAGCGGCTGCGCACCAAGATCGGGCAGGACCGGATCGAGACCGTCCGTGGCTTCGGCTACAAGTTGAAGGCATGAGGGACAGATGAGGCGCCCTGCCCTGCGCACCGGCGTGCGGTGGAAGATCAGCATCGCGATCACCGCGGTCGGTGCGCTCACCGTGATGGCGCTGAGCCTTGTCGTGCACAACGCCGCCCGCGTCTCGATGCTCGACAACGCCCGCGAAGTGCAGATGGAACGGCTCAACTTCGCGCAGAACTACTACGAGACGAGCAACAAGCGGGTCCGCTTCGGCACCAAGCTGAACGATCCCGCGCTGCCGCCCACCCTGAAGACCCGGGCGCTCCAGGGCCGCAAGGTCTCCTCGGTGCAGGAGCGCGGCAGTGGGCCGCCCGACATCTGGGCCGCCGTGCCGGTGGGCAACGGCGACGTCCTGTCGCTGCACTCCACGTTCACCGACCGCAGTTCCAATGTGATGGCCGACCTCGACCGCGCGCTCGTCATCGGCTCGGTCGCGGTCGTGTTCGGCGGCTGCGCGCTCGGCATCCTCATCGGCGGCCAGATCTCGCGCCGGCTGCGCAAGGCGGCCGACGCGGCGGGCAGGGTCGCCGAGGGCAACACCGACGTACGGGTGCGGGACGCCATCGGCGGTTTCGTACGCGACGAGACCGACGAGCTGGCCCGCGCGGTGGACGCGCTGACCGACGCGCTCCAGGAACGCATCGAGGCCGAGCGCCGGGTCACCGCGGACATCGCGCACGAGCTGCGCACCCCGGTCACCGGGCTGCTCACCGCCGCCGAACTCCTGCCGCCGGGCCGCCCCACCGAGCTGGTGCGCAACCGGGCGCAGGCCATGCGCACCCTGGTCGAGGACGTCCTTGAGGTCGCCCGGCTCGACAGCGCGTCCGAGCGGGCCGAGCTCCAGGACATCGCGCTCGGCGAGTTCGTCAGCCGCCGGGTCGCCGCGTTCGACCCCGAGGTGAAGGTGCGGGTCGTCCACGAGTCGTGGGTCAGCACCGATCCGCGCCGCCTGGAACGCATCCTGGGCAACCTGCTGGGCAATGCCGCCAAGCACGGCGGCGGGCCGGTGGAGGTCACCGTCGAGGGCCGCGTCGTACGGGTCCGCGACCACGGGGCCGGTTTCCCCGAGGCGCTGCTGCGCGAGGGGCCGAGCCGGTTCCGTACCGGGTCGAGCGACCGGGCGGGCAACGGGCACGGCCTGGGTCTGACGATCGCCGCGGGCCAGGCCAGGGTGCTGGGCGCCCGGCTCACGTTCCGCAACGTCGCACCCGAGGGCGCGTCCGGCGCCCCGGGCGCGGGCGGCGCGATCGCCGTGCTCTGGCTCCCCGAGCACGCGCCGACCAACACCGGCACCTTCCCCGTCCTGGCCCCCGCCAAGGGCGCCCGCCGGGCGTAGGCGCGCCGCCGGGCGTAGGCGCGCCGCCGGGCGTAGGCGCGCCGCCGGGCGTAGGCGCGCCGCCTGGCGTAGGCGCGCCGCCGGGCCGTTGCGGTCCGTGCCGGTCGGCGCGGGTCGGCTGCGGTCCGCGCGGGTCGGCTGCGAGCCGTGCCGGTCGGTTGCGAGCCGCGCCCGTGCGCGCGGGTCCGCTGCGAGCCGTGCCACATCGCACCGTGTTCCCGGACGGCGTTCCGGGGACCGGTGGGGCGTCAACGGCCAGCCACGGCAACACTATTGACCATGCATGAGGGTCAACGCACATCACCGTCCGTCCTTCCGGCCGCGCCCGCGCGCCCGGAGGCTCCCGCGTCCGGGGAGGCCGAACGGCGGGCCACCTGGTTCGAGTTGTTCTGCGACCTCGTCTTCGTCGCGGCCGTCGGCCAGGTCACCCACCGCATCAGCGCCCACCCCGGCCTCGGCTCGGTCGCCGCCGCGGCCGCCCTGTTCGTGCCGCTGTGGTGGACATGGGTGCTGTACGCGGTGCGAGCCAACCGGGCGGACCGGGACGTCACATCGCACCGGCTGCTCACCATGGCGGGGCTCGTGGCGGTGTGCGGCCTCGCGGTGTTCGTGGGCGCCGTGGGAACCTCCGACGGCGCGGACACCGGCTTCGCCCTGTCCTACCTCGGCGCGCGGCTCGGCGTCGCGGCGCTGTACGCCCTTGAGGCCCGGCGCGATCGCCGGCTGGTCCCGCTGCTGCGTTCCTTCGCCGCCGGGTCGGTCGTCTCGGCGCTGTTCTGGGCGGGCGGCGCGCCACTGGCCCCCGCGGGCCCGGTCCGGTACGGGCTCTGGGCCTGCGGGATGGCGGTCGACCTGGCCATTCCGCTGCTCTCGGGCCGCCGGGTCGCCAAGGCCGCGCACCACACCGACCATCTGCGCGAACGGTTCGGCCTCTTCACCATCATCGTGCTCGGCGAGTCGGTGCTCGGCTTCACCAACGGGCTCGTCCAGGCACGCTCGGCCGGTCCCGCGATGGTGACCGGAGCCGCCGCCTTCGTGCTGTGCGCCTGTCTGTGGTGGTCGTACTTCAGCGCCAGCGGGACCCGCCCCGGCGCGCACGCCGAACTCGCCCACAGTCCACGGCTGTTGCACATCTACGTCCTGGGTCATCTGCCCGTGCAGCTCGGGCTCGCCGTGGCGGGCGGCGCGGTGGGCACGGCGGTGCTCGGCTCGGGAAGCCGGCTCACCACGGCGTCGGCGCTGTGCGTCCTCGGCGGGGTCTCGCTGTTCCTGCTGGCCACGGCGGGGGTGCGGGCGGCTTTCACGGGCGTACGCGAGCGGGTGGTGCGGGTGCGGGTGGGGGCGGCGCTGGTGGTGGCCGCGTTGGTGCCGGGGGCGGGGTTGGTGCCGGTGTGGGGGGTGCTGGTGGCTGTGGCCGTGCTGCTCGCCCTGTGCGTTGTGGCGGAGGCGCCGGTGCATCGGGGCGGGGCGGGCGGGTGAGCGTGCGCCATGGGGCTCCGCCCTGGACCCCGGGGGGGGTTCGCCCACCCGCCCGCCCGTGCGGCTACTTGAGGGTGCAGCCCCCCGGGGCTCCGCCCCAGACCCCGGGGGACGTTGCCCACCCACCCGCCCGTGACGGATGCCGGAGGGTGCAGCTCCCTGGGGCTCCGCCCCAGACCCCAGGGGGTTTTCCCACCCACCCGCCCGTACAGCGCATTGAATGAGCTGACCCCTGGGGCTGCGCCCCAGACCCCATGCGGGGGCTCCGCCCCCTGCACCCCCGTTCGCGCCTGA
>NZ_JBICXU010000054.1:0-23544 GCF_043200435.1 Streptomyces sp. NPDC048416
GCTCCGCTATCACGACGTTCCGGCGCCTTGCGATGCACCGCACCAGGCGCCGCACCCTGACCGACCCTGATCCACCAGACACCCCCTAGCGGACGCGGCTGAACCGGAGCGGCAGCCGCCGCTCCGGTTTCTGCGTCGGAAGATAGGTGTCGTGCGCATCTCCGACCGAATGCGATTGGCTGGATTCCTCATCTGACGCGTGTTCGTATGTGGCCATACTCGGGCCTGGGCGATCCGTCCCGATCCCGCTGTCCGGAGGCCGCTGATGTCGCAGACCGGTGTTCCCGCAAGCACTGTGCTCCACGCCTGGCTGTCAGGCGCCGAAAGCGCGTACGGCCAGCTCAACCCCGCCGGTCCGCTGTATGTCGGTGGCGCCGCCGCCGAGGCCGCGCTCACCGACCCGAGTGATGCCCTCTACGGCTTCTGCTCCAGCCCGAGCGGTTCGCACGGGAGCTGGTGCTGCTGATCGTCGCAGCCGACCCGAGGGCCCTTCGTGGAACGACGTCCCGCGAAGGGCCCACTGCTTGGCCGGCCGCCCGCGTCGTGGGCTCCGGGCTCCTTCAGAGCGCCCCGAAGGGCGCGAACGCGCGCGGGGACGGGGACGGTTGACGGTGAGCGGATCACAGCCCGGAACGTCGCAGGAGACGGAACACTTCACCGGCCCCGTACGCGCCATCGCCCGCCCCTGGCGGGACGAGCTGGCCCGACGGCTCGCCGCGCCGGTCTCGCTGGGGCACGAGGAGAGGGACGTACTCCTTGAGGCGGGCCACCAGTCCTTGCTGCGCTCGCTGCACGCGAAGCTGTCCCGTCTGTTCCTGATGGAACTGCACGCGCTGCGCCTCGCCGGCACGGGAGCGGACGGCGCGTCCGCATCCGGTGCCGGGACGACGGCGTGGGACGCGTTCATCGAGCAGGCCGGCCAGGAGGGCTACCTCGACCGGCTGGTCGGCCGGTACCCGAACGTGGGCGCACGCGTCGCGTCCGTGGCGCGGCTCTCGGTGGCGGCCACGGCGGGCTTCGCCGAACGGCTGGCCGCGGACCGCGCCCTCCTGTCCCCGCTCCTGGGCGGGCCCGCGGGGGAGCTGCGCGCCGTCACGTTCGGGGCGGGCGACTCCCACCGGGGCGGACTGACGGTCAGCCGGGCCGACTTCGCCGGTGGGACCGTGATGTACAAGCCCCGGCCTTCGGAGGCCGACGTGGCGCTCGGCGCCCTCCTTGACGATCTGTTCGCGGACTTCCCCGGCGCTCCCGCACCCGGCCGACGCATCCGGGTACCCAGGACCCTGGCACGCGACGGCTACGGCTGGGCCGAGTTCATCCGGCACCGTTACTGCGCGGACGAGGACGAACTCGCCGTGTTCTACCGCAACATCGGACACTGGCTCGCGGTCCTGCGGTTCACCGGCGGCACGGACATGCATGCCGAGAACATGATCGCCGCAGGTCCGGTGCCGGTGATCGTGGACGCCGAGACGCTGTTCGACGCCCCCGCGCCGTTCCCGCCCAGCGGCCGGGGCGACGCGGTGGACGTGGCGGCGGCCGCCATCCGCCGCACCGTGCTGCGCACCGGACTGCTGCCCGTGCGCGGCACCGGCTTCGCGCTCGGTGGCGTCGACATCTCCGGGATCGGCGCCCTGCCCGGCCAGCAACCGCTGATCCCGCACCCCGTCATCGCGGGCGGCGGCACCGACTCGGCCCGCTTCGAGGTGGACCTGGTGGCCATGCCCGTCGCGGGCAACCACCCCGCCGCGACCCCGGTCCTGAGCGCGTACTGGGACCGGGTCCTTGCCGGGTTCCGCGAGATGACCGGGCACCTGCGCCGCCCCGGCACCGACCCGCACCGGCTGCTGCGCCGATTCGAGGGCGTACGGGCCCGGCGGATCCTGCGGCCCACGCAGGCCTACGTCGACATCGGCCGCATGCTGTGGCACCCGGCCTCGCTGCACGACGAGACGGCCGCGGTCGAACGCGCCCGGGACATCCTGCGGCGCAACGCCGACGTGCTGCCCGGCGCGCCCACCGACCGTGCGGCCATCGACGGCGAGATCGCGGACCTGCTGCTCGGCGACGTGCCGATGTTCGGCTTCACCGTGGACGCGGCGGCCGTGCGCGGCACCGTCGAGGACTGGCGCACCGCCGACCTCGCGCTGGAGGAGTCGGTGATCCAGGACGCGCTGGTGGGCGCGTATCTGAACGAGCGCTCGCTGCCCGCCCGGGTGCAGGCCGCCGCGGTCGCCCCGCACGCCCGCGACCGGGAGCGCCGCCGCCGTGAGCTGGCCGCGCAGATGGCGCGGCGGCTGTGCGAGGGGGCGGTGCGCGGCGAGGACGGCACGGTCACCTGGATCAGCCCGGTCTTCACCCCCGCCGGCTGGTCGATCAGGGTGCTGCCCGCCGACCTCTACACCGGCCAGGGCGGCGTGGCCCTCACGCTGGCCGAGTACGTCGTCGAGACGCGGGCCGGCCGGGCCGACGACGTGCCGGGCATGCGCGAAACGTTCGAGGGTGCCCTGCGCGTCCTGGTCGCCACCGAGGACAGGAC
The DNA here is from genome assembly GCF_043200435.1 of Streptomyces sp. NPDC048416. Classification (NCBI taxonomy): domain Bacteria; kingdom Bacillati; phylum Actinomycetota; class Actinomycetes; order Kitasatosporales; family Streptomycetaceae; genus Streptomyces; species Streptomyces sp. NPDC048416. Next base: position 2,540 of record NZ_JBICXU010000054.1, read on the forward strand.
GCCGACGCCGTCGGCCGGGGCGTTCAGCGGCGCCGCGTCCCAGGTGTGGACGTGGCTGGCCCTGCACCGGGTGCTGGGCGAGGACTGGATGCTGCGACGGGCCGCCGAACGGGCCGCGTTGCTCACGGGCGGCCCGCTGATCGAGGACGACGTCGAGGTGGACCTCCTCAACGGCGCGGCCGGGGCGGTCGTGCCCCTGCTCGACCTGGCGGCCGCGACCGGACAGGACCGCTGGCTGGGCGCAGCAGCCCACGTCGGGCGCCGCCTGGCCGGGCTCGCCGTGACCGACGCCGCCGGTGCCCGCTGGCCGACCCGCCTCAACCCGGAGGGCATCGGAGGCTTCGCGCACGGCGCCACGGGCATCGGCTGGGCGCTGGCCCGGCTCGCGCTCACGGACGCGGGCTCGGCGTCCGAACGCCGCGCCTGGGGCGGTCTCGCCGAACAAGCCTTCGCCTACCAGGACTCGCTCTACCGGCCCGAGGACGGCAACTGGCTCGATGTGCGCATCGGCGCGGAGGAGGACTTCTTCACCAGCTGGTGCCACGGCAGCGCGGGCGTCGGCATCGGCATGCTGGACCTGCACCGCCGCACCGATGACCCCGCGCACCTCGACATGGCCCGACGGGCCGCCCGCGCCTGTGCGGCCGAGGGCTTCGGCTGGAGCCACACCCTGTGCCACGGCGACCTGGGCCTCTGGGAGTTCCTGACGTCCATGGGGCACGGCGCCGCCGCCGGCCTGGACGGCGAGATCCTGACCGGCCTCGAACAGCGCGGCCCGGTCGGCGGCCTGGCCCGCGAGGCGTTCTCGCCGAGCCTCATGTCCGGCCTCGCGGGGGTCCTCCACACCCTTCTGCGCATGCACCCCGACGCCGATCTCCCCAACCCCCTCCTGCTCGACTGATCCCGTCCGGGCGTGCAGGCACACCCCGCGACAGCCGGCCGCCAGGACCGGTCCGGATGCCGCAGCCGCTGCGTACGGTGTGGACGTGGATGCCGATGCGAATGCCGATGCCGATGCGGATGCTGGGGACACGATGCGTGTGGTGACGCTCAACATCTGGGGGCGCGGCTCGGCCTGGCGCCGCCGGCTGCCCCTGGTCAGGGCCGAGCTCGAACGGCTCGGTCCCTGCCTCATCGGGTTGCAGGAGGTGTGGCGCAAGGGATCGAGGTGCCAGGCGGAGCAGATCGCGGACGCGCTGGGCTACCACGTGACGTACGCGCCGGCCTTCTCGCCGCGTCGCCGGGCCACCCAGGGCAACGCCCTGCTCAGCCGGACACCCGTCGAACGGTACGAGGTGCTGCCGCTGCCGACTCCCGGCGTCGAGCCCCGGTCGGTGCTGCGTGCCGACGTGGGGGTGACGACCGTGCTCGTCACCCACGTGACCTGGGAATGGGAGCACGCGCACATCAGGCAGCAGCAGATGCGCTTCCTCGCCGAACTCGCGGCTGCGAGCGCCGGGCGGGACGTCGTCGTCCTGGCCGATCTCAACGCGGCCCCGGACACCCCTGAGATCCAGTGGCTGACCGCCCGGCTGGAGGACGCGTGGGCCCGCTGCGGTTCCGGGCCGGGCCACACGTACACGCCGGCCAACCGCCTCGCGCGCCGGGCCCGCGAACCGGCCCGCCGCATCGACTTCGTTCTCACGGCCGGATTGAGGGCGGTGCGGGCCGAGTTGGCGTTCACCCGGCCGGCCGGCGCAGGGCCGCGGCCACTGTGGCCGTCCGACCACTTCGGCGTGGCCTGCGATCTCGCCACCGTTCGACGCCCGTCGTAGGACCGGTTCGCGGTCTTTCGGGCCCGATGGGGACTTTTCGCCGCCGCCGAGGGGTATCGCACCCTCCGTGAAGGACCGCCCGGAACGAGGAGATGCCGCGGATGCCCCGTCGAGCCCAGGTGGTCGCGCTGATCGCCGCTTCCCTGGCGACGGCCTCTGTACTGGCGCCCGTGCCGGCGTCCGCGGTCATCGGCGGGAAGACCAGCACCTATGCCCCGTGGGCCGTGCGCATCCTCGTCGACGGCACGCCGACGTGCACCGGGACGGCGGTCGCCCCGCGGTGGGTCATCAGCGCGTCGCACTGCTTCTTCGAGCAGGGCGAACCGGTCGCCGACCGGCGGATCACCATTCGGGTCGGCAGTCTCGACGAACGGAAGGGGACCACGGTCCGGCCGGTGCCGGGCGGACGGGTGGGGGCCGCCGACGCCGACATGATGCTCGTCGAGGTGCCCCCGATGAAGGTCCGCCCGGCCCCGTTGGCCACGGACGGTGCCCACCGCGGTCGGGCCGTGCGGCAGTACGGGTGGGGCGCCACCTGCACGGGGGACGAAAGCGCCTGCCAGTCGCCGGTGTTGAAGGAGGCGGAGCTACGCGTGGTACGGCCGGACGACACCCGCTGTGCGGGCTACACGGCCCCGGGCGGCTCGGACTTCTGCATGGAGAAGGTGTCCGGGATTCCGGCCGGGGGAGACTCCGGAGGCCCCGTGATGAGCATCGCCCCGCCGGGCGCGGAAACCCTCGTCGGTGTCTTCGACGGGTCCGACCGGGAAGCGATCGCCGAAGCGGGGGAGGTCTCCCAGCAGCTGGCGTGGATCCGCTCCGTCATCCGGCGCTGAGACGTCAGCTGCGGGCCGCCGCCGGGAACGCCCGGATCAACTCGCCCGACTGCCGACGCCGTACCAGCTCGCGGGCGAACCCACCAGCGGGCGGGGGCCGCTGCGCCGATGATGCTCGTGTACGGGTAGAACCGGCGGGTCCGCGTTTGGCCCCGGGCCGCAGGGGTTACCGGGATTGCATGCGATTCCTGTCAGCGAAGTCGGTGCCGGCCGGGGCGGGCTCCCCGGGACGAGGCGATGGGGTAGGGGGTGGTGTCAGGGCCGAGACCCTGCTCAAGGCCCTGGACGCGCTCGGTGAGGCCAAACGGTTGGACAAGATCACCGGCCCGTTGCAGAAAGCTGTCCGGGCGTTGCCCCTCGGGCCCTACCGCGGCGTGCTCCAGGGACGGCCGATCGGACATCCGCTGCACCCCGTGCTTGTGCAGGTGCCGATCGGGGCGTGGACGTCGGCGGCGGTGCTCGATCTGCTGCCCGGCGCGGGGCGCAACGCGCGGTTCCTGGTGGGCATGGGGGTCGTCTCGGCCGTGCCGGCCGCCTGGGCGGGATGGGTGGACTGGGCGGAGCAGCCCGAGCGACAGCTGCGTACCGGAGTCGTGCACGCGGCGTCGAACGGCGCGGCCATCGCTCTGTACGCCGGCTCCTGGGTGGTACGGGGCCGAGGCAGGCCGGTGCTCGGCCGGCTGCTCGGGTTCGCCGGGCTGACCATGGCCAGTGTCGGCGGAATGATCGGCGGCCACCTCGCCTACCGGCAGGCGGTGGGAGCCAACAAGACGGAGCCGGTCGACCACCTGGTGGAGCCGGGCTGGCACCCGGTGGGCAGCGCCGAGGACTTCCCCGCAGGACAGTCGGCCCGGCGGATGCTGGGCGAGGTGCCGCTGCTCGTGGTGCGGGAGGCGGACGGCGGATTCCACGTGCTGGTCGACCGGTGCAGTCACATGGCGGGGCCGCTCTCCGAGGGGAAGATCGCCGACGGATGCGTGGAATGTCCCTGGCACGGCAGTGTCTTCCGGTTGAGCGACGGCCGGAATGTGGGAGGCCCGGCCACGGCGCCCCAGCCCACCTTCGAGACCCGGCTGACGGGCAAGGGCGTCCTGGAGGTCCGGCTGCCGGGCGCCGTCTGAGCCTTCGGCGCCGGTGCGCCGGACCGCCTCGCACCCTTGGAGAACGCAGCAAACCGGCGCCCGGCGGCGGCCCGTCGAAAGCCCGGGCCGCCGCCGGACGCGAGGGCCGTCAGGAAGCCGGGGTCGGCTTCTCCGGGGCGAGCGAGTTGCCCGCGGGGATCCGGCCGCAGTCGGAGGGCGCGGGCCTGCCGGCGAAGCGGTCGTTGAGCCAGCTCAGGGCGGCCGGAGCCCAGGGCACAGTGGCGCCCACGTGGCTGAGCAGGCCGTACTGCTCGAACTTGATCGATGTGTTGCCGGTGGCGCAGTACTGGCGGGCCAGTGAGCGCACGTCGCCCGCGACCATGACCCCGTCACCGGTCTTGATCCCCGGCAGGTTGCTGAAGGTGCCTTCCAGCACGCCGCCGTTGCCCTGGGCGATGAAGCCGGGCACGGTCGGAGTGGCGGCCGAGCCGAGGTTCAGCTTGTTGACGGCCTTGACGAACTCGGGCACGGAGTTCGGGTCGGCGTACTGCGGCTTCGCCAACTTCTTCCAGGTCAGACCGGGATACTGACCCAGGGCGTTGACGATCGACCCGTTTTCGAGCTTCTTGTACACCTCCAGGCCGTAGCTGTTCATGTACGGCTTGAGGTCGATGCCGAACGAGCGGGACGTGCCGATGAGTGCCATGGGGATGACACCGGCCCACACGAGGCTGCCGTCGACGTACTTGAGGTTGTGCGCCGGGTCCACCAGCAGCCCGCCCTCGGTGAAGCCCACCAGGTTCCGGTTGACCTCCGGCGCGTAGCTCGGTGCGAGGGTCGCCGCCCACTGGGTGGCGATGGCCCCGCCCGAGTACCCGATCAGACCGAACCGGGTGTCGGCGTTCATGCCGGTCTCCGGGGATCTGCCGACGGCGCGGAGGGAGTCCAGGGTGGTGGTGCCGTACTCGGGGCCGGCCGCGAAGTCGGCGCTCTGTCCCTCGGTGTCGGGCACCACGACGTCATAGCCCTGGAGCAGGAACGGGACCAGGACGAGGGATTCGGCGTTGGGAATGACACCGCCGAGGCTGACGCCACCCGCGATCGCCCGGGACGGGCTGTCCGCGGGGTTGAGGGAGTCGTAGGCCGACTGGTAGGACACCGCCTTGCTGCCGTCTCCGCCGGGGCTGCGCACCACGGAGGTCACACCGACGGACGGGTGGCCCTGCGCGTCCGTGGTGCGGTACAGCAGCTGAACTGCCTTGACCGGCGTGGGGATTCCGAGCACGTGGTACTGGATCGTGCGCGTCTTGAGGACCGTTCCGGGCGCGAACGACGACAGCGGCTCGCTGCCGTCGTAGGAGTAGAACGTGTCGCTCGTCGCGCTCTTGGCCGCCGTGGAGGAGGCGGTCGGGGCGGACGGAAGGGATGGGGCGGCTGCGGCGGTTGCCGCCGGGGCGGCGACGACGGTCAGGACCGTGGCGACCGCGGTTGCCAGACGGCGTGCGGGGGTTGTGTACATGGATCCCTCGGCTCGCTAGGTAAAACACGGGGATGGCGGCACAAGTGTTACTAGAGGTAACTGGCCTGTAAGTTACCAAGAGGTAAGTCCGTTGCCCAGAGATCCGACGCGAAGTTCGTGGCGCAAAAACAGACAAGGCCGCACTCGATCGAGTGCGGCCCCGGGCCTCCGGCATCCCGCCGGGTGCGCTGCATGCCTCAAAGGGGTGTGCGCTGCATGCCCCGAAGTGGGCTGCGCTGCATGCCCGAAAAGGGACGGGCGGGTCCTTGCTGTCAGTTGCCCGGCGCGCCGCTCGGCGGCCCGTCGGGCTGTTCCAGATCCTTGCGGTACACGGCGATGGTGGTCACGATGAGCCCCCCGTCGACCTGCCAGCGTCCGTCGAAGCCGGACAGCCTGGTGTGGCCCACCTCGGGTCCCGGGACCAGCAGCCGGGCGTGGAACGTCCCAGCCTCGGGATCGATCCGCAGCGTCGCCTGATCGAAGTCCAACCAGAGGCCGGTGAGCGGGAACCACGCCTTGTAGACGCTCTCCTTCGCACTGAAGACGAGCCGGTCCCAGCTCACCTCGGGGCGCAGCGCGCCCAGTTCACGTACATGCGTCCGCTCCCGCCCGAACAGGACCGTCTCCAGGACGTCCTGGTTCGGCAGCGCGAGGTTCGGCTCCGCGTCGATGCCGACCGTCACCAGGTCGGCCGCGTGCGCCATCGCCGCGGCCCGGTAGCCCCGGCAGTGCGTCATGCTGCCGACCACGCCCGTCGGCCACCGTGGGGCGCCGCGCACCCCGGGCAGGATCGGTGCCGGGTCGTGGCCCAGCCGGCCCAGCGCGGTGCGGGCGAGGGCGCGTACCGTCGTGAACTCCCGCTGCCGCTCCGGGACCGCACGCTCGACCAACGCGGCTTCCTCGGGGAACAGTTCGGGCGCCACCGCCGGGTCGCCGAAGGCTTCGGCGGTGACGACGGGGGCGGGCAGCAGAGCGCCGATCATGCGGCGGCCCCCCGGACGGGCCGCGGGCGCCGGGCGCCGCAGGCGAAGAGTCCGGCCGGCATCAGCTGCTCAGGGACACGATGTGGTCCCGTACCGCCTCGGTCACGGCGGCGGCGTGGGAGTTGAGGTAGAAGTGGCCGCCCGCGTAGGTGCGCAGCTCGAACGACGCGGTCGTGCGCTCCGCCCAGGCACGGGTCTCCGCCACCGTCGCCATGGGGTCGCTCTCGCCGAGCAGCGCGAGGATCGGGCACGTCAGGGAAGGACCGGGCCGGTAGCGGTACGTCTCCACCGCCCTGTAGTCGGCACGGATCACCGGCAGGAACAGCGCCCGCAGTTCGGGGTCCTCGAACACCCGCGGATCGCTGCCGCCCAGCCGCTCCATCTCGGCGACGAACCCCTCGTCGTCGCGCTGGTGCACGTTCTCCTGACGCACGCTGGTGGGCGCGCGGCGGCCGGAGACGATCACGGAGAGCGGAGCCGCGCCGTCCGCCGTGAGCAGCCGGGCCACCTCGAAGGCGACCATGGCGCCCATGCTGTGGCCGAGCAGCGTCAGCGGACGGTCCGCCCAGGGGCGCAGCGCCGCGGTGGCGTGCCGCGCCAGCTCCTCGACCGAGGCCACCGGGGGTTCGGTCCTGCGGTCCTGACGGCCCGGGTACTGGACCGCGAGCACGTCGATCCCGGGCGACAGCATCGCGGAGACCGGGTGGAAATAGCTCGCCGCGCCGCCCGCGTGCGGAAAGCAGACGAGCCGGTTCTCGGCGTCGGGAGCCGGGTGGAAGCGCTGGATCCAATCGCTCTTCGCCTGCGTGCTGCTCGTCAACTCACTTGCCCCTCATGTGTGTACGGCCTACCGGCGAAGGCTCTCACCGGGCCCGCGCCCGGCCAACCCCTACCCGGCCCCACCAGACACCCCCTAGGGGGTGTCCGGCGGACCGGACGCCGCGCCCTGACCGACCCTGACCCACCAGACACCCCCAGGGTTGCCCGCAACGAAGTGAGGTCCCACCGCCCTGGGGGCGGTGGGACCTGGCCGGACAGTCGTACGGGGGATGGACTTCCGGCCCTTCGGGGTGGCTTCGAGGTGTTACGCGGCGGCGGTCGCCGCTTCCACCGGACGGATCCTGGTGGCCCGCCAGGCCGGCAGCAGGGTCGCCGCGAAGGTGATCACCACCGCGCCGGCCACGACCGCCAGGTAGATCCACACCGGTACGGAGGGGATCAGCCGGTCCAGCTTGGCGACGCTGTAGGGGAAGAGGGTGACCGCGGCGGCGACGGTGCCGAGCAGCACACCCACGACGGCCGTCAGGACACTCTCCACGCTCATCATCGTCATGACCTGCCGCCGTGTGAAGCCGGTCAGCTGCTGGAGACCGAACTCCCTGCGGCGCCGGCCGGTGGCCGCGATCAGCGTGTTCACCACGGAGATCGCGGTGTACCCGACGATCATGCCGACCACCAGGTAGTTGATGGTGGCCAGTTGCTGCTGGCCCTCGGTGCGCCCGGCGACCAGCGCCGCGCTGTCGGAGACCTCGACTCCCGGCTGGTCCTTGACCGCCGCGGTGACCGCGGCGGTCACATCGGCGCCGTTCGCCCCGGCGGCGTGGTGCACCAGGATCTGGCTCGCCGCGCCGTCGGTGGTGTGGGCGGCCAGCAGCGACGCGGGCAGGAGCAGCGCCGTCGTCTCGCCCTGCGCCCGGTAGGTGGCCACGACCTTCAGCTTGACCGGGGTGCCGTCCCCGAGCCGCAGGGTCATGGAGGTGCCGATCCCGCTGCCCAGGGTGGAGGCGTACTCGACGGGCAGCGCGACGCTGTCCCCACGCAGATCGTCGAGCGAACCGGTCGCGGCCTTCACCGAGAGGTTCCCGGCACCGCTGACGGCCTGGAGCGGGCGCCCGTCACTGGTCTGTTCGCTGTCCTCGGGGTTCTGCACGAACCCGGTGCTTGTCACATAGTCCGAGGCGGCGTCGACTCCCGGAACCTGCCGCACCCGGTCGAGCGTGCCGGGGGCCAGCGGACCGGTCTTGGACGTCAGGACGTCGTCCGCCCGCAGGATGCCGGTGTGTGCGGAGCGGTTGGAGGCGTCCTCGATCTGCTGCATGTACAAGGTGCCCGTGGCGATGCCGGTCAACAGGATGATCGGCGTGATGGTGGCGGCCATCCGGATCCTGTGCGCCCGGGAGTTGAGCACCGCCAGCTGTCCCGGAAGCCCGGCGAGGGCGCGCAGCGGGCCCTGGAGCAGCGCCACGACGGGCCTGGTGAAACCGGGGGCGAGCAGGGCCAGGCCGATCGCCCACATGATGCAGGCCGGTCCCGCCGTACTGGCCGTCAGGTCGCCCTTCATCATCGTCATGGTCATCGCGGCCATGCCCGCGCCGCCGACCAGGAAGAGCACGGACAGGACGATGCGGGTACGGGTCAGCCAGCGCCCCTCCATGGAGCTCTCCGCCAGCGCCTCGGTGGCCCGCGTCTTGGCGATCTTCCGGGCGGTGATGTACGCGGCGCCCACGCCGGCCAGCAGCGAGGCGAGCACGGCCACCACGGCCGGCGCCACGCTCAGCCGGAACTCGACGGCCCCTGAGACCATTCCGGCGGAGACCAGCTTGTCGAAGATCAACTCGCTGAGCAGCGCGCCCGGCAGGCAGCCGAGTACCGAGGCGACGATCGCCACGAACAGCGTCTCACCGAGGATCATGCGACGCAGCTGCCGCGGAGTGGTGCCGATCGCCTTCATCAGAGCCATCTCGCGGTGGCGCTGCTGAAGGGTGAGACCCAGCGTGGAGGACGCCCCGAACATGGCGACCAGGATCGCCCAGCCGCCGAAGATCGCGGACAGCGTGATGAGGCTCTTCTGACTGGCGGCGGCCTGCGGGAACTCCGCGAGCCCGCGGTTGTCGCCGCTCAGCACGACGGCCGTGCCGCCGCCCAGGGCCTGCTCGATCCTGACGCCGAGGTCCGCGGTGTTGTTGCCGGCCTTCGGCAGGACACCGATCGCGTCCGCCGCGCCGGGCCGGCCGCTCAGCTCGCCGGCCCGCTTGTCGGTGAAGAACACCGCGGGCTGCGACGCCGTACGGCCGCCGTCCTGCTTGACGATTCCGCTCAGCCGGAACTCCTGCGAGCGGCCGGCGGCCACGATCTGGACGCGGTCGCCGACGGAGGCGCCCGCCTCCCCGGCCAGTTCGGTGTCGAGCACCACATCACCGGCCGCGCCGGGCAGGGACCCCGACGTGAGGGTGTAGGGGGCCAGTTGCGCGGAGCCCCAGCCGTGGCCGAGCGGGCGGTGCTCGGTGGCCGTCGCGCTGTCGGACAGATCGGTCACCGGACGGCCGTCGTGTACGACCGCGACCGGGAAGGAGACGTCGGCGATCGCCTTGTCGACCCCGGGCACGGCGGCCACGGCGCGTACTTGCTTCGCGTCGAGCCGGACCCGCTCGGCCAGTTGGGCGTCGTCGTACTTCTGGTCGCCGGCCACCACCAGGGGGGCCGCGGCGAGCCGCTGGGGCGGCACCGCGTCGCGTACGCCGCTCTCCATGAGACCGCCGCAGGCCATGATGAGGGCCGCGCCGAAGAAGATGGCGATGAAGGTGGCCACGAATCCGCCCTTGCGGAAGCGCAGCGTGCTCAGAGCCAAGGACCACATCAGTACGTGCCTCCGGCCGAGTTGGGCATCTGACGGCCGTACGCCACGGGCTCTTCGTCCGCCCAGGCGCCCAGGCGGGTCATCCGCTCCGCGACCACCTCCGCCGTCGGGTTGTAGATGTCGCCCACGAACCGGCCGTCGGCGAGGAACACCACCCGGTCCGCGTACGAGGCGGCCACCGGGTCGTGGGTGACCATCACGATGGTCTGCCCCAGCGCCCGTACCGACTCCTGCATCAGCCGCAGCACCTCACGGGCGGTACGGGTGTCCAGCGCGCCGGTCGGCTCGTCCGCGAAGACCACCGCGGGGCTGGTGACCAGGGCGCGGGCGATCGCCACGCGCTGCTGCTGGCCACCGGACAGTTCGGCGGGACGGCTCCCCGTGCGGTCGCCGAGCCCCACCCGCTTGATCACCTCGGTCACCCGGGCACGATCGGGCCGCCGGCCGGCGAGCTTCAGCGGAAGTGTGACGTTCTGCAGCACCGTGAGGGCCGGCAGCAGATTGAACGACTGGAAGATGAACCCGATGCGCTCGCGCCGCATCTTGGTCAGCGTGGTCTCGTCGTAGCCACTCAGATCCTCGCCGTCCAGCAGGACCGTGCCGGACGTCGGCCGGTCGAGTCCTGCCGCGCAGTGCAGGAAGGTGCTCTTGCCCGAACCGGACGGACCCATCACGGCGGTGAAGCTGCCGCGCTGGAAACTCAGACTGACGCCGTCCAGCGCGGTCACCGAGTTGGCGCCCTCGCCATAAACCTTGCGAACCGCGTTCAGCCGTACTGTGTCGTCGACTGCGGTGGTGTCCATTCGAAGCTCCCTGTACCTGTCGCGTGGTGGACGCGATCACAACAACCACGCTACGGACGGGAGTCGGGACGGCCGATGGGTCTGTCTCCACAACGGGGGTAGAGAAAACTCCACCCCCGGCCTGGGTCCTTCCCCACTGCTTCCACCAGGGTTCACACGCGATCCTGAAAACGACGTGACACTGGGCACGGACGCATGAGACCGCCCGGTCATCTCCCGCGCGTGCTGCATCATGAGGCTCGCGGGAGGGGTGCGCTTCCGGGGCCATAGGAGGTTGGAGCAGTTGTACAAGGTTTGGGCCGTACGGTTACCGGCGTCGCTGCGCGGCCTGGCGGACCGGCTGCGCTGGTGCACACGGGGCCTGGTGGTCGCGGTGCTCTCCCAGGTCGGCAGCGTCGCCCTGTTCACCGTCACCCTCGTGACGCTCGCGTCCATGGTCGTCGGAGTGGGCTTCCTCATCCTCCCGGTCGTCATGATCGCCGTACGCGGACTGGCCAACTTCCACCGGCGGACCGCCGAGGAATGGGCCGGCGTGCACATCGAGACCCCCTACCGCTCCACCGACCTGGACGACCCCTACGACACGGCCGGGTCCGTCACACACTGCCGCCAGCTGCTGTCCGACCCCGCCACCTGGCGCGACTTCCTGTGGACCATGCTCGACGGCCTGGTGGGGCTGGTCCTTGGACTACTGCCCGTCTCGTTCGTCGCCTACGGCCTCAACGGCATCTTCGTCACCCCGCTGCTCTGGAAGAGCATGGGCCCGCACTGGGGTTTCGGGGCCACCTGGTTCATCACCGACCAGAGCGCGGCCAACCTCGCCATCCCGCAGGGCATCCTGTTCGTGGCGCTCGGCCTGCTGATCGCACCGGCCCTCGGCCGGCTGCACATCCGCTTCAACCGGCTGCTGCTCGCCCCCACCCGCAACGCCCTGCTCGCCCTGCGGGTGGAACGGCTGACCGAGACGCGCTCGGAGACGGTCGAGTCCCAGGCCGCCGAACTGCGCAGGATCGAACGGGACCTGCACGACGGCGCACAGGCCCGCCTGGTGTCGCTCGGCATGAGCCTGGGACTGGCCGACACCCTGCTGGAAACCAACCCTGCCATGGTGCGCAAGCTCCTGGCCGACGCCATGGAGTCCAGCAGCCAGGCCCTGACCGAACTGCGTGACCTGGTGCGCGGCATCCACCCGCCCGTACTGGCCGAACGCGGACTCGACGGCGCCGTGAGGGCCCTGGCGGTGGGCCTCGCCGTGCCCGTCGAGGTACAGATCGACCTGCCGTCCCGCCCCCACCTGCCCGTCGAGTCGGCCGTGTACTTCGTGATCGCCGAAGCACTCGCCAACATCACCAAGCACAGCGGCGCCAGCCGCGCCAGAGTCCGCCTGTGGTACGCCGGAGGCAGGCTCCGGGCACAGGTCCACGACGACGGGCGCGGCGGCGCCGACGCCGAGGGCGGCAGCGGACTGCGCGGCCTGCAACGCCGCCTCGCGGCCTTCGACGGCGAACTCGACATCAACAGCCCCGTCGGCGGGCCGACCCTAGTGACGATGGAGCTCCCGTGCGCGTTGTGATCGCCGAGGACCTGGCCCTGCTGCGGGAAGGGCTGGTACAGCTGCTCACGGCACACGACTTCGAAGTGATCGAAGCGGTGGACAACGGGCCGGCCATGCTGCGCGCCCTCCTCGAACACCGCCCCGACGTGGCCATCGTCGACGTACGACTGCCACCCACCTTCACCGACGAAGGCCTACAGGCCGCCGTCCAGGCCCGCGCCCACGTGCCGGGGCTGCCCATTCTGGTGCTGTCCCAGCACGTCGAGCAGATGTACGCGCGCGAGCTGCTGTCCGACCAGAACGGCGGCGTCGGCTATCTGCTCAAGGACCGCGTCTTCGACGTGCGCCGCTTCATCGACATGGTCCGCCAGGTCGCCGCGGGCGGAACCGTCATGGACCCCAAGGTGGTATCCGAACTGATGATCAAGCACGACACCGAGACCAGCCCCGTGCACACCCTGACCGAACGGGAACGCGAAGTGCTCGGCCTGATGGCCGAGGGACGCTCCAACGCGGCGGTCGCCGCCAAGATGTTCGTCTCGGAGAAAGCGGTCAGCAAGCACACCAACAGCATCTTCACGAAGCTGGGCCTCGCCGCGTCGGGGGACGACAACCGGCGCGTACTCGCCGTACTCGCCTACCTCAACGCGTAGGCGCCAAACCAGGCAGCGAAGCAGGAGCCGAACACGCCATGAGCAACGCCGGTGAAGCGCCGATACAGCCGACCACCAAGGCCGGACGCAAACAGTGGACAGGCCTCGCCGTCCTCATCCTCCCCGTCCTGCTGGTCTCCCTCGACATGCAAGTGCTGTCCTACGCACTGCCGTTCATCAGCGGCGAACTGCGCCCCAGCAGCGCGCAACTCCTCTGGATCGTCAACATCTACCCGTTCGTCCTCGCCGGACTGCTCCTGACGATGGGCTCGCTGGGCGACCGCATCGGCCGCAGACGGCTGCTGATGCTCGGCGCGGTCGTCTTCGGACTGGCCTCGGTGATGGCCTGCCTGGCCACCGGGCCCGCCCTGCTCATCGCGACGCGAGCCCTGCTCGGACTCGGCGGCGCGACCCTGATGCCCTCCACCCTCTCCCTGATCCGCAGCATGTTCAGCGACGACGGACAGCGCAGGATCGCCATCGCCGTGTGGACCGGCGCGTTCGCCGCCGGCGCCATCCTCGGCCCGCTCCTCGGCGGCGTACTCCTGGAACACTTCTGGTGGGGATCGGTCTTCCTGGTCAACCTGCCGGTCATGGCGCTGCTGCTCATCCTGGCGCCGCCGCTGCTCCCGGAGTCCAAAGCAGAAAAGCCCGGCAGGTTCGACCTGCTCAGCGCCGCACTCTCACTGGCCGCGGTACTGCCCGCCGTCTACGGCATCCAGCGGATGGCCGAGGACGGAGTGAGCGCGCTGCCCGTCGTCGTGTTCCTCGCCGGACTGGGCATCGGCTGGTACTTCCTGCGCCGCCAACGGAGCCTGACGGAACCCCTCCTGGACGTCACGCTCTTTCGGGACCGGGTGTTCAGCGCGTCCGTCGCGACCAGTGTGCTCGCGATCTTCTCCCTCGTCGGATCGGGCCTCTTCACCTCCCAGTATCTCCAAATGGTGCTCGGCTACGGGCCGTTGAAGGCCGGACTCTGGGCGCTGCCCGCCGCGGGCGCCGCGCTGATCAGCTCGGCGGCGGCCCCGCTGCTCGCACGGTTCATCCGCCCCGGGGTGGTCGTCACCGGCGGCCTGGTCGTCGCGGCCGCCGGATACGGGGTGCTCTCCCAGCTCCACGCCGGCTCGGGCGTCGGTGTGCTCGCCCTCGGCACGGTCGTCATGGCCAGCGGTATCACGCTCGTCATGACCATCACGTCCGACCTGGTCATCGCCTCGGCACCGGCCGACCGGGCGGGGTCGGTCTCCGGACTGTCCCAGACCGCAACGGAGTTCGGCGGAGCCTTCGGCGTCGCCATCCTGGGCAGCATCGGCACGGCCGTGTACCGCTACGACGTGGCGCGGCAGGTCCCGGCCGGGCTGTCGCACGAGGCGGTCGGTTCCGCGAAGGACACTCTCGGCGGCGCGCTGGAGACCGCACGGCATCTGCCGGCCCGGAGCGGTGCGCACCTGGTCGACGCCGCGCGGGAAGCCTTCGCGCACGGGCTGCGTGTCGCCTCCTGGACGGCGGCCGGCCTGCTGCTCGCGATGGCCGTGACGTCCATGGTCCTGCTGCGGCACGCACGGCCCGCGGCCCCCGGGACGGCGGCCGATGAGGAACCGGAAGCGACCGGGGCGGGTGCCGGGGTGGGCGGCCCCTCCTCGACGGAACGCGGCCGGGCCTGAAGCCGGAGAAGGCCGGCCACCGATGGAGGCTGGTGGCCGGCCTTCAGAAAAGCCGGGGCTTCCCGCGTTCCCTGGGCTTCAAGGTCCAGGCGTTCGACGGTTCAGGCGGCGGTTCCTGCCCACCGCCCGTCCGCCATCGAGGACTTGGCCGCCGTCAGTCGGCGTCCAGCTCGCTGTCGAGCATGTCGAACAACTCGTCCGCGGAGACCGACTCAAGCGCCGCCCGGTCGTCGGCGAGCGACCCCGCGTCCGACCCGGCAGGCCGGTGGACCTCGCTCCACTGCGCGGTCAGCGCCCGCAGCCGCGCCGCGACCCTCGCGTGGTCCGCCTCATCGGGCACGACACCGCTCAACGCGGCCTCCAGAGCCGCGAGTTCGGCCTCAAGCGACGGCCCCGCGGTGACACCGTCGTCCACCAGCTCGGCCCGCAGATGACGGGCCGCGGCCAGCGGGGTCGGGTGATCGTAGATCAGCGTGGAAGGAAGCCGGAGCCCACTCGCGCTGCCCAGCCGGTTACGCAGCTCAAGCGCGGTCAGCGAGTCGAAGCCCAGCTCCACGAAACCACGCAGCGGATCCACGGCCCTACCCCCCGCATGACCAAGAACCTCGGCCGTGTGACGGCGTACCAAGCGCAGCAGCGTACGCTCCTGCTCCTCGGCCGACAGCGCCCTCAACTCGTCCGCCAGCGCCGCGCCCCGCGGCCCGGAACCCCCCGCGTCACCGCCGCTCTCCACGGCCCGGCGCGACGAGGCCCGCACCAGACCCCGCAGCATCGCGGGCACCCCGCCGACCCCGGCGCCGGTCCGGGCGCGGGCGAGGTCCAGCGCCATCGGCAGCAGTACCGCGTGGCCGGGCGTGCCCTTTTCCGGAGTGGCAGTGGCTGTGGCCTGGACGAGGGTCGTGCGGGCGAGCGCGGCATCGAATTGGGCCAGGCCCTCTTCCACGGACAGCGCGCCCATGCCCGACCGGGCCATCCGTCGGAGATCGGCGTCGTCGAGCCCGTCACCCATCCCCGTCTCCGCCTTCCACAGGCCCCACGCCAGTGAGAGACCGGCGAGTCCCTGGGCCCTGCGGTGCTGGGCCAGCGCGTCCAAGAAGGCGTTCGCCGCGGCGTAGTTGGACTGCCCGGCCGCGCCGAGTGTGCCGGCCGCAGAGGAGAACAGCACGAACGCCGTCAGAGGCGCGTCTGCGGTCAGCCGATGAAGGTTGAGCGCCGCATCCACCTTGGGACGCAGCACGGCCTCGAACCGCTCCGGCGTCATCGAGGCCAGCGTCGCATCGTCCAGTACGCCTGCCGCGTGCACGACACCGGTCAGCGGACGGTCGTCCGGAACCCGCGCGAGGACAGCGGCCAGCTCGGCCTCGTCCGCCGCGTCGCAGGCCACGATGTCGACGCTCGCGCCCAGATCCGCCAACTGGGCAGCCAGCTTGTCGGCCCCCTCGGCAGCAGGACCGCGACGGCTGAGCAGCAGCAGATGGCGTACGCCGTGCGCCGTGACGAGGTGGCGGGCCAGCGCACTGCCCAGACCACCCGTGCCCCCGGTGACCAACACTGTCCCACCGGCGCCGAGTTGACCACCCTGCCCGGCGATCTCGTCGCCGAGGCCGGTTGAGTTGTCACCGACGGAATCCTGGGCGGCCGCGACCCGAGCGAGCCGGGGAACGAACGCCGCGCCACCACGCAGGGCGATCTCAGGTTCGTCGGCTGTCGCCGCGGCTGTCGCCGCGGCTGTCGCCGCGGCTGTCGCCGGCAGGGCCAGCTGAGACTCGGGGGCGCCGTCCACGTCCATCAACGCCACCCGTCCGGGGTGCTCCTCGCGCACCGCGCGCACCATGCCCCACACGGCCGACCCCGCCAGATCGAGCACGTCCTCGTACTGCTCTCCTGGCCGGGAAGCGGCGACGGCGCGCCGGGTGACGACGACGAACCGGGTCGCTGCGAACCGCTCGTCCGCCAGCCACCGCTGGAGCAGGGACAGCACGCGCCAGGCGGAACTCCGTACCGTCGCGGCGGTCGAGGCCGTTCCGGCGTCGGGCTCATCGTCGACCCGCATCATGACCACGCCGGGGACATCGGCCGGAATCAGCTCCTCGGGCTCCGCACCGGACGTACGGACGGTCAGGATTTCCTCGCTCCGGCCGGTCGCCGTGGCGGGCAGCGGAGCCGGCACCCAGTCGACACCGAACAACGGCAGATCGCCGCCTTGGGCGCTCGCGGCGCCGGCCAACTGGTCCGCGCTGAGAGCACGCAGTACGAGCGAGCGTACGGAGGCCACCGGCACGCCCTGCGGGTCGGCCACGGCGACGGACAGGGTGTTCTCGGCGGGACGGGTGATGCGTACCCGCAACCGGGTGGCGCCGGTCGCGTGGAGGGTCACACCCTGCCAGGCGAACGGGAGCAGAAGGCCCGACTGCTCGGTCCCGGTCTCGTCACTGCCCAGGTCGGCGGCGTGGAGTGCGGCGTCGAGGAGGGCGGGGTGGAGTGTGAAGGTGGCGACGTCGTGATGGGCCCCCGGGGGGAGGGTGACGTCGGCATAGATGGCGTCGTTGTGGCGCCAAGCGGCCGTGAGGCCCTGGAAGGTGGGCCCGTACTGGTAGCCCTGGGAGGCGAGGTCTTCGTACGTGGTGGTGAGGGCGATGGGTTGGGCGCCGGGGGGCGGCCAGGTGGTGAGGTCGGGGGTGAGGTCAAGTTCGGCGGGGGTGACGGGGGGTTGGGGCGTGAGGGTGCCTTGGGCGTGTTGGGTCCAAGGGGCGTGGGCGGGGTCGGTTTGTTTGGTGTCGGGGCGTGAGTGGATGGTGACGTTGCGGTGGTGGGTGGTGGGGTCGGGGGCGCCGATGGCGACTTGGAGGTGGAGGGGCTGATCGTGGGGGAGGGCGAGGGGTGCCTGGAGGGTGAGTTCTTCGAGGTGGGTGGTGTCGGTGTGGTCGCCGGCGTGGAGAGCCAGCTCGACGAGGGCGGTGCCGGGCAGCAGGGTGGTGCCCATGATGGTGTGGTCGGTGAGCCAGGGGTGAGTTCGGGTACTGATGCGTCCGGTGAGGATGAGCTCGTCGGACGCGGCGTGGTGGAGCAGGGCGCCGAGGAGCGGGTGATGGGCGGGTGTCTGGCCGAGGGTGGTGACGTCGCCGGTGCTGGGTGCGGATTCGAGCCAATAGCGCTGGCGTTGGAAGGGGTAGGTGGGGAGGTCGACGGGTCGGGTCGGGCCGTTGGTGGGGTGGAGTGCGGGCCAGTTGACGGTGTGGCCGGTGGTCCACAGGCGGGCGAGTGCGGTGAGGGTTTCGTTCTGTTCGGGCCGGTTGCGGCGCAGGAGGGGAATGAACGTGGCGGTCGTGTCGTCAGCGAGGGCTGCTGGGGCCATGGCCGTCAGGACCGCATCGGGGCCGATCTCCAAGAAGGTGGTGACACCTTCTGCGGCGAGCGCCTGAACACCATCCGCGAAACGCACTGCCTCACGTACGTGGGTGACCCAGTAGGCGGGGTTGGTGAGTTCGCCGGGTGCGGCAGTGCGGCCGGTCACGTTGGAGATGATGGGGATGGTGGGTTCGCTGAAGGTGAGACCGGACAGGACAGCCCCGAACTCTTCCAGCATCAGATCCATCAACGGCGAGTGGAAGGCGTGGGAGACGGTGAGGCGGGAGGCCTTGCCACCCTGGGCCTTGACCGCCTTCACGACCTTCTCCACGGAGGGTGCCGCACCCGAAACGACCACCGCCCGGGGCCCGTTGACGGCGGCGATCGCCGCGTCCTCGACCCCCTCCAGCAGCACGCGTATCTCGTCCTCGGTGGCCTGCACGGCTGCCATCACGCCGCCATCCGGCAGGGCCTGCATCAGCCGGCCACGCGCGGCGACCAGAGCGCAGGCGTCGGCCAGGGAGAACACACCCGCCGCATGAGCGGCGCTGATCTCACCGATGGAATGTCCCGCCAGCAGGTCGGGACGTATCCCGAAGGCATCGGTGAACCGGAACAGCGCAGTCTCGACAGCGAAGAGGGCGGGCTGTGCGTACTCGGTACGGTCCAGCCATGCGGCCTCAGCCGAACCGGCCTCCGCGAACAGCACCTCCTTCAGTGGGTGGTCGAGGAGGGGGTCGAGGTGTGCGCACACCTCGTCCAGTGCTGCTGCGAACGCCGGGAAGGCGGCGGCGAGTTGGTGTCCCATGCCGGGTTGTTGGGCGCCTTGGCCGGTGAAGAGGAGGGCGGTTTTGCCGTGGGTGCGGGCGGTGGCGTGGGTGGTGTGGGGGGTGGGGGTGTCGTGGGTGAGTGCGTGCAGGGCGGTGCGGAGCTGGGTGGGGTCGGTGGCGGTGATGGCGGCGCGGTGGTCGTGGTGGGCGCGGGTGGTGGCCAGGGCGTAGCCGATGTCGGCGGGTGTGGGTGGGGTGGGGTGGTCCAGGAGGGGCAGGAGGCGGGCTGCCTGGTCGCGCAGGGCTGCGGGGGTGGCGCCGGACAGGGGCCAGAGCACCGGGCCGAAGGCGGCGGTCTCCGGCTGTTCCGGGTTCTCCTTCACGGCGGTCACGGGGGCCGGTTCCGGTGCCTGCTCAAGGATCACGTGGGCGTTCGTCCCACTGATCCCGAACGACGACACACCCGCTCGGCGCGGCACCTCGTCTGCCCAGGGCACCGCTTCCGTCAGGAGCTCCACCCGCCCCGCCGACCAGTCCACATGGGGGGTCGGCTCGTCCACGTGCAGGGTCTTGGGCAGTACGCCGTGACGCATGGCCATGACCATTTTGATCACTCCGGCCACACCGGCGGCTGCTTGTGTGTGCCCCAGGTTGGACTTCACTGATCCGAGCCACAGGGGGTGTTCGGTGGGGCGGTTTTGGCCGTAGGTGGCGAGGAGTGCTTGTGCTTCGATGGGGTCGCCGAGGACGGTGCCTGTGCCGTGTGCTTCGACGGCGTGGATGTCGGTGGGGTTGAGTCCTGCGTTGGTGAGGGCTTGGTTGATGACGCGTTGTTGTGAGGGTCCGTTGGGGGCGGTGAGGCCGTTGCTTGCGCCGTCCTGGTTGACGGCGGAGCCGCGTACGACGGCGAGGATGGGGTGGCCGTTGCGCTGCGCGTCCGACAGCCGCTCCACCAGCAGGACGCCGACGCCCTCGGAGAGACTGGTGCCGTCCGCCGTTCCGGCAAATGCTTTCGTCCTGCCGTCGGGTGCCAGGTTCCGTGCCCTGCTGAAGTCGATGAACGTCTCCGGCGTGAACATCACCGAGACGCCGCCCGCGAGGGCGAGCGAGCATTCGCCGTTGCGCAGCGCCTGTACCGCGAGGTGCAGTGCGACCAGGGATGAGGAGCAGGCGGTGTCGACGGTGACTGCGGGGCCTTCGAGGCCGAGGGTGTAGGAGACGCGGCCGGATGCGACGCTGCCGAGGCTGCCGTTGCCGAGGTAGGTGTCGACGCCTTCGGGGAGGGGGGAGTTGCCGAGGCGGGTGGCGTAGTCGTGGTACATGATGCCGGCGAAGACGCCGGTGCGGCTGCCGCGGAGTGTGTGGGGGTTGATGCCGGCGCGTTCGAGTGCTTCCCAGGATGTTTCGAGGAGAAGGCGTTGCTGGGGGTCGGTGGCGAGTGCTTCGCGGGGGGAGATGCCGAAGAAGTCGGCGTCGAAGTCGGCCGCGTCGTGCAGGAACCCACCCTCGCGCGAGTGGCTGGTGTTCGGCCGCTGCCCGCTGGTGTCGCAGATCTCCTCGATGTCCCAGCCGCGGTCCGCGGGGAACGCCGAGATGCCGTCACCGCCTTCGGCCAGCAACTCCCACAATTTTTCAGGAGAGTTGACGCCGCCGGGGAAGCGGCAGCTCATGCCGACGATCGCGATGGGCTCGTCGTGGGACGCGCGCGCCGTGACCGAGTCCACGCCCTGGGGTTCGTCCGCGCCGACCAGTTCGGTACGCAGGTACTCCGCGAGCGCGAGCGGCGTGGGATGGTCGAAGACCAGGGTGACCGGCAGCCGGATCCCCACTGCTGCGCCCAGGCGGTTGCGCAGGGCCACGGCGGCGAGGGAGTCGAAGCCCAGTTCCTTGAACGCGCGGTCCGGGGCGACCGCGTCGCCGCCCTCGTGGCCGAGGATGCCGGCGACCTGGGTACGTACCAGATCCAGCAGCAGACGCTCGCGTTCGGGCACGGTCATACGGAGCAGCCGGTGGGCCAGTGTGTCGCCGTCGTCCGTCGCCGCGGCCGCGACGGAGCGGCGGCTCACGGGGCGTACCAGAGTGCTCAGCAGCGGCGGCGTACCGCCCGGGCGGGCACGCAGCGCCTTGAGGTCCAGGCGGATCGGCAGCAGGACGGGGGTCGCGCCGGACACGGCCGTGTCGAAGAGCGCGAGGCCTTCGTCGTCGGACAGGCCTCGTACACCGGACTTCGCCATCTGTTCGACGTCTGCCGCGGACAGATGGGTGGTCATGCCGGTGTGCTGGGACCAGAGTCCCCAGGCGAGGGAGTGTGCGGGTTGGTTGTGGGTGTGGCGGTGGGTGGCGAGGGCGTCGAGGAAGGCGTTGGCGGCGGCGTAGTTGG
>NZ_JBICXU010000055.1:0-23291 GCF_043200435.1 Streptomyces sp. NPDC048416
CCCCCCCCCAAGACATGCGATCGACAGGGGGAGAAAGTCATGCCAACTCCGGAGGCCGGGCGCCCCATTGCGAGGCAACCAAAACGGTAATGGGGGGGGCAAGGCGGTTCGTGGTGGGGCCACACAAACACGAAGGGTGTTCCTATACTCGCTCTCCGGGACAGCCTCGAAGGGACAGCAAGGGACAGCCAAGGGACAGCGGCGTGACGGCCGCGACCACATCTGTGGGGGGAGTCGCACTGTGCGGAAGCGTGTGCCCACGCCGGTCCAGGGGAACGGGCGGGAGCCCCCCGAGGACGCGGCCGAGGAACGGGCGGCGGACCAACGGGCGGCGGACCCCGGCCCACCGATGACGGCCAGGAGGACGCAGCCGAGGCCGAAGGACACCTGGCGCCGGCCGGAGGACGTGCGGCGCCGGCCGGCGGTCGCGGACCTGATGGCCCCTCAAGTTCTGTTCAGCTGGCTGCCGTTGTGCGTCGCCGTCGCCCTGTGGGTGTACGCACTGCCGGGCATCGACTATCGGCACATGGGCGACTGGGGTCTGATCGACAAGCTGCCCGCCGCCTTCTACCTCTCCCTCGCCGCCCTCACCGGCGGCTTCGTCGTCAGCCTGCGGCGGGCCGGCACCGCGCCCTGGTGGCCCGGGCTCCACAGCGTGGCCCTGCTGTTCGCCCTCAAGGCGCCCACCGCGATCCTGTACGACTCGGTGCGCTACCCCTGGTCGTCGAAGCACGACGCGGTGGTCAGCCACCTGCTCGCCAACCAGGAACTGCGGCCCGGCACCCCGCTGTCCGGCAACATGGCGGCGTACGACCAGTGGCCCGGCTTCTTCACGCTCAACGCGGGGCTGGTGCGGGCCTTCGGCGTGGACAGCGCGGCCTCCTACCTCAACTGGGTCCCGCTCTTCTACGGCGTCGTCCTCATCCCGGTCCTCGTCCTGATCTACCGCACCTTCGCCGAGGACTGGCGGCTGGTGTGGACCGGCGTATGGATCTTCGAGGTCGCCAACTGGGTCGGCCAGGACTACTTCTCGCCCCAGGGCATGGCGCTGATCCTGCACCTGGCCGTGCTCGCCGTGGTGTTCCGGCACTTCGTACGCCCCGGAGCGGCGGGCGAGCTGCGCTCGCGGGCCCACCTCGATCCGGCGGCGGCGAGCATTCCGCCGCCCACCACCGGGCGGCAGCGAGCGGTCTGCGTCGTGATCCTGGCCCCGCTGATCGCCGCCATCAACTTCACCCACCAGCTCACCCCGGTGATGCTGTGCGCCGCCCTGATCGCACTCAACCTGACCCGCCGCTACCGCAACCCGGGGCTGTTCGTCGTGAGCGCGCTGATCATGCTGGTCTGGGACCTCACGATGGGACGGCCGCTCTTCATGGAGACGCTGGCCTCGCTCAAGCAGTCCCTGGGCAACCTCCTCAACAACTCGCGGGCCGGGTACGTCGGTGAACTCACCGGCCCCGGACCGGTGTTGCAGGGCCGCGCCGACATCGTCATGGTCCTGGTCGTCGCCGCTCTCGCGGTGGTCGCCGTCGTCCTGCGGCGCAAACTGGCCAGGAGCGCGCTGCCGCTGCTCCTGGTGTCGGTGGCGCCGGTGCCGCTGTTCGCCGTGAACGACTACGGCGGCGAAATGCTCTTCCGTGTCTACCTGTTCGGGCTGCCCGGCGCCGCGTTCTTCGCGGCGGCGGCGCTGGTGCCTGCGGCGGGGACGGCTGGGCAGGGTGTGCGGGGGGCCGGGGTCGTCGTGCGTCGACGGGCCGCCCCGGTCGCGCTGCCGCTGGTGCTCGTGCTGCTCGTCGCCGGGTTCGTTCCCGCCTACTACGGCAAGGAGCGCATGTACTACACGCCGCCCGCCGAGACGGCGCTGGTGACCCGGGTGCTCGACCATGCGGCCAAGGGCTCGATGATCCTCGCGGTCAGCGGCTCCTTTCCGCAGTCGCTGCACCGCTACGACCAGCTGGAGCACTGGTACGTGGCCGAACAGGAGGAACCCCAGAACGCGATCATGCTGCGGGATCCTGTCGGGTATCTGGAGCCGCAGCTGCCGAAGGACGGGCGGCCCGTGTACTTCATCCTCACGCGTACTCAGGCCATCTACTGCGCGGGGGAGGGGTTGCTTCCTGCGGGGGGCTTTCGTGAGCTGCGGGCGAAGCTGTTGGCTTCGCCGCGGTTTCGGGTGGTGGCGGGGAACGAGTACGGCACGGTTCTCCAGTACGTGCCGCCGCGCCGCCCATGACCCCGGCCCCGGCGGGTTTTCCCACCCTCCCGCCCGTGCGGCTACTTGAGGGTGCGGCTCCCTGGGGCTGCGCCCCAGCCCCCATGCGGGGGCTCCGCCCCCTGCACCCCCGTTCGCGCCTGAACGGCGCTCGTCCTCAATCGCCGGACAGGCTGAAGATGCCCATGCAGGCCAGCACGGCTCCTGCACCAGTGCTGATAGGGGCGCGGGGAACTGCGCGAGAAGCGACCACGGTCCGCAGGCGCGAGGGGGTTTGGGGGCGCGGGGAACTGCGCGAGAAGCGCCCACCGTCCGCAGGCGCGAGGGGGTTTGGGGGCGCGAGGAACTGCGCGAGCAACCGCCCACGGTCCGCGGCCGGAAGGGGGTTCAGGGGCGCGGGGAACTGCGCGAGAAGCGACCACGGTCCGCAGGCGCGAGGGGGTTCAGGGGCGCGGGGAACTGCGCGAGCAACCGTCCACGGTCTGCGGCCGGAAGGGGGTTCAGGGGCGCGGGGAACTGCGCGAGCAACCGTCCACGGTCTGCGGCCGGAAGGGGGTTCAGGGGCGCGGGGAACTGCGCGAGAAGTGGCCACGGTCCGCAGGGGAAAGGGGGTTTAAGGGGCGCGGGGAACTGCGCGGTGATGTGTTGGCGGCTCGACCCGGAGGAACATCGACATGGCCCGGAACCGGAACCAGACGTACGTCAGAACCACCCTCGCCCTCTCCGGCTGGCTCGCCCTCGGGGCGACCGCGCTGCCCGGAGCAACCCCCCTGCGCTGGATCCCCGTACTGCTCTTCGTCTCGCTCGGCCCCGGGCTCGCGCTGCTCCACCCGCAGCCTGGCGCCCCGCAGCCTGGCGCCCTGCACCCTGGCGCCCCGCAGCCTGGCACCCTGCTGCCCGGCGCCCCGCAGCCCGGCGCCCCGCACCCCGGCGCCCCGCGCCCCCGCGCCCCGCGCCCCCGCGCCCCGCGCCCCGGCGCCCGCCTGGAAGCGCTCGCGCTCGCCGCGCCGCTCAGCCTGGCGATCGGGGCGCTCGTGTCCACCTGTCTCTTCCTCGTGCACGGGTTCTCGGCGACCGCCTTCCTGGTCTGCATGGCCGCTCTCTCCACCGTCGCCTGCGCCTTCCCCGGGCTGCCCCTGCCGGCCGCGACCCGGGGCGCCGCCGAGCGGGCGAAACGCACGAAGGCCGACCCCGGGCGGTGAACCGGGGTGGGGGTGGGCCGCGTGCCCCATGCGGGCCGGGCTCGTGCTCAGCGGCGTCGCGCCGCGGCCCGTTCACGTGCGGCGAGCACGTGTCGCAGCAGCACCCCCGCCGTGGCGGCGCACAGGCCGGCGAAGACCGGCAGCGCGACCGTCGCGAAGGTGTGCTGGGCGGCCCAGGCCGCGACCGCCAGCACCCACACCACGACCGACGTGACCCGCCAGTGCGCACCCAGCGCCCGCAGCAGCACCGTCGCCAGGGCCAGGCAGAGCAGACGCAGCGCCATCGGCAGCCAGCGTTCGACACCGTCCTGGGTGGCGAAACCGGCGGTCTCGGTGAGGAGGCGGGCGAGTGGGGTGTGCCAGGGCCCCGACAGCGGGTCGGGCCGCACGCCCAGGATGACCGGCGCGGTGTGCAGGGCGGCGACCGTCACGCACAGCCCCGCCGCGAGCAGCGCGGGGCGCGGGCGGTAGAGGGACACGGCGGCGCTGCACACGACGATGAGCAGCACCCCGGCGGTCAGACTCACCGGCGGCAGGGCACGCAGCAGCCCCGTGCCGTTGAGGTCGCCGCCGACGGGCGCGGCGGCGCGCGACAGCGGCACCCAGAACAGGCCCGCCGCGAGGCCGAGCAGCAGCCACAAGGCCATCACCAGACGGGACTCGTCGCCCTCCTGGTCCCCGGCGTCGCCCTCATGGTCCCCGGCGTCGGGCTCCTGGTCCCCGGCGTCGGGCGGCAGACGTAAACGCAGGGTGGTGTCGGAGCCCGGTTCCGGGTGGGCTCCGGGCACGTACAGGGGGATGCCGAACGCGGGCGTCGCGGTGTCCACGCCCCCGCGCAGATACGCCGTCCGGGTGGCCCAGCGCGCCCCGTACTCCCGGGCCCGCGCCTCCCGATCCGCATGCGCCCGCGCGGCCCAACTCGTCCCGAATTCACCGGACTTGGCGATGCGGGGCGGGTGCGGGGCGGCGCGGCCCGCGAGCGCCCCGCGCAGTCCGGGCACACAGCACACCGCCACCAGGCTCATCGCGCACAACTGGGCCCAGCCCGCGCCGGAGATGCCGTACGGCCCGAGCAGCACAGAGGCGCCGCCGAGGACCAGGGCGCACATGGCGCCCTGGAGGAGGGCGAGCACGCCGGTGCGCCCCTGCACACGCAGCACACCGATGTACAGCTCGACGGCGACCCGCGGGATCGCGGCCACGGCCAGCAGCCGCAGCACCAGCGTGCCGTGCTGGGCGTAGTCGTCGCCGAACGGGGCGAGGATCTGCCGGGCGAACAGGACGAGGAACAGCACGACGGGGACGAGCAGGAGCGCCATCCGGCGCAGCGCGCCGCGTACCCCGTCGGCGAGTTCGTCCGGGCTGTGCGAGGAGTGCGCGGTGAGCGAGGAGGCCATGTTGGTGGCCATGAACTCCATCGTCCCGCCGACGGTGTACGCGATGAAGAAGAAGCCGTTCTGCGCGGCCGGGAAGCGCACCGCGACCATCACCGGCAGCAGGTTGATCATGGCGAGTGAGAACAGCGCGCCCACCGAGTCCCCGGCCAGGAAGCGGCCGATCTCGCGCAGTTCCGGCACCGGCCGGTCGCGGTCGGCGGCGGCCTGCGCGGGGATCAGCCGGCGGAAGACCAGCCGGCCGAGCGGCACGATGGACAGCGCCGTCGCGGCCGCCCACGAGACGAAGACGCCGAGGGCGAGCGTCGAGAACACGGCGAGCAGGAGCAGCTTGCCGAGCGAGAACACGGCGTTGCCTACCGGCACCCAGATCGCCTTGCGCAGCCCGGTGAGGACGCCGTCCTGGAGGGTCAGGATCGCCCAGGCCACGGAGGACACCGTGAAGAGCGCCCCGGCCCGGGGCCCGGAGAGCGGCGCGTACGAGGGGCCCCACAGCGGCAGCGTGAACAGGAAGACGACACAGGCCGCGGTCACCACGACGGTGCTGACCACATAGGCGCGCCGGACCAGCGGACCCGTCGAGGCGCCGGCCCGCGGCACGTAACGGACCACCGCGCCGATCATGGTGGTGGCGGTGAGCGAGGCGAGCAGTTTCATGGCGGCGATGGCCGCCGAGCCGTGTCCGACCGCCTCCTCGCTGTAGTAGCGGGCCGCCACCAGCCAGAAGCCGAGACCGAGCGCGGCCGAGACCGCCGTGGACAGCATCAGTGCATAGGCGTTGCGGAACATCGAGTCACCGGCGTCAGTGCCGGTGTCAGCGCTGGCACCAGTGCCGACGGCAGTGCTGACGCCGACGCCGGTGCCGGTGGGCGGGGAGCCGGCCGTGCCGGACCGGTCGGAGGGCGCCGCGGTGTTGTCCGTGCCGGGCCGGTCGGAGGGCGCCGCGGTGTTGTCCTCGGTCCCGGCTCCGGCCGTGTCAGACACCGGCGGGGCCGCCCCTCGCGGGTCTCATGCCCGCCGCGCGCAGCATCTCCCCGGCGCGCGCGGCCTTCAACGGGGCAACGGGCAGGGCGTGTTGGGCCGCGTCCTCGATGAGCCGGATGCCCAACCGCGCGTCCCGGGCCGCCCGTTCGGGTGCCGGGCCGGGACTGCCGTACAGGGGGGTGTTCTCGCGCCCCAGCCGGTCGCGCGTCAGCGCTTCGAGCCCGCCGTACGCCATGAAGTCCCCCCAGACCCCCCGCAACCCCAGCGCCCAATGTGACCCAGTCCGCCCGGTTCGTCAACAACGCGGAAGGGCCCGCACCTTGACGGAACGGGCCCTTCGGACAGGCGTGCGTCACTCCTCGACGGTCAGCCCCTTGCGGAGCTTGCGCAGGGTGCGCGAGAGCAGTCGGGAGACGTGCATCTGGGAAATGCCGAGCTCTTCGCCGATCTCGGACTGCGTCATGTTGGCGACGAAGCGCAGCGACAGGATCTTCCGGTCCCGCGAGGGGAGTTCGGCGATCAGCGGCTTCAGCGACTCGACGTACTCGATCCCTTCGAGATCGTGGTCCTCGTAGCCGATGCGGTCGCTGAGTGCGCCCTCGGAGTCGTCCTCCTCGGGCTGTGCGTCGAGCGAGCTCGCGGTGTACGCGTTGCTCGCCGCCATGCCTTCGACGACTTCTTCCTTGGTGATGCCCAGGCGTTCGGCGAGCTCGCCCACCGTGGCCGAGCGGTCAAGCTGCTGGGCGAGTTCGTCGCCCGCCTTGGCGAGGTCCAGACGGAGCTCCTGGAGCCTGCGCGGAACCCGCACGGACCAGGAGGTGTCGCGGAAGAAGCGCTTGATCTCGCCGACGATGGTCGGCATCGCGAACGTGGGGAACTCCACGCCGCGGTCGAACTCGAACCGGTCGATCGCCTTGATCAGGCCGATCGTGCCCACCTGGATGATGTCCTCCATCGGCTCGCTGCGGGAGCGGAAGCGCGATGCGGCGAACTTGACCAGGGCCAGGTTCAGTTCGACCAGGGTGTTGCGTACGTACGCGTGCTCCGACGTGCCCTCTTCGAGTGAGTCGAGGCGGGCGAAGAGCGTCTTCGAAAGGGCCCGCGCGTCAACGGGGCCCACTTCGGCGAAAGGCGGGATCTCGGGTAGACCCTCAAGCCCCTCTGCCGCGTACTGTCGTGCGCGCGGGGGGTGGATGTCCTGCGGTGCCTGCTTGATCGACGTATCTCGCGACGCGTCGAGCCGGGGTGACATGCGTCTCCTCCATCGTTCTCGGCATATGGCTGCCGATGCCCATACGTATTGTCCGCGGTGTGCGGCGCCTCCGTAGCCGGTCGTGTTGAATAACTGTCGCTACTACCCCTACCCGCTACGAGTGGGCTCTCGCAAGGCTTCTTTGTGGTCATATGTCCGCTTTGCGGGGTTGTTTGGCTTTCAGATGTCGCAGGGAAGGCGTAGTGTTCTTGAGAAGTTACGACGAATCGGCGAAGAGGGACGGCATGGACCGCGGCACGGTCGGCAGCACGAATCGGGGCCGGCTCCGGGTCGGAGTCCGCACCGAGGGCGCAGCTGAGATTCTGACTCCGGCGGGTGAGCTCGATCACCACACGGCGGATCTGCTGAGGGAACCCCTGGAGGAGGCCATCGCCCAGGGGCGCACCAAGCTGGTCGTCGACTGCTCGGAGCTGGAATTCTGCGATTCCACCGGCCTGAACGTTCTGCTCGGCGCCCGCCTCAAGGCGGAGGAGCTGGGCGGCGCGGTCCATCTGGTGGCGATGCAGCCCGTGGTTGCGCGGGTTTTCGAGATCACAGGAGCGGAAGCGGTCTTCACCGTGCATGATTCGCTCGACACCGCTCTGCGTGACTGACCCCGGTTCGTCCGGGCAGGAGAGCAGACACGACATTGGCGAATCGGTGAGGTGAAGCGCTGATGAGCACCACCCGGGAGCAGGCTCCGGGCGACCGTGGGCCAGAGCCCCATGGGGCCGGGCCCGGCGCTGTGCCGTCGGAATCCGACGGCACGGGCTCCGTCACGTCCGCGCGCGTCCTCGCGCTCAATGGAGCGAGCGGCATCGTCCCGATGGCGCGCGACTTCACCAGGCAGGCGCTCTATGACTGGGGCTGGCTTCCGGCGGCGACGGCCGAGGGCCGCGCCGCCGCCGAAGACGTCCTGCTCGTCGTCTCCGAGCTGGTGACCAACGCCTGTCTGCATGCCGAGGGCCCCGAGGGTCTGAGGGTGTCGCGCACCGCGAAGGTCCTGCGACTTGAGGTCAGCGACCTCGGCGCGGGCCAACCGGCCCCCCGCACCCCGCACCGCGCGGGCCGCCCCGGAGGGCACGGGATGTTCATCGTGCAGCGGCTGTGCCTCGACTGGGGCGTGGTGCGCACGCCGGGCGTCGCCGGCAAGACGGTCTGGGCGGAACTCGCGGCGCCCGCGTAACTCCCGTTGGGGGTTTGGTCCGGGGCGCGGATGTGCCCGCCCCTTGCAACCCTGGCGGTGCGGCCCTGGCGGTGCGGCCCTTGCGGTACTGGTGCAACTCCCGATGTGGGGCCCGCGGCACGGATGGTGCCCGCCCCTGGAGGCCCTGGCGGTGCGGCCCTTGCGGTACTGGCGTAACTCCCGTCGCGGGGTTCGCGGCACTCGGCGCCGTTCCCGTTCACGCACTCGCGGCGCCCGCGTGACTTCCGGCCACGCACTCACGGCGCCCGCGTAACTCCCGTCGTGGGGTTCGCACTCGCGGCGCCCGCGTAACTCCCGTTCAGGCGACGGGTGTACCTCCCTTTAGCGGTTACCGGCGGTTCGGGTCGCCGGGCCCTTGGCGTGTCCGGGGCTCGATCCGCTCTGTTCTGTGTCTTCCCTCGACAAGGCCCCCGGCGTACCTTGAGCGCCCTATCTGATGCGCCGTCAGTAACGTGACGGGCTCCGGCAGCACCGGCATGAGGGGAATTCGAGGTGTCGTACCCGAAGCGGACAGCTCGCGCGCTGGCGACGGCGGTGGCGGGCTCGGTGGTGCTGATCGCCGCCCCGGCGGCCTACGCCTCCGTCGTCGACGTCAACTACGACTGCAAGACGCCGATCGGCGCAAAGAGTGCCGTCTCGCCCATCGACATCAAGGCGGTCCAGAGCGGCAGTTCCTACAAAGTCACCATGTCCTTCCAGAAGGGCGTGTCTTCCAGCCCGGTCGCCCTCGGCGCCGGTGCGATGAACCCGAGCGCCGTGATCACCCTGGGCGGCGCCGACAAGGGCACGGTCGCGGTCACGGGCGCGGCCAACTCCGCGGAGATCCCCGCCAACTCCCCCATCAAAATAAGCGACTTGTCGGGTACTTACGTGCCGAAGGCCAACGGCAAGGTCACCCTCACCGCGGGCGTCCTCACCATCAAGGCGCTGGGCACCACCACGACCTGCACCCCCGGCAACAGTCCAGGACCCTCCCTCGAACTCGACGTCACCGGGGCGAGCGGCACGGGCGGCACGGGCGGCACAGGCGGTTCCGGTGGCGCGACGGCGCCCGCGGCCCTGCCCAAGACGGGCCCCCTCGACTCGGCCGTCGCACTCGGCACCCTCGGCGGCACGGTCGTCCTGGTGGGGGCGGGCGGAGTGCTCTGGCTGACCCGGCGCAACCAGCGGGCCTGATCCCCGCTTCCGTACGCGCCCTTGAGGAGCCGTCGTGCTCCCGTACGCCCCCGACGGGAGCCGTTCCGTTTCCCGCGCTCCCGTACACCCCGCAAGGGGCCACCCCTCGCGCCCGAGGAGCCGCCGATGCGTCACATCCGCCCGGCCCTGCCGGTCCTGGCGCTGCTGCTGTGCGCGCTCCCGGCGCCCGCCGCGCGGGCCGCGCCCCCGGCGGGCGGACAGTGGACCGCCGCGCCCGCATCCGGCGGCGGCACCCGGCCCAGCGCCGAAGGGCGGCCCTACTTCTACCTGGAGGGCGCGCCCGGCACGGTCCTTGAGGACACGCTCTCGCTGAGCAACCCCTCCGGCGCCCCTCTCACGCTCACGCTGCGCGGAGCCGCCGCGTACAACACGGCCGACGGCTCCCTCGCCGTGCGCCGCACGCCCGACCCGTGGATCGTGCTCGCTTCGCCCGAAGTGCGGATCCCGCCGCACACCCGCGCCGACGTGCCGTTCTCGGTGACCGTTCCGGCCGGCGCGCAGCCCGGCGACCGCCCCGCGGCACTCACCGCCGCGCTGGGCGGGCGCGAGGTGGACATCCGTCTTCACGTACGGGTCGCGGGGCCGACGTTGAGCGCCCTGACCGTGGAGTCCGTACGCGTCGACACGAGCCGCGGCCTCATCCGCTACGCCCTGGTCAACCGGGGCAACACCGCCCTGACCCCGCGCCTCGCCGTGCGCGCCGACGGGGTGTTCGGCCGCGCCCTCGACCGCGCGCCCCGCCTCCTGCCGGTCGAGCTCCTGCCGGCGCAGCGCGTCGAGCTGACCGAGCCCTGGCCGCACCCGCCCGCCCTCGACCGGGTCGATGTCCGCCTGGACGTCACCGCAGGCGGCGGCGCCCACTCCAGCGCGACGGCCGCGGCCTCCTTCGTGCCGTGGGGCGCGGTCGCCGGAGCGGGACTTGCGCTGCTCGGCGGCGCGGCAGCCGCCGTCAGGCTCGTCCTGCGCCGCCGCCGGGCATCGCGCGCGGGGTCCGCCGAAACACCGGCACCACAGCGCGAGTCGGCGCAGACAGGAGCCCGCCAGTGAAGCCACACCCGAGGGGCCGGGCCCTGGCGCTGCTTGCCCCCGCCGTCCTGCCCGCTGCCCTGCCTGCCGTGCTGGCTCTCGCCGTCGGCCTCGTCGCCGTCCTCCTGGCCGTGGCACCGGCCGGACGCGCGTACGCCGACGGCGGCAGACCCGCCGTTACGCTCTCCACGGCCGAGGCGGCCAAGGGCGCCGACGTCACCGTCACCGGCAGCGGCTGGCGGCCGAACGCCCTGCTGATGCTGCTGGTCTGCGGGCAGTCCGATCCCGTGCGGGGCGTCATCGGCGGCACCAACTCCTGCTCCAACGCCGACGGCCAGGCCGTCACGACCGACGCCAAGGGCGCCTTCACCAAGGTCCTCCCTGCGGCGCCGCCGCCCAGGCCCTGCCCCTGCGTCGTCCACGTCGCCACCGTGCAGGGCGAACCGGCCCTGATGGACACCGAGTTGAAGATCACCGGGCATCCGGTGGCGCCGCTGCCCGACCAGAGCGGCGATGGCAGGCTCGCGGTGCTCGCCGAGCCCCGGCTCGACGGCCGGAGCTCCCTGCTGACCTGGTTCGGCGCCCCGCCCGCCCGCACCCTGGTCTTCACCGTGGGCAACCTGGGCTCGGCCCCCGTCAAGGACCCCGTCTTCCAACTCGGCACCGCACACGGCGTGTTCGCACCCCAGTGGGAGGACCGCCAGTGGAAGGGCACCATCCAGCCCGGCCACAAGGCCGAGATCAAGCTCGACTTCGAGCTGTCGGCCGGCGCCCACGGCGACTACCAGGTCTCGCTCATGTACGCCAAGAAGCTGCTCGCCACCGAGCCCTGGGGGGTGGACCGCCCCTGGGGCGTCACCGTCTTCTGGATCCTGCTCTGCCTGGTGGTGCCCGCCGCGCTCTTCCGCATCGGCATGGCCGTCGTCGACCGGCTGCGCCCGCGCGACCCCGGGCGGACCGGCGCAGCCCGGCGCCACCGCGGCGTACGCCTGCCCGACGTGACCGTACGCCTGCCGAGGCTGCGCGGAACGCCAGGCGAGCAGGGCGCGCCGCCGGCCGGGCCGGAGCCGCCCGCCGAGCCGGACGCGCACCGGGCCCCGGGCGCGGGGCCGCACGGCACCCCGGCCGCACTGCCCTGGTTCACCCCCGACTCCGCACCGCCAGAGAGCCGCCCGGGCCGTCCGTACGGTCCCACGACGAAGGGAAATTCGTGACCACGCAACGGAGGATGAGCGCGGCCGGTATCGCGCTGATGCTCGGCGGCGCGGGAATCGTCCTCGCCGCAGGTCCCGCACAAGCAGCCGAAGTCTCGTACTCCACCGAGTGCATACCGCCGTCCATCTCCGGCCTGCCGCCGGTCGAGGGGACGACGAAGGTGCAGATCACCGCGCCGGCCACGGCCAAGGTGGGTGACGAGGTGGATGTGGTCTGGAAGTTCACCCAGGCCGCGTCGAACAATCCGAACGTCCTGGACCTCAACAAGGACGTCGTCCAGCCGACCGGCACCCTCAAGGCGGCGGGCGCGCAGAGCGCCGACATCGCCATGAAGGGGCCCCGGACCAACCCGCCGATCCCCAAGAACAGCCCGATGGTCCTCTCGGACATGACGGCCAAGCTGAAACTGACCAAGGCGGGCGACGTCACCCTGACGCCCGACGCGTACAACATCAACGTCAACCAGATCATGTCGACGGACACCAAGTGCACGCCGAAGGTGGCGGTCGGCGTCGGCGCGACGATCAAGGTGACGGACGCGGGGGGCACCTCCGGGGGCACGACGAGCGGAGGCACGACCGGCTCCACCACGTCCGGGGGCACGACGGGCTCCACCACGTCCGGGGGCACGTCCGGCTCCACCACGTCCGGGGGCACGACCGGCTCCACCACAGGTGGGACGACGTCGGGCGGCACCACCGGCTCGACCACGTCGGGCGGCACCACCGGCGGGTCCACCTCGGGCTCGGCGTCCGGCGGTACCGGCGGCGGATCCACCTCCGGCGCCACCACCGGCGGCAGCGGCGGCCAGAGCGACTTCCCCGGCAAGGAGGTCGCCGTCACCTTCGCCTGCACCGCGCCGGGACCGGCCAGTATCCAGTCCAAGGTGACCATCAACGCCAAGAAGAGCGGCGGGAGTTACGCCCTGACCGTCAAGACGGCCAAGGGCGTCATGAACAGCCCGGCCGACCTTCCGGCGGGCGCGCTCAAGCCGTCCATGCAGGTCGTCGTCGCAGGCGCCGACAAGGGCACGGTGTCCGTCACCGGCCCGGCCAGCCCCGACCCGATCAAGTCGGGGGCGCCGGTCGACCTGACCGACATGACGGGCACCTACACGCCGGGCGCATCCGGCAAGTCGACGCTGGCCCCCGGTGACCTGTCCATCGACGTCACCCTGGGCGGCTCGCCGATCCACATCCCCTGCAAGGTCTCCGGCACCGCGCCGGTCTCCCTTGAGCTGGATACGGCGGCCCAGCCCGGCGGCGCGGCCGGCGGCAGCGGCACCTCGGGCGCGGCCACCACCGCGGGCACATCGGGCTCCGCGGGCGCCTCGTCCTCGTCCGGCGGCCTCGCCCAGACCGGTGCGAGCGACACCGGCGCCCTGCGTGCGCTCGGCCTCGTCGCGGGCACCGTGCTCCTGCTCGGCGGCGCGATCTTCACCTTCACCCCGTGGCGGCGGCTGCGCGGCACGCGCTGACGCACCACGGGAACGGCCAAGGGCCGCCGCACCGGGAGGTGCGGCGGCCCTTGACGTGCCAAGACGGTGCTAGGGGGTGTCTGGTGGATCAGGGTCGGTCAGGGTGCGGCGCCTGGTGCGGTGCATCGCAAGGCGCCGGAACGTCGTGATAGCGGAGCTATCGGGGCGTTTCGGCAACGCCGCGAGGTGCCGTGCCAGGCGCCGCACCCCCGGCCATGATCCACCAGACACCCCCTAGTGCACGCCGCCCATGAGCGGCTGGACCTTCCTGCGGTACAAGAAGATCGCGACACCGGCGAGGACGGCGAGGCCGCCCTGGCTGGCGAACCAGTACGAGGAGTCGGTCGGGGCGCCGATCAGCTGGAGCAGCGCGATGACCGAGTCGCCGGCCGTGACGGCCAGGAACCACACGCCCATCATCTGGGAGGCGTACTTCTCCGGCGCCAGCTTGGTGGTCAGCGAGAGCCCGACCGGGGAGAGCGTCAGCTCGCCGACGGTCTGGATCAGGTAGACCGCGCACAGCCACAGCGGAGTGACCTTGACGCCGCCGGAGGAGGCGGCCTGGGCCAGCATCATCACGAAGAACGACAGGCCGATGAGCGTGAGGCCGAAGGCGAACTTCGACAGCGTGCTCGGCTCCTGGCGGCGCTTGTTCAGGTACACCCAGAGCCAGGCGAAGACCGGCGCGAGGGCCATCACGTACAGCGGGTTCAGGGACTGGAACCAGCTCGACGGGAAGTTCAGGCCGAACAGGCTGTTCGCCGTGTTGTCCTGCGCGAACACGCTCAGCGTCGAACCGGTCTGGTCGTAGATGCCCCAGAAGGCGGCCGCGGCGACGAAGAACCACACGTACGCCGACATACGGGACTGCGAGACCTGGTCGAGGTCCTTGTCACGCTTGATGCGCAGCAGGTACCAGGCCGGGATGACGAGGCCGGCGATGGTCAGCGGCCAGATGGCCCAGTCGACCGTGAAGTGACCCGAGACCGCGAGGGCGGCGTACGCGACGGCCGCGACGCCCAGCCACATCAGGACCTTCTTGATGATCGAGGCGCGCTCGGTCTCGGACATCGGCGTCGGGACGACATCGCTCTCCGCCGACATGTGGCGGGTGCCGAAGAAGAAGAACAGCAGGCCCAGGGCCATGCCCACACCGGCGAGCGCGAAGCCGAAGTGCCAGTTGACCTTCTGGCCGACCGTGCCGATCGTCAGCGGCGCGAAGAAGGCGCCGAGGTTGATGCCCATGTAGAAGACCGTGAAGCCACCGTCGCGGCGCGGGTCGTTCTTGTCCGGGTACAGGTGGCCGACCATCGTGGAGATGTTGGCCTTGAGGAGACCGGAGCCGAGCGCGATGGCCGCGAGACCGATGAAGAAGGAGATCTCGAACGGTACGGCGAGGAGGAAGTGGCCGATCATGATGATCGTGCCGCCGACCGCCACCGTCTTGCGGGCACCCCAGGCGCGGTCGGCGAGCCAGCCGCCCGGCAGGGCGAGCAGGTACACCATCGCGTTGTACACGGAGTAGATCGCGGTGGCCGTGGCCATGTTGAACCCGAGTCCGCCCTGGGACGCCGGGGCGACCAGGTAGAGCACGAGCAGGGCCCGCATGCCGTAGAAGCTGTAGCGCTCCCACATCTCCGTCATGAAGAGGTTGGCCAGGCCGCGGGGGTGGCCGAGGAAGGTCTTCTCGGTGCCAGTGGTACTGGCGGAGTCCTTCGTCAGGCTGGACGCCATGGTCGATCCTTGCTTGCTCGGGACGCGCGCTTCGTGAGCGTTGAATCGCGCCCGGTGGGGGAAGGCCGGCACCGGCATGGCGGCTGTCCCCCCAACGCCTTTGGGGTCCGGCTCCGTGGGGGAGACCGGGAAGGACAGACCACACCGGGATCCACGCCCCGTGCGCTGGTTCGCGCTGGGGCCCGGCCCGTAGGTCATTCACTGATCCCAGGACCGGCAAGACCGGCCCTGTGCAGAAAAGTGACCTTTGGCGCGCCAAGCAGGCCAAAGGTCCACGAGTAGTGCTATAGGCGTTGGGACACCATACGTCACCAGAGTGCGGCATATGGAAGGACTTGAGAGATGGATCACAGGCCTCCCCGGAACCATTCGCCCTCATTCGAAGGTGTCATACAAGATCGCGCCGTAGACCCGCAGGGTGGGTGGATCACCTGACGCATTGTCGCCGCCGCGGACTACCATCACCCCCATGACCCGTGTACTGCTCGCCGAGGACGACGCGTCCATCTCGGAGCCACTGGCCCGCGCCCTGCGCAGGGAGGGTTACGAGGTCGAGGTGCGCGAGGACGGCCCGACCGCCCTCGACGCCGGACTGCAGGGGGGCGCCGACCTGGTCGTGCTCGACCTGGGGCTTCCCGGCATGGACGGCCTCGAAGTCGCCCGGAGGCTGCGCTCCGAGGGACACACCGTCCCCATCCTCGTGCTCACCGCCCGCGCCGACGAGGTGGACACCGTGGTCGGCCTCGACGCCGGCGCCGACGACTACGTGACCAAACCCTTCCGCCTGGCCGAACTGCTCGCCAGGGTCCGGGCCCTGCTGCGGCGCGGCGCCACCGAGTCGGCGCCCCAGCCCGCCACCCACGGCGTGCGGATCGACGTCGAGTCGCACCGCGCCTGGATGGGCGACGAGGAGCTGCAGCTCACCGCCAAGGAGTTCGACCTGCTCAGGGTCCTGGTGCGGGACGCGGGGCGGGTCGTGACCCGCGACCAGCTGATGCGCGAGGTCTGGGACACCACGTGGTGGTCCTCGACCAAGACGCTCGACATGCACATCTCGTGGCTGCGCAAGAAGCTCGGCGACGACGCGGCCAACCCGCGCTACATCGCCACCGTCCGCGGAGTCGGCTTCCGCTTCGAGAAGAGCTAGAGCCCCCTCGCACATGCGCCGTCGACTGATCAACTCCACACTCGCGGTCGTTCTCGTGGTGATCGCGGTCTTCGGCGTCTCGCTCGTCATCGTCGAGACACGGACCATCAGCAGCAGCGCCCAGGAGAGTGTCGACTCCGAGGCTCTGCGGCTGGTCTCCGTCGTCGACAGCCGCACCCTGGCCAAGGAGACCGTCAACGCGCAGGCCCTGAACGAACAGATCGACCCCCGGCGCTACGCCCGCGTCGAGATCCCCGGCCGCCCGGTGATCGAGCTCGGCGAGAAGCCCGAGGGCACGGTCATCAGGGGCACCGCCGTGGGCGAGCGCGGCGAGGCCGTCCTCGTCGAGGAGTCCCGCTCCACGGTGACCAGGGAGGTCGGCCGCACCCTTTTGATCATCGGGGCGGTGGCCCTGCTCGCCATCGTGTCGGCGGTCCTGCTGGCCGTACGCCAGGCCAACAGGCTGGCCTCCCCGCTCACCGACCTCGCCGAGACCGCCGAACGGCTCGGCTCGGGCGACCCGCGGCCGCGGCACAAGCGGTACGGGGTGCAGGAGCTCGACCGGGTCGCCGATGTGCTCGACTCCTCTGCCGACCGGATCGGCCGGATGCTCACCGCCGAACGGCGCCTCGCGGCCGACGCCTCGCACCAGCTGCGTACGCCGCTGACCGCGCTGTCGATGCGCCTGGAGGAGATCGCCCTCACCGACGACCTCGACACGGTCAAGGAGGAGGCCACGATCGCGCTCACCCAGGTCGAGCGGCTGACCGACGTGGTGGAGCGGCTGCTCACCAACAGTCGTGATCCGCGCACCGGTTCGGCCGTGGTGTTCTCGCTCGACGAGGTCGTCAAGCAGCAGCTGGAGGAGTGGCGCCCGGCCTATCGCAGCGCGGGCCGCGCGATCGTGCGCTCCGGCAAGACCGGCCTGAAGGCGGTCGGCACCCCGGGCGCCGTCGCCCAGGTGCTCGCCGCCCTGATCGAGAACTCACTGATGCACGGCGGCGGCACGGTCGCGGTCCGCACCCGGGTCACCGGCAACCAGGCCGTGGTCGAGGTCACCGACGAGGGCGCCGGGGTGCCGCCCGACCTCGGCGCGCGGATCTTCGAGCGGACCATCAGCGGCCGCAACTCCACCGGCATCGGTCTCGCGGTCGCCCGCGACCTCGCGGAGGCCGACGGCGGCCGGCTCGAAATGCTCCAGCAGCAGCCGGCGGTGTTCGCGCTGTTCCTCAGCCGGGAGGCACGGGGGCGCAGGGAGCCGCAGAGCACGACGACGATCCGCTGAGGGCCGAGGAGCGAGCGCGCTCGGGCGGCAGCGGGGGTGCGTCGGGGAGCGCGCTCGGGCGGCAGCGGGGGTGCGTCAGGGAGCGCGGGGCGGGCTCAGGGCGTGCGCTCAGGGCGTGCGGTCAGGGCGTGCGGTCAGTGCTTGGCGGGGACGGCGGGCCGGGGCTCGTCGAGAAACGATTCCGCCGTCTGTACTGCCTCCCGGGCCGGGAGGGCACGGAAGACCCAGGTGCGGTAGGACCAGAACCGGAACAGCGTGCCGAGTCCGATGCCGAGGAACTTGAAGAAGTTGTTCTGCCACGGGCTGTTCCAGGCGAACCCGTACGTCGCCACGTACAGGATGCCGTTCTCTATCACCGCGCCGACCACGCTGAACAGCAGGAAGAGCGTCAGCTCACGGGCCCGGCCGCTCTTCTCGCGGTCGCGGTAGGCGAAGTAGCGGAAGCCCACGTAGTTGAACGCGATGGCGATCCCGGTGGCCAGCAGGCTGGCCCGCACCACCTGGAGCTCGGTCGCATGCCGCAGCAGGTTGAAGGCGCCCATGTTCACGAGCACCCCGAACCCGCCGACGGCGCCGAATTTGGCGACCTCGCGT
Organism: Streptomyces sp. NPDC048416; assembly: GCF_043200435.1. NCBI lineage: Bacteria > Bacillati > Actinomycetota > Actinomycetes > Kitasatosporales > Streptomycetaceae > Streptomyces > Streptomyces sp. NPDC048416. The sequence continues at coordinate 17,930 of NZ_JBICXU010000055.1, forward strand.
ACGAGCAGTCGCAGTCGCGATGGCGATGCGCCCTGTGCACTCATGGTGATCGCCCAGCCCCGTCCGAGTAGGTGTGCTTTTCGTGCCAGTCAACCCGCCCATGCTAACCACCCCCTCGGCGCGCTGCCCCCGGGCTCCTTGAACGACCGGTGGACACGGCCCCTACGGGCACCGCGAGGGCGGCGGATACCCTGGAGGAGTGACGTTCCCGGTAGTCGGCATGGTCGGCGGCGGTCAGCTCGCCCGCATGACCCACGAGGCGGGCATCCCCCTCGGCATCAGATTCAAGCTCCTCAGTGACACCCCGCAGGACTCGGCGGCCCAGGTGGTGAGCGAGGTCGTCGTCGGCGACTATCGCGACCTGGACACGCTGCGTGACTTCGCGCGTGGCTGTGACGTGATCACCTTCGATCACGAACATGTGCCGACCGAGCATTTGCGGGCCCTGGAAGCGGACGGCATCGTCGTCCGGCCGGGGCCCGACGCGTTGGTGCATGCCCACGACAAGGGAGTGATGCGCGCCAAGCTGAGCGCGATCGGAGCCCCCTGCCCGCGCCACCGCATCGTCGCCGACCCGGCCGACGTGTCACGGTTCGCGGCCGAGGGCGACGGCTTCCCCGTCATCCTCAAGACGGTGGTGGGCGGCTACGACGGCAAGGGCGTGTGGTTCGTACGCTCCGAGGCGGACGCCGCCGACGCCTTCAAGGCGGGCGTCGACGTCCTCGCCGAGGAGAAGGTCGACTTCGTACGGGAGCTCGCGGCCAACGTCGTGCGCTCGCCGCACGGCCAGGCGGTGGCCTACCCCGTGGTCGAGTCGGTCCAGGTCGACGGCGTGTGCGACACGGTGATCGCCCCGGCGCCCGACCTCGACGACGACCTCGGGGGCGAGGCCCAGCAGCTCGCCCTGCGCATCGCGGACGAGCTCGGCGTCGTCGGCCACCTCGCGGTCGAGCTCTTCGAGACCCGCGACGGGCGCATCCTCGTCAACGAGCTGGCGATGCGCCCGCACAACTCCGGCCACTGGACCCAGGACGGCGCGATCACCTCGCAGTTCGCCAACCACGTCCGCGCCGTCCTCGACCTCCCCCTGGGCGACCCGCGCCCTCGGTCGAAGTGGACCGTGATGTGCAACGTGCTCGGCGGCGACTACCCGGACATGTACTACGCGTATCTGCACTGCATGGCCCGCGACCCGCAACTCAAGATCCACATGTACGGCAAGGAAGTGAAGCCCGGCCGCAAGGTCGGCCACGTCAACACCTACGGCGACGACCTCGCGGAGGTCCGCGAGCGGGCCCGCCACGCAGCCGACTACCTCAGAGGAACGATCACCGAATGAGCAGCGCTTCTGTCAACGGTCCCGTCGTCGGCATCGTCATGGGCTCGGACTCCGACTGGTCGGTCATGGAGGCCGCGGCCAAGACCATGGCGGAGTTCGAGATCCCGTACGAGGTCGACGTGGTCTCGGCGCACCGCATGCCGCGCGAGATGATCGCGTACGGCGAGCACGCCGCCGACCGCGGCCTCAAGGCGATCATCGCGGGCGCGGGCGGCGCCGCCCACCTGCCCGGCATGCTCGCCTCGGTGACCCCGCTCCCCGTGATCGGCGTGCCCGTGCCCCTGAAGTACCTGGACGGCATGGACTCGCTGCTCTCCATCGTGCAGATGCCGGCAGGTGTGCCGGTGGCCACCGTCTCGGTGGGCGGCGCGCGCAACGCGGGCCTCCTCGCGGCCCGCATCCTGGCCGCCCACGACCCCGAACTGCTCACCCGCATGCGGGAGTTCCAGCAGGAGCTGAACGACCAGGCGACCGAGAAGGGCAAGCGGCTGCGCACCAAGGCCGAGGGTTCGGGCGCCTTCGGATTCGGAAAGTGAGTGCCATGAGCCCACTCGACGAAGCCCGCGACCTGCTCGCCCGCCACCCCGTGGTCGACGGCCACAACGACCTGCCCTGGGCGCTGCGCGAGAAGGTCCGCTACGACCTGGACCGCTGCGACATCGCGACCGACCTGACCGGCCGCACCCACACCGACATCCCGCGGCTGCGGGCCGGCGGGGTCGGCGCGCAGTTCTGGTCCGTGTACGTACGGACCGACCTCACCGGCGACGCGGCGGTCAGCGCGACCCTTGAGCAGATCGACTGCGTCGACCAGCTGCTGGCGCGCCACCCCGCCGACCTGGTGGCCGCGCTCACCGCGGACGACATGGAGGCGGCGCGCGCCGAGGGCCGCATCGCCTCCCTGAAGGGCGCCGAGGGCGGCCACTCGATCAACGAATCCCTCGCCACGCTGCGCGCCCTGTACGCGCTCGGCGTGCGCTACATGACGCTGACCCACAACGACAACCTCGCGTGGGCGGACTCGGCCACCGACGTGCCGAACGTGGGCGGGCTCTCGCCGTTCGGCCACGCCGTCGTCCGCGAGATGAACCGCATCGGGATGCTGGTCGACCTCTCGCACGTGGCGGCGACGACGATGCGGGACGCGCTGTCCACGTCGGTGGCCCCGGTGATCTTCTCCCACTCGTCCTCGCGGGCGATCTGCGACCACCCGCGCAACATCCCGGACGACGTGCTGGGGCTGCTGCCGGCCAATGGGGGCGTGGCGATGGCGACCTTCGTCCCGAAGTTCATCCTGCCTGCGGCGGTGTCCTGGACGCAGGCGGCGGACGACAACCTGCGCGCGCACGGGCTGCACCACCTCGACTCCTCGCCGGAGGCGATGAAGCTCCACGAGGCGTTCGAGGCGACGCATCCGCGGCCGGTCGCGACGGCGTCGACGGTGGCGGACCACCTGGACCACATGCGGGAGGTCGCGGGCGTCGACCACATCGGCATCGGCGGCGACTTCGACGGCACGGCGTTCACGCCGTCCGGCCTGGACGACGTCTCGGGCTACCCGAACCTGGTGGCCGAGCTGCTGTCCCGCGGCTGGTCCGCGGCGGACCTGGCGAAGCTGACGTGGTCCAACGCGGTACGGGTGCTGCGGGACGCGGAGTCGGTATCGAGGGAGCTCCGCCCCCTGCGGGGCCCGTCGAACGCGACGCGGGCGTCCCTGGACACGTAACCCTGCGGGCGCCGGGGGGCCTGGTTTGCGAGGTTCCCCGCGCCGTTGGGGTGCCCCGCTTGTGCCCGCGGGCCGGCTTGCGCGCTCCTCGCGCCCCTGGGGGTGCCTGGTGTGTGCCTGCGGGCTGGTCTGCGCAGTTCCCCGCGCCCCTGGGGGTGCCTCGCTTGTGCCCGCGGGCTGGTTTGCGCAGTTCCCCGCGCCCCTGGGGGTGCCTCGCTTGTGCCTGCGGGGCTGGCTTGCGCGCTCCTTGCGCCCCTGGGGGTGCCCAGGTGTGTGCCTGCGGGCTGGTCTGCGCAGTTCCCCGCGCCCCTGGGGGTGCCTCGCTTGTGTCTGCGGGCTGGCTTGCGCGCTCCTCGCGCCCCTGGGGGTGCCCAGGTGTGTGCCTGCGGGCTGGTTTGCGCAGTTCCCCGCGCCCCTTGAGGGCCGTTTTCGTCTGCGGGGTGGCGGGGGCTGGTCGCGCAGTTCCTCGCGCCCCTGAAACCCGCCTTCGACGGGGGGCCGTGGTCGCTTCTCGCGCAGTTCCTCGCGCCCCTTGGGGCGCCCCGTTTGTGCCTGCGGGTTGGCTTGCGCGTTTCCCGCGCCCTTGGGGTGCCCGGCTTGTGCCTGCAGGCTGGTTTGCGCGTTCCTCGCGCCCTTCAGGGGGCTCAGTGGGGGCATCCTCAGCCTGTCCGGCGATTGAGGACGAGCGCCGTTCAGGCGCGAACGGGGTCTGGGGCGGAGCCCCAGGGAGTTGCAGCCTCAAGTAGCCGCACGGGCGGGTGGGTGGGTGAACGCGTGAACGGGGGCTGGGGCGGAGCCCCAGGGTGCTGCAGCCTCAAGTAGCCGCACGGGCGGGTGGGTGGGAGGACGCGCGAACGGGGTCTGGGGCGGAGCCCCAGGGGGCTGCACTCTCAAGTAGCCGCACGGGCGGGCGGGTGGGGAAACATCCCCGGGGTCCCCCGAACGCCTCGCCCGCCGCGACCCCACCGCCCCCGCGTGACACGGTATGGCTACTGCCGTCACCGCCGAACCGGGAGCCCGTCATGGCAGATCTGCAGGACGACCCCCAGAACACCTCGGCGATCGGCGAGCTCGACCCGCCGACCTCCACCTCCACCCCGCCCGACCCGATACCCGTACCGGAACCGGAGCACGGCGACGAAGGCCTCGACCGGGCCCGCGCGCTACTCGCCGCGTACCCCGTGGCCGACGGGCACAACACCCTGGCGAAGGCGCTCGCCTCGACTCCCTGGCACGACCTGGAGGTCGGCGAGAGCGCGCTCGACACGGACATCCCGCGGCTGCGGGCCGGCGGGGTCGGCGCCCAGTTCTGGGCGCTGACCGCGGACGTCGAAGGGACGGACCCGGCCGGCGTCACCCTGGAGCGCCTGGACAGGATCCGCTCGCTGATCGCCTCCTGCCCCCAGTGGCTGCGCCTCGCGCTGACCTCGGGCGACCTCGCCGACGCCCGCAACTGCGGCCGCATCGCCTCGTTCCTGGGACCGGTGGCGGCGCACGCGCTGGGTGACTCGCTGGGCACGTTGCGGGCGTACCACGTCCTTGGCGTACGGGCTCTCGCGCTGGGCCCGGGCACCCGCTGGACCGACCCGGGGCTCAGCCGCTTCGGCCTCGAAGTGGTGCGCGAGGCGAACCGGCTCGGGATACTGCTCGACCTGTCCGGCGCCACGGAGGGCACCTGGCGCCGCACCCTCGACTCCTCGACGGCGCCCGCACTGCTCTCGCGCTCGGCGGCGTCCTCGCTCACCCCGCATCCGCTGAACGCGAGCGACGAGCTGCTGGCCGAGCTCGGTGAGCACGGCGGGGTGTGCCTGGTGAGCTTCGCCCCCGAACAGATCGAGCGAAGGGGCGCGGCCGTCTCCGTGCGGGACGTGGCCGACCACATCGAGCGGGTCAGGGACGTGGCAGGACCCGGCCATGTGGGTCTTTCGGGAACGTACGGCCTGACCACGGGCGCCCCGCGCACCCCGGGTCTCGAAGACGCCTCCTGCTACCCGACCCTGATCGCGGAACTCCTCGACCGGGGCTGGAACGAATCCGAGATCGCGGCGCTGACCTGGGGAAACCTGGTACGCGTGGTACGGGACGCGGAATTCACGGCCCGCGCCACGGCGCCCCGCAGAGCCCCGTCCAGCGCCACGATCGAAGACTTGGACGGCCCCGGCCCCGGCCCCAATCCCGGCCCCGACCCCGCCGGAGTCAGGACCTAGACGAGTCATTCCGAATGCTGACGGTGCGTCCGGGAACGCGGACAGGGCGTCCAAGATCGTTGTGTGACGAACAACCTGGACGCCCTGCTG
>NZ_JBICXU010000056.1:0-17334 GCF_043200435.1 Streptomyces sp. NPDC048416
GTGATAGCGGAGCTATCGGGGCGTTTCGGCAACGCCGCGAGGTGCCGTGCCAGGCGCCGCACCCCCGGCCATGATCCACCAGACACCCCCTAGACGGCGGGGCCGACGGCGGGGCCGAGCCGGACACGTCAGGACCGCGTGCGGTGCGGGCGCATACTTCTGCATCAGCGTCTCGACGAAAGCGTGGGGGCGATGGTGGAAGCCGCGTCGCCGCTCCAGGACCAGCCGCCGCACATCTCGTAGGCAAGACTGGCGGACGTGCTGTCGGTCAGGTCCACCAGTACCGCCGGACCGATGGCGCTGTCGACGAGCGTGCCCCGCTTGCACGGCGTGACCCCCGTTCACGCCCAGCCTTCGTCGGACGAACCGTTCGGATACGCCTCCGGCTCACTCACTCACTGCGCTGCGCTGCGCCCGGTGAATGGAGCAGGCCGGCCAGCGTGGTGTAGGAGCGGTCCCAGGTCCACTCCGACTGGACCCAATGACGACCCTTCGTACCCATCTCGTGGGCGAGTCCGGGGTTGCGGAGGAGTCTCGTCAGGCGGTCCGCCGTCGCGGCCACCGAGTGGCCGTCGACGACGTGTCCGGTTTCGCCCTCGCGTACCGCGTCGGGGGCGCCGCCGGAGTCACCCGCCAGGACGGGGAGCCCCGACGCGGCGGCCTCCAGGTAGACGATGCCCAGGCCCTCCACTTCCAGGCCGCGTCTGCGGGTTCGGCAGGGCATGGCGAAGGCGTCGGCGGCGGCGTAGAAGGAGGGGAGGGCGTGGTGGGGGTGGCCACCCGCGAAGACGACCGAGTCCAACACGCCCTCACTCAGGGCCAGTTGGCGTAGCCCCCGGTCGTAAGGGCCGTCGCCGACCAGAAGGAGCATGGCGTCCGGGACCGCCCTGCGGATCCAGGGCAGCGCCCTGATCAGCGTGTCCTGGCCCTTGCGCGGGACCAGCCGGGCCGCGCAGAGGATCACCGGGCGGCGGCCGAGGGCGTAGCGGGCCCGCACCGGACGGCCGTCCAGGGAGGGGTGGAAGGCCGTGGTGTCCACCCCGGGGACCAGACGCGCGGTGCGGGTCCCTGGTGCCAGAGCCGCCTCGATGGGCCCCCGGGTGCTCGCGCCGAGCCAGGTCAGGGTGTCGACCTGCGTCCCGATCCGGCGCAGCAGGCCGCGAGCACAGGGGGTGCGCGCCCACCACACCTCGTGGCCGTGGGCGGTGGCGACGGCGGTACGGATGTCCGTGGTCTCCCGCAGTCGGCCGGCCATGAGGCCGAGGGGCGCCGCCGCGCCGAACCACACCCGGTCGCAGCCATACCGGCGGGCCACCGTTGCGGCGTGCGCAGTGGTCCGGGGGGTGGGCAGGAGTGTGCGTACCGGGTGGCGGATCACCGGGTACGGGAGGTCCTTGTCGGATGCCGACCGCGCCGCATCCGGACTCGGCGCCGAGGTGAAGACGACCACCTCGCCGGGAGGGAAACGGTCAGCCAGTTCACGCACGAACGTCTCGATCCCACCCTGGCTGGGAGGAAAGTCATTGGTGACGATCAGTGTGCGGGGCCGGGAGGTGTGCGTCATGGGAGGGCCTTCTTCCGGGGAGGGGGACGGTGGCGCCGTCGAGGCTCTCCGTCATGTCCACCGACGCTACGAATTTGCAGTCCGGCCGGCGTCAACCGAGCCTCCGCACCTGGGACTCAACCCGTGGCATGACATCCGCGCGCAGCCTCCACCCGTACGGTGACGTGCGCACCCGCGCGGGCACGGACCATGGAGGCATGCGTACGTTCCTTGAACAGCGGTTCCGCGTCTGGATCGCGGCACCCGCCTACCCCCGGGTCACCGGCGGTGCCCTGACCGTCGGAGCGGTGGCGGAGCTGATCGCCTTTTCCGGATCCGTGACCACCACCGTCGGAGTGTTGGTCTCCTCCGCCTCCTTGATGTGGCGGAGGTCGTTCCCGCCCGTCGCGGTGCTCACGGTCGCAGCGGGGCTGCTCGCGTTCGCGGGGGACGTCAACCTGTACGTCTCGACCATGGCGAGCGGGCTGATCGGCTGCTACACGCTGGGTCGCGACCGGGTGCTGCACCCCGCTCTCACCGTCGCGGGCGGTGCGCTCGGTGCGCTGTGCGTGAACCTGGTGCACATCAACACCTGGTCGAAGATGCAACTGCCGGTGCCGGCGCTCTGGGAGAAGCGCTCCCCCAGTCTGTTCACCGAGTCATTCCTGCTGACCGTGGTCGTCTTCGGCGCCGTCATGATGGGTGACGCGGTACGTTCACGGGAGGAGACCCGCAATGAACGCACCCTGGCCCAGGCCAAGTTGATCGCCCTGGAGCGGCAGCAGGCCGCCGAGGCCGAACGGGCCGCCATCGCCCGGGAGCTGCACGACATCGTCTCGCACTCGGTGTCGATGATCGCCGTGCAGGCCGAGAGCGCCACGTACACCACCCCGGGGCTCACCGCCGAGGCACGCGACGGCTTCCAGCAGATCGCCGGCACCGCCCGCTCCTCGATGGCTGAACTCCGCCGACTCCTCGGCGTTCTACGCGCCCCCCAGGACCACGGCGAGGCGGCCCTCGCCGGCCCGCAGCCGACCCTCGACCATCTCGCTGAACTGGTCGAGCAGCACCGGTCGGTGGCCGGCCCGGCGGAGCTGAAGGTCACCGGAGAGCGCGTGTCGCTGCCCGCCGCGTGGGAGCTGTCCGCCTACCGGATCATCCAGGAGGCGCTGACCAACGTGCGCAAGCACGCACCCGGTGCCCGTACGGTGGTGGAGATCGACTTCGGTGCCGACCGCCTGCTCACGCTGCGGATCCACGACGACGGCCCGGGCTGTGGTACGAGCTCCGGCGCGGGCCACGGCCTGACCGGTATGCGCGAGCGGGCGGCCCTGGTCGGCGGACGACTCGGCGCGGGCGCGGGCCCGGACGGAGGTTTCCTGGTAAGGGCCGAACTCCCTTGGGGAAACGGATGATTGGTATGGAGAAGGAGTCGCGTGTGATCAGGGCGTTGGTCGCCGACGACCAGGCAGTCGTCCGCACCGGCTTCGTGAGCCTCCTCAACACGCAGGAGGACATCGAGGTCGTGGGCGAGGCGGAGGACGGTGCACAGGCGGTACGCATCGCCGCCGAGACCCGGCCCGATCTCGCGCTCCTCGACATCCGCATGCCGCACAAGAACGGCATCGAGGCGGCCCGCGAGATCGTGGCCGCGTCCGGCGGGACGACGAAGGTGCTGATGCTGACGACCTTCGGTCTCGACGAGTATGTGTACGACGCGCTCGCGGCCGGGGCGGGCGGATTCCTGCTCAAGGACGCCACCTTCCCCGAACTGCTGCACGCGGTGCGGGTGGTGGCGGCCGGCAACGCGCTGCTCTCGCCCGAGATCACCAAACGCGTGATCGGTGAGTTCGTGCATGCGCGGGCATCGCGATTGCCCGCCCATTCGGTCGGGGAGCTCACGGCGCGTGAGGCGGAGGTGCTGACCCTGATCGCGCGCGGGCTGTCCAATGCGGAGATCGCGGGGCGCCTCACCATCACGGATCACACCGTGAAGACCCATATCAACCGGCTGTTCGCGAAACTGGAGCTACGGGATCGCGCGCAGGCCGTGATCGTCGCTTATGAACTGGGGCTGGTGCGGGCGGGCCGGAGCGCCGGTTGAGTGGGGTGGGTGGGATGAGGAGTGCTGTCGAGAGCCCGCCGCGCTGTCCGTAGCAGGCAACAGCATGGGGCGATGCCTTTTGCGGCGGCGAGGCGTGGGCGGGGGAAGGGGGTTGGCCGAACGGGACCGCGCCGTGGCTCCCGCGAAGCCGGCGTCGACAAGGCACCTCGCCGGGCCGACATCGCAGCCCATGGCGGCGGTGACGACCGCGGCACCACCATGTCCGATCGCCGCCAGCACACTCCGTCGCCGCTGACCATGCTGGCGGCATGACGATGTCATCCACCACGGACTCATTGACCACCCTCACCGGTATGTACGCGGCCGAGGCGAAGTACCTTGCGGCAGGCGGCCCGGGTAAGGCTTCGTTCGACCTGCTCGCCCGCTTTTTCGCGCCGGACGTCGAGTTGCACCAGGCAGACGCTCTGCCTTACGGCGGCACGTGGCGTGGGCACGACGGCATGGCTGAGTTCTTCCTCGCGATGGCACAGGTGTGGGAGTCGTTCGACATGGTGGACCAGGAGTTCCTTGCCACAGGTGAGACTGCGGTGGTGCTGACACAGATCCGGGCACGCGCTCGTGCCACGGGCCGAGAACTCAACTTCCCCATCCTGCAGACGATCCAGATCAAGGACGGACGGATCACGGAGGTCCGTCCGTTCTACTGGGACACACGGGCCATCGCCGACGCCTGCACCCCGCCGTCGCAGCCAGACCACTCCGACGAAACCCAAGGCCGACCGCCGCTCGAATCCGACAGGTAGGGAATTCCCCATGCGGGAAAGGGGGGTTGACCTCACAGGCAGCACGTGGGCCAGCTGGATTCCCCAGCTGCTGCGCCGCTCCGTAGGTTCCACGTCATGACGCACTCAACCGGGCAGTTACCGCTGGCCAACCGGCGCCGCGGTCTCTTCATTTTCCTCGGTGTCGCCTACGTCGGCATGTGGGCGGCCATGTCGCCACTCCTGCTCAGCGGTTATCGGCGCGGCGACGCACGAGAGCAAACGGGTGCGCTGGAGCAGGTGTGCATCGCTGCCGCGATGATGGCGCCCGCCCTCGCCGCGATCGTCGTTGTGCGCTGTATCGAGCGCAGCGGCCAGGTGCGGGACACGCTCGCCCTGCGCTGGACAAGGCCTTGGGGACGCACCGCACGGGCGTGCCTGATGGCATTCGTCGTCCCCGCCTGCCTCACGGTGGCCGCTCTTGTCATCAGCACCTGGGCCGGCCGATACCCGTTTCATGGGATGCACTGGAACGGGCTCGGCACGTGGGCGGCCTCAGCGGTGCTCAACATGCTGGTGTCGCTTCCGCTCTTCTTCGGCGAGGAACTGGGCTGGCAGGGGTACCTTTTCCCGCGTCTCGCCCAGGACGGGAGCCGTGGGCGTCTCATAAGCGCGTACCTGATCACCAGCGCGGCCTTCGCTCTCTGGCATCTGCCCACCTTGCTGATGGGCGGCCAGTACCCGGGTCGGCCCTGGTACGTGTCGGTGCCCGCCATGCTGATGAGCTGTCTCCTCATCCTGCCCGTCTTCACATGGCTGCGTCTGCGCTCCCGCTCGGTCGTGCCCGCCGTGATCGGTCACGCCTTCGTGAGTTCGGTGAGTGTCGGCATGGTCGTGGAGTTCGCCGACCCCAGAGCCGTACTGGATCCCCTGCACATGAGCATGGCCGGATGGCCGGGCTGGATCGTCACGGGCACGTTCGTCGCCTTCCTGGCGCTGACCGGCCGACTTCAACCATCCTTCTACGCGGCCCCATCCGTCCCTCGTCCCGCTTCGGCCCACGGGGAGCACAGGGACGGCGCGACGTCTTCGAAGGTGTGACCCGTGCGCCCGAGCGCCGTAAGCCCCTGTCCGGCGGACCCGACCACGGGCAAGCCAGCGGGCAGGGCACCGCCGAGAACCGTCGGCCCCGGCGCCCAGCCACGTCGAGTGCTTCCTCGACCGCTGGCCCTCCCCACGGCCCTCCCCGCTCCTGCCCCCTCGATCAGTGGCCGCCCTTGGGGGGCTCGCAGCCCGTGCCGTCGGGGTAACCGGCGAAAGCGCTCGCCTTGGTGGTGTCGGAGCTCATGGTGCCCTCCACGCACCATGGCGAGGCACCGATGTCGATGAGGAAGCCCACCCCGGTGGGGCCGTTCTCGTACGATCTCACCTTCCCGGCGGAGTAGCCGAGGCCGGTGAGCGCGTTCTGGACGCTCTGCGGTGCGAAGTCGCCGCGCTTGCGCAGTGGTTCGAGCGCCTTCGTGACCCGTCCCACCACGGCAAGCCCGTCGCAGCGGCTCTGACCATGCAGCTCAAGAGGAACCCTGAAGCCGTGATTCTCGGCGTAGTGATCGGTCGGCGCCACCGCAGGAGCGGTCGTGCCGGGGGCCGCGGAAGGCGTCGGCTTGGGGGCCTCCCCCGGGCAGGGGAAGTCGGTCGGCGCGCTCGGCGACGATATGCCGGTCGGCGTGGGACGCGAACCGTGGGACTCGCTCGCCACGTCCCCCGACCGCTGCGTTCCGCATCCGGCCGCCAGCAGCAATGTCGCGGCCAACGGCAGCATCCCGAATCGGACGCTCGCCCTTTTGATGGTTGTCATGTGCTGATCTTCTCCCGCTGCGAGGGACGAGGCATGAGCTTTTCCACTCGGGTCCGCTCGCGCCGACGAGGTGGCTCAGTACATCAAAGGTGCAGACGGGAAGAGATGCGGACGTATCGCGATGGCTCTCCCCCTCAGGTTGCGGCCGCACCCGGGTGGTCGTAACGCGCCCACGTACATGATGCGCTCGTTCCGTCCATCCCTCGGAGGCCAGGGTCTCGTGATCCCTGAACACCGCCGCGGGAAACATCAACTCTTCCCCGCCGCTGGGGTGTTGGGGCCCAGCTGGGGGGGGCCGCGTCGAGGTCGATCTGCGCGCCGGGGCCGATGTCAGTGCCGGGTGGGACGATCGCAAGATGACGCTACCTCAGCCCTTTGACTTGACCTCACTGGTCCTGCGTACCGACTTCGGTGACGAGGGGGCCTGGAACACGCTTCAGGCCGCCCTCGACGCTGCTGCCGAATATCCCCATGCCACGTGTGTCAGCGACCCTCGATTCGCCGAAGCAGGGGTCCCCGCCTTGTTGTTGGAAGAGGCTGCCGCGGACGAAAACGATCGGGTCATCCACATATTCCTGGCGGACGCGGCCACGATGAAGGATCCGAACCACCCGCTCCTGGCCGTGGACCTCTCGGACGACGACCCTGGGCGGACGTTCAGGGTCCCCGTGCAGTGGTTCGCCGAGGTCTCGGCCAACCTCAGCATCGGCAACATGGACTTTGCCGAGTTCGCCGACGCCGTCGACGGGTCGGGGACCTACCGCGGCTTCGAGTAGGAATGACCCTCCCTCTCCCCCTCTCACGGAGAGCCGCCGCCGAGGCTCCCGTGCCGCACTCACGCATGATCACGATGGGCTGCATGGGGGCAGTCGGAAGCAGCAAGGCAACCCACTTCCCGCGGGCCCCCGACCGGGCGTCGTGCCCCGACGCTCGGCCTCAGCCTCGTACCGCCGACGACCCATCTCGCATGCGCCGGCCGTGCGGCCGCGTCCTCGACTCAGGCGGTGGTCCGGCGCCGGTCGGGGGTGAGGAGGTAGGCGATGGCCATGTCGCTGAGCTCGTCGGCGTACCGGCGCCTGGCCGCTTCGCCGGTGGCCGGATCGGGACGCACGGAATTGTGGAAGCAGGCGCCGAGGACGGCACGGGCCACGGTGTCCAGAGCTGCCTGCGGCTCAGAGCGCCGGATCTGAGCGGTGTACGGGGCTGCCGCTTCGAGCAGGAGGCGATGGATTTTGGTGATGGTGCGGGACCCGCGCTCCAGTGACCTGCTCCCCCGCGTGCGCAGCAGCTCGGGGAAGAGGCTGCTGCTGTCGGCGAAGGACTGGAGCAGGGCGTGCGCGTAGGCGTCAAGGACACCGTCGAGTGACGGATCGGCTGTGCGTAGCCGCTCGGCCACGTACTCCTCGCGCCGCTCCAGCATCCGCTCGGAAAGGGCGGTGATCAGCTGCTCTTTGTCCTCGAAACGACGGTAGATCGTGCCGACCGAGACACCTGCGCGTTCCGCGACACCGGCGATCGTCATCTCCTCAAGCCCGACGGAGACGGCGATCTCCTCGGCAGCGAGCAGTACGCGGGCAAGGGTCGCGGCGCTCCGTGCCTGCCGTGGTTCTCGGTAGGACGCTGGGCGATCCGGATCCTCGGTCATGTCCCGCATGGTAGCGGCGGCGGACTCAGCAGATCCTTTTGACAACTGGCGCACCCCTCGGCGTAACCTCACCATGCGAACGTGAATTCACATTCACATTTTTACGGAGGTTCGACCATGCCCGACACCCAGGCGCCCCCGCCCGTCACCGTCACGCTCAAGGCCGGGCCCACGGGCCCGGGAAGCATCGACGACTTCGAGCTCTTCTACGCCCGCCGCGCCCTGGACCGCTTCCGCACGCTGCTGGGCCGCCAGGGGCTCCTCGACCTCCTGGCCACGGACATCGAGGAAGGCAACGCCTTCCTGCGCGAGAGCGCTCGCACCTCCGAGGGCGTCTTCAAGTCGGGCACCACCGTGCTCGCTACGAAGGGCCTCACCTCCGGCGCCTTCCTCGCCTGGATGGACGAGGCGTTCGCCGGCGACGAAAGTGCGCTCCTCGCCGCGCACCCCGAGCACTACGCGATGGGCACCGACTCCATCGGTGCGCGCGTGGTGGAGAACATCGGCCCCCACGTCTGCTCCTTCTACATGGGCGGCTGGGGAACGGACGCGCTGTCCTGGGCCGCGGACGTAGACGAGCTCCTTCCGGAGTCCGAGTTTCCCCGCAAGATGTCCTCGAACCTCTTCCTTGCCGACGGCACCGTCGTCGGGCGGGCGCTGATCCAGTTCGGAGACACCCCGGACGGCTTCACGGCCAACTTGACGGTGTACTTCCCCGTTACGTGCCCCGACGAGGTCCTGGACCACCACCTGCGGCATTACGCCGTCGAGTTCAGGAACTGGATCGTCGCCGCCGCGGCCGCCCACACCTGAGTCCCCTCCTGCCGGACGCCGGGGCCGCCCCGGCGTCCGGCGGCGAAGGGGGTCGGCGACAGCTTGCCTTCCGCGGCGAGTGCCGCGTCCACCAGCCCGCCCAACGCCGGTGACCCAGTTCGGGCGACCGCCGGCGCACCGGGTGGCCCAACTCTGGCGGACCGCCCGCGCACCGGGTACGCGTAATACGAGGTCACCGGCTCCCAGGTCCCAGCCGCCAGCCGCCAGCCGCCAGCCGCCAGCCGCCAGCCGCCAGCCGCCGCAGGGTAGGCCCGCAACTCGCTCTGAGCGAGGGAGCACAACGGGCGCGGGAGGGGCCGGGTGTATCGGGCGGGGTATCAGCCAACGAAGTGCGTGACGTGGAACTCGTTCCCGTCGGCGTCGCTGAACTCGCCGGGCTCCCCGCCGGGGCAAGTGACTTCCAGCCGCAGCCTGTTCCGTACCGCCTTCGGCGCCGCGGGCGGTCCCATCACCAGCGACACCGTGCTGGTGGGACTCGGGCGTAGCCGAACGCCCCACTCGTGGGATTCGACCGCGTGCCAGTCGGCCCGGGACTGCCAGAAGGCCGACTGCGCGCCCTTGTCCTGCTCCCCGACGTCGAGGCAGATCGCGACGAGACCCCAGTCGGCGAGCACGCCCGGGTGCCCGGGACGCAGCACGCAGAACTCGTTGCCCTCCGGATCGGCCAACACGTCCCATGGGACATCCCCCTGACCGATGTCGACCCGCGTCGCACCGAGTGCGAGCAGCCGCGTCACCTCGGCCCGCCAGTCCGGGCCGCCGGCCAGATCGAGGTGCAGTCGGTTCTTGTGCGTCGGCTTCCGCTTCGTGGTCGGCTCGAATCGCAGGTGCAGGCCGCCGGTCCGGCCCTGTGTGGCGTCCAGCCAGAAGCGTTCCATGCGTACGACATCCAGCGCGTCGATCACGATCCCGGTCAGCATCCCGTTCCCCCGCCGTCGAGCTCGTCGCCTGTTTCATCGTCGCCGCACTGCTCACCGCTCGCTGCTCACGCGAACGTGGAGGTTACTTGACGCCATTCGGGGCGCTGGTCGAGGGGCGCCAGGCACTACCGCGTGGTTAAGCGCCTCCGTTGGGATGGATGGTCTGGCCGGTGATGTGCCGGGCGCCCGGGGAGGCAAGGAAGTAGGCAGTCTGGGCGATGTCGTCGACCGTTCCCGGACGCTTGTGGTGTGTCTCTTCCACGAGCGCGCGGTGGCGCTCTTCGTTCATCTGGCCACGGAAGAAGTTCGTGCCGGCAACGAAGCCCGCGGAAATCACGTTGCTGGTGACACCCTTGGGTGCGAGTTCCACGGAGAGCGAAGCATTCCTGGCAGCCAGGGCGGCCTTGGCCGCACCGTGGGAGCCACCTCGACGCTCGGCACCGATCGAACCGATGCTGATGACGCAACCGCCGTCGGTGAACTTGTCCTGGACCGCGACGGTACCCGGGCATGGACTTGGTCACCTGATCACTGCGCCGCGCGCAGAACAGCCCCGGGGACAATCGGACGGCATGGCACTTCCGGACTTGGCGCTTAAGGCGCCAACCGCCCCTTGAAGACCAGCAGCACGAAGAGGACCGACAACGTGCCCGCTGTGAGTGCTGTCCCCACCACGGTGAACACGGTGAAGACCGAAGTCGAGTCCCAGCCCCGGAGCTCGAATCGGCTGGGCTTCGTCTCGTCATAGAGGACCGTGACCGTGCTGCCGACGCCGAAGCGCGGGGTGATGCTGCCGCGGCCGAACATCGAGGCGTATACGCACTCGCGGCCGTCCCGGGTCGTCCAGGACACGACCGGGTGTGGCGGGACGTCGCCCCTTCCAAGTCCCGCCTGGTCTCGTGACGGACAACACGCCCTTGAGCGGTGATGCCTGTACGTCGAAGCGCGGCGGCGCGGCGCACTCCGTACACGCCGATCCAGAGAAAGATCGCGCCGAGCACCAGCGGTATGAGCCAGAAGAGCCATTCATGTTGCATGCCGTGTCCGACGCGTGTGTGGCGGCATCGGTTGCCGGGACAGGCGCCCCTGGTTGGCGCGTTGTTGTCGCGCCGGTGCATGCGGACGGCTCTGGCCGATGGCGTCGAGCGGGCGGGACCCTCGCCGAACGAGCCCGCTGCCCGGCGCAGCGACGACTCGACTCACGTCGCACTGTCGACCTGTGAAGGTGCGGGTTCGCTCGGTCCCGCGGTCGATATCCGTCGGCCGTCCCGTTCCGGGCGCAGTCGCCACACGGCCAGCAGTCCCGTGACGGCGAGCAGGGCGGCGGTGAGCAAGAACGCCTCGCGGTATCCGTCGGCCACCGAGTCGGCGGAGTCGACGATGCGGCCGATCGCCCATGGGGACAGCACTCCTGCGAGGGCATAGACGAAGGCCAGCGCGCCCAGCACCGTGCCGCGCTGGGGCGCGGGTGTGATGCGGGCACAGGCCGTCTGGGCCACGGTCATGACGACGTTGGCCAGAGCCATGGGCCCGAGCATCAGCAGCACCTTCAGCCACACGGCATCGGTGACGGCGAACACCGTCACCGCACCCGCGGCCACGCACATCAGCGCTCCCGTACCCGCGCCGAGCGGCGGCCGGTTCCTGCGGCGGGTCAGCAGCCCGTGGCCCACCAGCACCACGCCGCCGGCGAGCGCGGCGACGGTCACCAGGGCGCCGGCCTGGTGCGGGCCGAGCCCAGCTGCCTCCTCCAGGTAGTCCGGCATCCAGGTCAGGTTGGCGCTGAGCATCCAGTACGAGGCGAACGCGCCGAGCGCCGCGCTGAGCCAGGTGCCCGAAAGCAGGATCCGCCGGTAGGGCACTGCGGCCATGTCCTGGTCCGTGCTTTCCGCGCCACCGGGTGCGTAGGGACCCTCGGCGCCTCGCAGTGCCCAGTACCCGGCCCACACCAGACCCGCGAGACCCGCCGCGCCGAAGGCCCACCGCCAGCCGAAGCGGCTGATGACGACGGTGAGGGTGGGTGCGGCGACGGCGACCCCGGCCGCGGCCCCGGTGAGCAGTACCGCGGTGGGCAGAGTGCGCTCGCGCTGGGCGAACCAGCCGTGCAGATGGTGTGTGGCCACGGGCAGAGCGGGTCCCTCTGCGGCGCCGAGCAGCACCCGGCTGGCCACCAGCGTGCCGAACCCGGCCGCCGGCCAGAGCATCGGCAGTTGCGCGGCCGCCCAGAGCAGGGCGAGGACCAGCAGCAGACCGGTCGTACGGACCGTCCGCGTCAGGTACGACACCGCCAGCGCCGACACGCTGAACAGGGCGAAGAAGGCCGCCGCGGCCGTACCGAACTCCGCGCGGCTCAGCCCGAGGTCATCCATGATCGGCTGGGCGGCCAGCCCCATCACGGCCTTGTCGGCGAAGTTGACCAGCATGAAGCCGAGGAGCACACCGGTCGTGTGCCAGGCCGTGGTGTGACGGGTCATAGCGGGTGTGGGTCTCCTTCGCGGGCGGCGTCATGGGAGTGGGCCGATCCTGCGGGGCGTGGACGTCGGGGGCCACCCGTTGTCGTCACAGTCATGGGCTCCCGATACTGTGACCAGTCACAGTCACAGTCACAGTCGCCGGGTGGGCTTCTCGGCGGTCACGGGGTCAAGGCCGCCGGGAGGGCTCCAAGGCCGGGACGGGTCACAGTCGCCGAGCGGGCCCCACGGCGGCGACAGGTCGCAGTCGCTGAGCGGGCTCCACGGTGGGGACAGGTCGCGGTCGCCGGGGACGCTCCACGTCGGTGGCGAGGCACAGGTAGCGGGAGGCTCCATGGCGTACGGCAATTCGGGGCGGGAGTACGGGCAGTCCGGTTGGTCTCCGCAGGTCGCGGCGCTCGCCGCCCGCTGTGAGCCTCAGGTGAACGAGCTCGCCCGGCGCCTGGCCCGGGGCGCGTTCGAGCAGTTGGGCGGTTACGCCGAGCTGCCCGGCGATGTGAAGGACGTGGAGATCGCCGCGACGGCCCGGCACGCCCTGCGGCTCTTCCTGCGCGGTGCCACCGAGGGGTCCCAGCGGGAGGCGATGGAGTACTTCCAGGAGCGCGCGGCGCAGCGCGCCGAGGAGCACATGCCGCTCCATCTGCTGCTGCGTACCTACACGTTGGGAGCGCGTGAACTGTGGGAGGCCTTGCGGGAGGCGTCCGGTCCCGGCGAGCACGAGGCGCTGGCAGAGCTTGCCGGGGAGCTGTTCTCCGCCGTCGACCGGGTGGTGGGCGCGGTCGCGCAGAGTTACTTGGACGAACAGGCCGCCCTGGTCGCCGAACAACGTGAGCAGCGCCGGTCCCGCGCCCGGGCCCTGCTGGAGGGACGACCGGTCGCCGGTGGCTCCGCGCCCGCCGGGCCCGTCCTGGTGCTGTGTCTGCGGTTCGGCGACGCGGCGGTGACCGAGGGAAGTTCGCGTTCCCCGGTCGCCGTTCGCAGGCTGGTGCGGCGCGTTCAGGCGGCGTTGGACCGTGTCTTCGGCGCGGAGGTGCTTGCCGTACTCGATGGCGACGGCGGCCACGCCGTGGTGCCGGATGCCACCGAACTGCCGGGCCACGCATGGGAGTTGGTGTGCGAGGCGGCGGGTGCGGGGGTGCGGCTCGCGGCCGCGGGCGCGTCCGGGGCCGACGACGTGCCGCGTGCCGCACGGCTGACATCGGAGGTCGTCCGTATCTCGGCGGCCCGTGGTGCTCGGCCCGCAGTGCACCGGCTCGACGACGTGCTGCTTGAGTACCACCTCTCCCGGCCGAGCGAGGGCAGCGCGCGTATCGCCGCGCTGCTCGCCCCTCTCGCATCGCGGCCCGAGCTCGTCGAGACGCTGCGTACCCATCTGGAACAGCGCCAGGACCGCCGGGCGACGGCCCGTGTGCTCAGCCTTCACCCCAATTCCGTGGACAACCGGCTTGCCCGGGCTCAGGAGTTGAGCGGCCTGGACCTCGCCGACCCGCGGGACGTGGCCCTGGCGCTCGCGGCGCTGCTGCTCAGCGAGGCAGGGCCGGGCGTCACGGGGTGACGATGGCGAAGTCGGGGTCCGGCGCGTCCAGCAGTGAGCCGAACGTCACCAGGGCCTGCGCGTCCCCGTCGAACTCCACGCCACCGCCCGCGATTTCGTCGGCGAAGGAGGTCGCCCCGCCGAGCACCGCGTTCAGCGTCGTGCGGGCCAGTCGCAGCACCACGGCCGGCTTCTCACCGCGTGGGGCGTCACCGCGCATCGGTGTGAGCGCTCCGTTGGACAGCAGCAGCGACCACACCTCTGCGGTGTCCGAGAACTCCCAGCGCAGCAGCAGGCGTCCGGCCCCGGCCGCGCGCGGACCGTTGAGGCGCACCGCCATCGACCGGAAGATCTGCTCGGCTGTGAGGGCGGCGAGGATGTCCGGTGCCGTACGGGTGGGCGTGCCGAGGACGCCGCCGCGCAGCTCGGCGGCGCCCATCAGGTAGAAGTTGCGCCAGGGGCCGCACTCGGCGCCTTGTCCGAGCCGGTCGAAGGCCTCGGCCTGCAACGCGCGGGCCTGCGCGTGGCCGGGCTCGGCGAACAGGACGTGGCCCAGCACCTCGGCCACCCACCTCAAGTCCCCGGTCTCGTACGATGTCCTCGCTCGGGCCACCACGGCGTCGGCGCCGCCCATGAACTCCACGTAGCGGCGGGCCGCTTCGACGGGTGGGTGCTGCCACAGATGGGCCGGGTTGCCGTCGAACCAGCCCATGTAGCGCTGGTAGACGGCCTTGGTGTTGTGGCTGAGGGAGCCGTAGTAGCCGCGCACGTGCCACGCCCTCGCGAGGGCGGGCGGGAAGTCGAGCTCTTCGGCGATCTCGGCACCCGTGTATCCCGTGTTGATCAGCCGGACCGACTGGTCGTGCAGGTAGGCGTAGGCGTCGCGCTGCTCCTCCAGGAAGCCGATGGCACGGTCCCGGCCCCAGGCGGGCCAGTGGTGGGAGGCGAAGACGACATCGGTCTCGTCGGCGAACAGCAGGATCGTCTCGGTCAGGTAGCGCGCCCAGGCGCTGGGATCGCGGACCAGGGCCCCGCGCAGGGTGAGTACGTTGTGCAGGGTGTGGCAGGCGTTCTCGGCGACGCACAGCACCTTCAGGTCGGGGAAGTGGAAGTTCATCTCGGCGGGGGCTTCGGTGCCGGGGGTGAGCTGGAAGACCATCCGCACCCCGTCGACGATCTCCTCCTGTCCCGTCCGGCCGATGTCGAGCGTCGGCGCGATCAGGCCGACGCTGCCGGTCGATGTCGTCTGGCCGAGTCCGCAACCGATCTGCCCGTCGGGCCCCTTGGGCAGCGCGGCTCCGTACATGTAACCCGCCCGGCGGGCCATCGCCGTCCCTGTGAAGACGTTCTCGCTGGCGGCGTGCTCCAGGAACCCGGCCGGTGCGATGACAGGGACGCGTCCGGCAGCGACGTCGGCCGGATCGACGACGCCTCGGACGCCGCCGAAGTGGTCGACGTGCGAGTGGGTGTAGATCACTGCGGTGACGGGCTGTTCGCCGCGGTGCCCGCGATAGAGGGCGAGCGCGGCCGCGGCGACCTCGCTGCTGATCAGGGGGTCGATGACGACGACACCACGCTCGCCCTCCACGAAGGTGATGTTCGACAGGTCGAGCCCGCGCACCTGATAGATACCGGGCACGACCTCGTAGAGCCCCTGCCGTGCCACGAGCCGGCTCTGCCGCCACAGCGACGGATGGGCGGTCGGCGGACACGCCTCGTCAAGGAAGCCGTACGCGTCCGCGTCCCACACCACCCGCCCGTCGGGCGCGCGCACCACGCCGGGTTCCAACCGGGCGATGAAACCCCGGTCCACTTCGGCGAAATCCCGTTCGTCGTCCCAGGCCAGACCGCTGTCGCCGGGCTCCTGCTCGCTGCCGTCCATGGTTGCCGATTCTCACAGCCCGGGGCCCCGGGGCGCCTGATGACGCGTCACAGAGCCGGGGATGACACATCACAGCCGATGACGTGGTGGCGACTGCCCGGCCCGTGGCTCACGGGGAGCCGCGCCGCCGGTCGCCACGCGGGCGGGCTTCGTGCCGGTCGTCAGGCCTGGGCCGTGGGGCGCACCACGATCTCGCTGATGTCGACACCGTCGGGCTGCTCGATGGCGTACCCGATGGCGCAGGCGATGGCCGAGGGCGGCATGGCGATCGCGTCGCGCTGCTGGATCAATGCGGCCATTACTTCGGGGCTTCCGCCCTTGGTCACGCCTTCGGTGTTGGTGAAGCCCGGCGAGACGAGGGTGACGCGCAGGTCGGGTCCGGACTCCTGCCGCAGGCCTTCCGTCAGGACCTTCACCGCCGTTTTCGTGGCCGCGTACACGCCCTGGGGGGCCTTCACGACGTAGGCGGCGGTGGAGGCGACATTGACGAAGTGCCCGGAGCGCTGTTGCCGGAAGACGGGCAGCGCCGCCGCGATGCCGTTGAGCAGACCCGTGATGTGGGTGGCGACCATGGCGTCCCAGTCGTCCTGGCGCAGCTCGTCGAAGGGTGAGACCGCCATGGTGCCGGCGTTGGAGATCAGGACGTCGAGCCGTCCGAAGTGATCGACCGCGGCGTCGGTGAGGCGCTTGAGGCCGTCGCGGCGTGTCACGTCGACAACGATCCCGACGGCCGAGCCGCCGTGTGCCGTGATCCGGTCCACCACCGCGGTGAGCCGGTCCTCGCGCCGGGCTCCGAGCACGAGACGCGCCCCGCGTTCGGCGAGATGCATCGCCGTCGCTTCTCCTATGCCGCTGCTGGCGCCGGTGAGCGCGATGACCTTGCCCTTGATACCTGTCATGACCAGTCCCTCGGATGTGGGGTGTGTGCAGGTCACCGCGGTGACCTAGAGTGGACCCAGACGAAAGTGGGGGCGTCTCCACTTGCTTGAGGCTAAGTGGGGACGCCCCCATTTAGCAAGCCGTACGGGTGAGGAAGGCAGGGCACACGCTCATGGCGGACGAAGCAGAACGGCCGTTGCGGGCCGACGCACGGCGCAACCGCGACAAGATCCTGACGGCGGCGGTCCGCGTGTTCGCGGCGCACGGGCTCGACGCCCATCTGGAGCGCATCGCCAAGGAGGCAGGGGTCGGCAGCGCCACCTTGTACCGCAACTTCCCCACCCGCGAGGCCCTGGTCGA
Organism: Streptomyces sp. NPDC048416; assembly: GCF_043200435.1. NCBI lineage: Bacteria > Bacillati > Actinomycetota > Actinomycetes > Kitasatosporales > Streptomycetaceae > Streptomyces > Streptomyces sp. NPDC048416. The sequence continues at coordinate 16,753 of NZ_JBICXU010000056.1, forward strand.
GGCCGTCTACCGCAACGAGGTGGCCAACCTGTGTGAGGCGGCGCCCGCCCTGCTGGCGGAACAACCGCCCCTGGAGGCCCTGCGCGCCTGGACACGGCTCTTCCTGGACTACGTGACCACCAAGTACGGCATGATCGATGCCCTGCGCGCCATCGCCGCGACAGGGAACAGCCCCTACGGTCACAGCCGGGAGATGATCCAGGTCGCCCTGAGCGCACTCATGGACGCGTGCGTGGCCGCCGGGACCATCCGCACCGACATCAGCCCCACCGACATGGCCGCCGCCCTGGAAGGCATCGCCCTCACCTCGGCCGGATCCGAACACCGGCAGCAGGCGGAGCGTCTGCTCGATCTCACCTTGGACGGCCTCAAGACCGGCGCGTAAAGGCCGGCCCTCCTCCGCACGCCCACTCCAACTACCTTTCGGCCAAAGGGCGTTGGTACGGACAAGCGCACGGGGTGCGAGCAACGCGTACGGCACATGCCGCATCTAGGGGGTGTCTGGTGGATCAGGGTCGGTCAGGGTGCGGCGCCTGGTGCGGTGCATCGCAAGGCGCCGGAACGTCGTGATAGCGGAGCTAT
>NZ_JBICXU010000057.1:0-17047 GCF_043200435.1 Streptomyces sp. NPDC048416
GGTCTGGCCGAGGGTGGTGATGTCGCCGGTGGCGGGTGCGGATTCGAGCCAGTAGCGCTGGCGTTGGAAGGGGTAGGTGGGGAGGTCGACGGGCCGGGCGGGTCCGTTGGTGGGGTGGAGTGCGGGCCAGTTGACGGTGTGGCCGGTGGTCCACAGGCGGGCGAGCGCGGTGAGGGTTTCACTGTGCTCGGGCCGATTGCGGCGCAGGAGGGGAATGAACGTGGCGGTCGTGTCGTCGGCGAGGGCTGCGGGGGCCATGGCCGTCAGGACCGCATCGGGGCCGATCTCCAGGAAGGTGGTGACACCTTCTGCGGCGAGCGCCTGCACACCATCCGCGAAACGCACCGCCTCGCGCACATGCGTAACCCAGTAGGCAGGGTTGGTGAGTTCACCGGGCGCGGCGGTACGTCCGGTCACGTTGGAGACGACCGGGATGCGGGGCTCGCTGAAGGTGAGACCGGACAGGACAGCCCCGAACTCCTCCAGCATGGGCTCCATCAACGGCGAGTGGAAAGCATGCGAGACGGTGAGACGCGAGGTCTTCCCGCCCGCGGCTCGCACCGCCTCCACGACCTTCTCGACGGAGTCGGCCGTGCCCGAAACAACCACCGCACGCGGCCCGTTGACAGCGGCGATCGCCGCGTCCTCGACGCCGTCCAGCATGGCGCGTACGTCATCCTCGGTCGCCTGCACCGCCGCCATCACACCGCCGTCCGGCAGGGCCTGCATCAGCCGGCCACGTGCCGCGACCAGAGCGCAGGCGTCGGCCAGGGAGAACACACCCGCCGCATGAGCGGCACTGATCTCACCGATGGAGTGTCCGGCGAGCAGGTCGGGGTGGATGCCGAGGGATTCGGTGAGCCGGAACAACGCGGTCTCCACAGCGAACAGGGCGGGCTGGGCGTACTCGGTACGGTCCAGCAACGCGGCCTCAGCCGAACCTGCCTCCGCGAACAGCACCTCCTTCAGTGGGCGGTCCAGCAGCGGGTCCAGGTGTATGCACACCTCGTCCAGAGCGGCAGCGAACACCGGGAAGGCAGCAGCGAGTTCACGCCCCATACCCACCCGCTGCGCACCCTGACCCGTAAACAGAAACGCCAGACGGCCCTCCGCACGGACACCCCGCACCACACCCCCGGCCTCCTCACCCGAAGCCAGCGCACGCAACCCGGCGACCAGCTCCTCGCGCCCCGCCCCCGCAACCACCGCACGATGCTCCAGCTGCGCACGCGTCGACGCCAACGCCGCCCCCACATCCACCGGATCCGGAGCACCCACACCCTCCAGCAGACCCAGCACACCCACCGCCTGAGCCCTCAGCGCCGCAGCATTCCCGGCGCTGAGTGGCAGTGGCAGTGGCAGTGGCAGTGGCAGTGGCAGTGGCAGAGCCGACGCCGAGGCATCCGGGCGCTCAACGAGAGGCGTCTCTTCGGTGGGCTCCGCGGCCGGGGCCTCCTCAAGAATGACGTGGGCGTTGGTTCCGCTGATCCCGAAGGAGGACACGCCCGCGCGGCGCGGCCCCTGGCTCTGCCAGGCCACCGCCTCGGTCAGTAGTTCCACTCGTCCGGCCGACCAGTCCACCTTCGACGACGGCGCATCCACATGCAGCGTCCTGGGCAGCACACTGTGACGCATCGCCATCACCATCTTGATGATCCCCGCCACGCCCGCCGCCGCCTGCGTATGCCCCAGGTTCGACTTCACCGAACCCAGCCACAACGGCTGCTCGGCCGCACGGTCACGACCGTACGTGGCAAGCAACGCCTGCGCCTCGATCGGATCGCCCAGCTTCGTACCCGTGCCGTGCGCCTCCACCGCGTCGACGTCGGTCGAGCGCAGGCCGGCATTGGCAAGGGCCTGAAGGATCACGCGTTGCTGCGAGGGACCGTTCGGCGCCGTCAGGCTGCTGCTCGCACCGTCCTGGTTGACCGCGCTCCCTCGCACCACACCGAGCACGCGGTGCCCGTTGCGCTGGGCGTCGGAGAGCCGTTCCACCAGCAGTACGCCGACGCCCTCGCCCCAGCCGGTGCCGTCCGCGGCCTCGGCGAAGGCCTTGCACCGGCCGTCGGCAGCCAGGCCACGCTGTCTGCTGAACTCGGTGAAGGTGTCGGGCGTGGACATCACGGTCACCCCGCCGGCCAGGGCCAGCGAGCACTCACCGTTGCGCAGCGCCTGGATGGCCCAGTGCAGTGCCACGAGAGACGACGAGCACGCAGTGTCCACCGTGACCGCCGGGCCCTCAAGACCGAGCGCGTAGGAGACGCGGCCCGATACGACGCTGCCGGAGTTGCCGTTGCCGATGTACCCGTCCACCTCGTCGGGAACGCTGGACAGGCGAGAGGCGTAGTCGTGGTACATCACGCCGGCGAAGACGCCGGTGCGGCTGCCGCGCAGGGCGTGGGGGTCGAGTCCGGCGCGCTCCAAAGCCTCCCAGGCAACTTCGAGGAGGAGGCGCTGCTGCGGGTCCATCGCCAGGGCCTCGCGCGGGCCGATGCCGAAGAAGTCGGCGTCGAAGTCGGCCGCGTCGTGCAGGAATCCGCCTTCCCGGGCGTAGGTCGTCCCGGGCTTGTCGGGGTCGGGGTCGTACAGCGCGTCGACGTCCCAGCCGCGACCGGCGGGGAATCCGGTGATTCCGTCCCGGCCGCTGTCCACCAGGTGCCACAGCTCCTCGGGGGAGGTGACGCCGCCCGGATAGCGGCAGCTCATGCCGACGATCGCTATGGGCTCGTGTTCCCTGCGCTCGGCTTCGCGCAACTGGCGGCGTGCCTCTCGAAGGTCGGCCGTCGCTCGCTTGAGGTAGTCGAGTAGCTTCTTCTCGCTTTCCACCCAAGAACCCCCTGAACCCGTTCGGATTGTCCATCCGAACGCTACGGGTGGCCCTTGTCGACCTACCACCCATGGTCCCCCCTAGCCACCCCTACGAGCAGCACGCGGAAGGACCCCTATGCGCATACCGAAGGGGCGCGCAAACTTTTGGGTCCGCTTTTGATCCACCATATCCAGGGGGCCGCGAAGAAGTCCCCCGACTAAGGGCTCGTAGGGGCCCCTAGGGGTCTGTCCGGCTACTTCACTGCTATAGCGTTCACCCCGTTGAAGGCTGCGAAACATTGACCTGGGGTGGGAAGATGCCCGCGACACCGACCGCCAAAGGAACCGCCCCTTTCGGCGCGTACAAGACCTGGTACCGCGTCACGGGGGATCTCCGCTGCGGGCTGCCGCCCGTCGTCGTGCTGCACGGTGGGCCCGGCAGCACGCACGACTACCTCCTCGCCATGACGACCCTTGCGGACGCCGGCTGGCCGGTCGTGCACTACGACCAGTTGGGGAACGGCGGGTCCACGCGGCTGCCGGACAAGGGGACGGACTTCTGGACCGTCCAGCTCTTCCGGGACGAACTCGACAATCTGCTCCGACACCTGGGGGTGTCCGACAACTACGTTCTGTTCGGCCAGTCCTGGGGCGGAATGCTGTCGGCGGCCCACGCCTCGGACCGGCCGGCCGGACTGCGCGGCCTGGTGATCGCCAACTCGCCGGTGTCGATGCCCCTGTGGCTCCAGGAGATGAAGGTGCTCCGGGAGCAGTTGCCGCCCGAGGTGCAGGAGACTCTGCTGCGCCACGAGGCCGCGGGCAGCACGGACACCGAGGAATACTTCGCGGCGATGCGGGTCTTCTACGACCGGCACGTGTGCCGGGTTCTGCCGTGGCCCCAGGAGTATCTGGCCACTTTCATGGAGATCAACGACGATCCCACCGTTTATCACGCCATGAACGGGCCCAATGAATTCCATGTCATCGGCTCTTTGCGTGACTGGTCGGTCGAAGATCTGCTGCCGCGCATCGACGTACCGACACTCTTGATCAGCGGGCGTTACGACGAGGCCACACCGGCCACCGTCCAGCCCTATTTCGACCGCATTCCAAAGGTCCACTGGGAAATCTTCGAGGAATCCAGCCACATGCCGCACCTCGAAGAGCCCGAGCGTTTCACCTCGGTCCTGGTCGGTTTCCTCAACGAGCTCAAGAATCTCAAAGAGCTCGACAGAATCCAAGAATTCAACGACTTGCAGGAAGGGGCGCGCGGGTGACCACTGTTCAGGAGGTTCGCGCATATCCGTTCAGCGAACCGGACCGGCTCGAACTCGACCCCATGTACGCGAAGCTGCGTACGGAGGAACCGCTGAGCCGAGTGCAGTTCCCGATCGGCGAACCCGCCTGGCTGGCCACGCGCTACCAGGACGTACGTACCGTGCTGGCCGACCCCCGGTTCAGCCGGGCGATGGCCAGGACGCGCGACCAGCCGCGCACCCACCCCGGTGAGCACCTGGACGATGGCCTGGTCGGCATGGACGCCCCGGACCACGCCCGGCTGCGCAAGCTGGTCGCCAAGGCGTTCACCGGGCGCCGGGTGGAACTGATGCGCGCGGACACCCAGCGGATCGTGGACGGCCTGGCCGACACGATGGTCGAGCAGGGCGGCCCGTTCGAGATGGTGGAGAACTTCGCCATCCCGGTGCCGGTGACGCTCATCTCCGAAATGCTGGGCGTACCCGAGGCGGACCGTCCCAAGCTGCGTGTGTGGTCCGAGGCCATGGTCTCCACGACGGCGCTGCCGTGGGAGGAGATGGAGCGCAACGCCAAGGAGCTGTTCGCCTACATCGGCGAACTGGTCGCCGAGCGCCGGCGCAATCCCACCGAGGACCTGCTCGGCGCGCTGGTCAAGACACGCGACGAGGACGGCGACCGGCTGAGCGAGGAGGAGCTGGTCATGCATGTGACCGGTGGGCTGCTCATCACGGGAACCGAGACGACCGCTTCGCAGATCCCCAACTTCCTCTACGCCCTGCTCAGCCACCGCGACCAGTGGGAACTGCTGTGCGCACAGCCGGAGTTGGTGCCGCGCGCGGTCGAGGAGCTGGTCCGCTGGATCCCGCTGAACTACTCCGCGATGTTCGCCCGGTACGCCCTTGAGGACGTGCGGTTCGGCGACATCACGGTCAAGGCGGGTGAGCCGGTACTCGGCTCCGTCGCCTCGGCCAACCGCGACCCCGAGTTCTTCTCGGATCCCGAGCGGCTTGATGTGACCCGCGAGACCAACCCGCACATCGGCTTCGGCCACGGCCCGCACCACTGCCTGGGCGCCCAGCTGGCCCGGATGGAGCTCCAGACCGTGCTGAGCACGCTCATCGCGCGCTTCCCCACCCTGGACTTCGCCGACGGTGAGGACGGCGTCGTCTGGAAGCAGGGGATGCTGGTGCGCGGCCCCAAGAAGCTGCGCGTGACATGGTGAGCAGCTGGACCATCGCCGTCGACCGGACGGCATGCATCGGCGCCTCGGTGTGCGCCAACTACGCGCCGGACCACTTCGAGTTGCGGGCCGGCAAGTCGTACCCGCGGATGGCGACCACCGACCCGGACGAGGCGGCGCTCGATGCCGCGGAGACGTGTCCGGTGTCCGCGATCACGGTGCACGACACCGAGACCGGGGCACTGCTCGCGCCCGAGGAGTAGGGGACGGGTGCCGGCACCCGCACCGACGCCCGCGTCGCTGGTGACGGCACTCTCCCGCCCACCGCATCGGACGCCCGCGTCGCTGGTGGATGACGGCACTCTCCAGCCCACCGCATCGGACGCCCGCGTCGCTGGTCCCGGCACTCTCCAGGCCGCCGCAACTCTCCCGCCCGCCGCAACAGCCGTCCGCGTACCCGGTCCCGGCCTCCGCACCAAACGCGCGCGCTCACGCCCCCGTACCGGTACCACCCCCGCTCCCGCATCGCCCGTGCTCCGCCGCCCCTCCACATGTCCCCACATGTGTCATCACCGCTTCACGGCTGTACGTCTACGTCTCGAAGGGACCGTGCACATGACCGCCGCTTCCCGTACCGGTACCGCGATGATCTTCCCCGGCATGGGGCCCACTCCCTTCGCGGAGGTCGGGAAGTTCATGGTCATCAACCCGTTCGCCCGCAAACTGGTTGCCACCGCCGATCGGGTCCTCGGGTACTCGCTGCTCGACCGCTACCGGCAGACCGAGGGCGACTACAGCGAGTACGCCCAGGTCGCCTTCATGGTCAACTCCCTGGCGCTGGCCCAGTGGGCCGGGCACACGCTCGGCATCGAGGCCGAGCTGTGCACGGGTCCGAGCTTCGGCGAGAAGCCGGTCGCCGCGTTCAGCGGTGCGCTGGACTTCGCCGACGCCGTGCGGGCGACCGCCGGTTTCGCCCGTCTGCTGGAGGACTACTTCAGTACGGAGCACACGGACCTGGTCACCCACTCCTTCGTGCGGGTACCGGAGAACGAACTGCGCACGGTGCTCGCGGAGTTGGACGAGCACGGCGAGACCTATGAGATGTCGTGCTACATCGACGACGACTTCCACATGCTCACGCTGCGCGAGCACAACCTCGAATGGCTGAAGCCCAGGCTGCGTGCGCTGGGTGGCATGTCGCTGTACTCGATGCGGCCGCCGATGCATTGCTCGGCGTTCGACGGGCTGCGCGCCCGCGCCGAGGAGGAAGTGTTCGGCCCGCTGGAGTTCACCGACCCGCGACTGCCGGTCGTCGCCGACCAGGACGGCTCCCTCATCACGACGGGCGAAGGAGTGCGCACCATGCTGCTGGACAGCTGTGTACGCCCGATGCGCTGGCCCGCGGTCGTCGACGCGCTGTGCGAGGCAGGCATCGGCACGGTGTGCGTGGCCGGACAGGACAGCCTCTTCGGGCGGGTTCGGCGTACGACGGCCGCCTTCGAGGTCGTGCCGGTCACGCCGCGTATCGCGCTCCTGCCGAGGCCGCAGCCGGCCCGCGCCTGAGCCACCGGCCGGCTCCCCCTTCTCCCCCTTCTCCCCCTCCCCCACCCCCTGACTCTTCATTTCCTCTCCCTCCTCCCGAAAGGCGATTCACCATGTGGGACCAGACGTTCGAGGACCTGCTGCGCGGGTTCCTGCCGTTCCTCGGCGCCGACGAACCCCTCACCGAGGACACCGCCCTGCGCGACCTGGGCCTCGACTCCCTCGGCATCGTCGAGCTGCTTGCGGCCCTTGAGCAGACGTACGACGTGCGGTTCCAGGACGACGCGCTCGGCCAGGAGACGTTCCAGACCCCCGGCGTGCTGTGGAAGGTGCTGTCCGGGCTGGTCGAGGAGCAGGCCGCCTGAGCCGGCGGCGCCCGGGACCCGGAACGGTGAGCATCGAAGGAGTAGCAGTGGACGCAGCCGTCGGTGAGGCGCTGCACGGGCGTTTCCTGCGCGGAGTGAGCCTGGCGCCGCGCAACGACGCGGTGCGGGTCGGGGCAGACTCGATCACGTACGAGCAGGCACACGAGAGGGCTCTCGTCTGGGCGGGCGCGCTGCTGCGCGCGGTGCGCAAGCCGCCGGGGACCGTGGCGGTACTGGCCACGAAGGGAATCGAGGCGTACGTCGGCATCCTCGCCGCGCTGTACGCGGGGGCCACCGTCGTGCCACTGCAACCGGGTTTCCCTCCGGCGCGCACCCGCCGCATGATGCGGGCCGCACAGGTGAGTGCCGTCATCGCCGACGGCGCGGGCTGGGCGCAGCTGCCGGAACTCATGGCGCCGGGACCGGACGGCGAGCCGGCCTTCGACGCGGGCGGCGGCCTCGACGGCGCCCTGCCGGTCCTCGCACCCGGTTGCGGACCCGGTGCGCACCCGGGCGTGGACCTGATCGTCCCCACGGTGTCCGGTGCGCTGAGCGAGCCTCGCCCGGTGCGGCCGGCCGACACGGCGTACGTGCTGTTCACTTCCGGCTCGACGGGCCGGCCCAAGGGCGTGCCCATCAGCCACGCCAGCGCCTCGCACTACTTCCGGCTCCAGGACGAGCGGTACGACTTCACGCCGCAGGACGTCTTCTCGCAGACCTTCGACCTCAACTTCGACTGCGCGATGTTCGACCTGTTCTGTGCCTGGGGTGCCGGCGCGACGGCGCTGTGGGCGCCGCCGGGCGCGTACCGCGCGATGCCCGCGTTCCTGGCGGAGAACAGGATGACGGTGTGGTTCTCCACGCCGAGCGCGATCCCGCTCGTGCGCAGGCTCGGCGGGCTCGCTCCGGGCGCGTTGCCCGGACTGCGCTGGAGTTTCTTCGCCGGCGAGGCGCTGACGTGCCAGGACGCCGCCGACTGGCAGGCGGCGGCGCCCCACTCGACGCTGGAGAACCTTTACGGTCCGACCGAGCTGACCATCACGATCGCCGCACACCGCTGGGAGCCCGAGCGCTCTTCGCGTATCGCGGTGAACGGTGTGGTGCCGATCGGCCGGATCAACGGGGGGCATGACCATCTGCTGCTCGGCGAGGACGGTCAACCTGACCTGTCCGAGGGTGAGTTGTGTGTGACGGGGCCGCAGATGACACGCGGCTATCTGGACCGTTCCGACGACGCCGGCCGGTTCCTGGAGCACGAGGGACGCACCTGGTACCGCACCGGTGACCGGGTGCGGCGCACCGGTGTCACCGACGACGCCCCGCACGGCGGCGCCCCGCACGGTGAACTCGCTTATCTGGGACGGCTCGACTCGCAGGTACAGATCGCCGGATGGCGCGTGGAGCTCCCCGAGATCGATCACGCGCTGCGCGGCTGCGAGGGCGTCACCGAGGCGGTCACCATCGACGTCACCGGCGCCTGGGGCACCGAGCTCGCCGTCTTCTACACCGGGTCCGCCGTGCCTGCCGCGACCTTCGCCCGGCAGCTGCGCCAGGTCCTGCCGCAGGGCATGACGCCCAAGCACTACTGGCGGTTGGAGGAGTTCCCGCTCAACTCCAATCGGAAGACCGACCGGGGTGTGCTGCGGGCCCGTGCCGAGGAACGGCTCGCGGCGGCCCAGGCACCCGGGCGGAGCAACGTCACCACCGAGACCGACAGCATCACCAGCACGTCGACGACCTGACAGGAGAAGAGCGTTGGACAGCACTTCCGGCGCGGCACACGGGGTTCCCGTGCCCGACCACAGTCAAGGCGGTCTCGTCCACACCCTGCTGGACGAGGCCGTGTCGTCCACGCCTTCGGCGGTGGCGGTCAGCGATGCCGAAGGCCAGTGGAGCTACGCCCGCCTCGACGAGTACAGCCGCGCCTTCACGGACTGGCTGGAGAGCCGCGGCATCGGCCCGGGCGACCGGCTGGTCGTACAACTGCCCACCAATCGGGAGCTGGTCGCGCTGTTCTACGGCGCGTCCCGGCGCGGAGTCGTCTTCGTGCCGCTGAACCCGAACATGAAGGAGTTCCACCTCCGTTCGGTGCTGGAGAACGCCGAGCCGGCGCTCGTCCTCAGCACCGAGGGACAGCACGAAACGCTCAGCGGCGTCACCACGGCCCCCGTGCACCCCTTCGGTGGGGTGTGGAGCGAGGTCGAGAAGATCGCCGACCGGGGTCCGCGTCCGCAGGCCGCGGTCGACGTGGCGCCGGACCGGCCCGCGGTCCTCGTCTACACCTCGGGCAGCACCGCCGCCCCGAAGGCGGTCATCTGCCCGCACGCGCAGATCACGTTCGCCACCCGTTCCATGGTGCAGGTCCTGGGCTACCGCGCCGACGACGTGGTGTTCTGCCGCTTCCCGATGTCCTGGGACTACGGCCTGTACAAGGTCTTGATGTGCGCGGTCGGGCGCAGCGAGATCGTGCTGGCCGACGGCGGGTCGGACCTGCGGCTGCTGAGCGCCGTACGGGACAGCGGAGCGACCGTCGTCCCGATCGTGCCGTCACTCGCCACCATGATCGCCACGCTGGCACGCCGGTCGGACGACCCCGCGCCCCGGGTGCGGATGTTCACCAACACCGGTGCCGCGCTGCCGCAGCCGACCATCGAGACGCTGCGTGCCGCGTTCCCCGGGGTGCGCGTGGTCCGTCAGTTCGGCCAGACCGAGTGCAAGCGCGTCACCATCATGCCGCCGGACCAGGACCGCGAGCGGCCCGACTCGGTGGGTCTGCCGCTGCCCGGCACCCGGGTGCTCATCCTGGGCGAGGACGGCGAGCCCGTGCCCGCCGGGGAGTCCGGCGAGATCGTCGCGGCCGGCCCGCACGTGATGCCCGGCTACTGGCGCAACCCGCAGGCCAGCGCACGCAACTTCCGCCGCCACGAGCCGTCCGGCGAACTGCGCCTGCACACCGGGGACTACGGCTTCCTCGACGAGGACGGATATCTGTACTTCCAGGGCCGCCGCGACGACATGTTCAAGCGCAAGGGCATCCGGATGAGCACCGTCGAGATCGAAGCCGCCGCCATGGACATTCCCGGCGTGCGGCAGGCGGCGGTGCTGCCGCCTTCGGACCGGCACGACCTGGCGCTGTTCGTCGAGTCCGAGCTCGCCCCGCACGTGATTCTGCGTGAGCTGGCGCGCCGGCTTGAGCAGCAGAAGGTTCCCGCGATCTGTCGGGTGCTCAGCGCATTTCCCCTCACCCTGCACGGCAAGAACGAGAAGAAGCAGCTCGCGCAGCTGCTCGACGGGAGCGACCAGTGACTCGGTACACCGAGCTGGCCGAGCGGTACGGCACTCCGCTGTACGTGTACGACCTGGACCGGGTCGCCGCGGCGCGACAGGACCTGTTCGACGCTCTGCCTGAACCGTTCAGCCTGTTCAGCGCGGTCAAGGCCAACCCGCACCCGGAGGTGCTGCGCGCCCTCGGCACGGGTGACGGGCGTGTCTGCCGGGCCGAGATCAGCTCGCTGGGTGAGCTGGCCGCCGCGCTCGATGCCGGGTTCGATCCGGCGGAGATCCTGTACACGGGGCCCGGGAAGACCGACGGCGAGCTCGTCGACGCCCTCGGCGCCGGTGTGCGGCTGTTCTCCGTGGAATCCCTCACCGACCTGGAGCACGTGGGCGCCGCCGCCGAGCTCCACGGCGTGGTGGCGGACTGTCTGCTGCGTATCAACAGCGCGTCGGCCAGTGCCACCACGAGTATCCGCATGACGGGCACGCCCTCCCAGTTCGGCATCGACACCGAGACGCTGGGCGAGGTGCTGCCCAAGCTGCGCGCGGTGGCGGGCACCCGGATCGCCGGGGCGCACTTCTTCCCGCTCAGCAACGCCAAGGACGAGGACAGCCTGGTCGGGGAGTTCCGGCACACGCTGTCGGTCGCCGCCGGCCTGGAGCGCAAACACGGGCTCCCGCTGCGGTTCCTGGACATCGGGGGCGGATTCGCCGCACCGTACGCCGTGCCCGGTGAGCGTCCGGTGTACGAGAAGCTGCGCGAGCGGCTGGAGTCCACCCTCGACGAGCTGTTTCCCGACTGGCGGCAGGGCACCCCGCACTTCGCCTGTGAGTCCGGCCGTTATCTGGTCGGCGACAGCGGGGTGCTGCTGACCCGGGTGGTCAACATCAAGGAGAGCCGCGGCCGTACGTTCGTCATCCTGGACGCCGGCATCAACACCTTCGGCGGGATGTCGGGCCTCGGCCGGCTCCTGCCGGTGGCGGTCCAGCCGGAGGGCCCCGGGCAGGCCGCCCAGATCGCGGACGGGACGGGGCTGCGGGCCAGCCTGGTCGGCCCGCTGTGCACACCCGGCGATGTGCTCGGCCGCCAGGTCGACCTGCCGAACCTGCGCGTCGGCGACATCCTGACGATCCCCAACGCCGGTGCGTACGGCCCCACGGCGAGCCTGCTGATGTTCCTTGGCCGGCCCGCGCCCGCCGAGGTGCTGGTGCGCGGCGGTGAGGTGGTGTCCGCGTCGCGGCTCGAACACAGCAGGGTGGCGCTGTCTCCGGTCCACGAGGACGGTCCGGCACCGGTCGGTGGAGGGCGGGCATGACCGGGCCGGCAGGCGAGCTGACGGAGCACACGGATACGGGCGGCGGCGCGGAACCGGTCGCGGTGGACACCGCCGCGCCCCGGCAGACGGTCCTGGTCAGCGGCCTGGCATCCGACTCGCACACCTGGAACCTGGTCTTCCTCCAGCTGCTGATCGAGGAGCAGGGGTACGACGTGGTGAACCTGGGCCCGTGCGTCCCGGACGAACTGCTCGTGCAGGAGTGCCTGGACCGCGCGCCGGCCATGCTCGTCCTGAGCAGTGTCAACGGCCATGGCCACCAGGACGGTCTGCGCGTCATCAGGAAGCTCCGCGACGAAGGGGGTCTCGCGGGACTGCCCGCGGTGATCGGCGGAAAACTCGGCATCACCGGCGGCGAGGGCGGCGGGCACGCGGCGGAACTGGTCGCGGCGGGCTTCGACAGCGTCTTCGAGGACAGCGCCCAGGAAATCGCCTCCTTCCAGCACTTCATCGGCGGCATACCGCAGAGGGCGCTGTCGTGAAGGACGGCTTCGCGACGGCGCAGGGGCACGGGCCGGCCGGACGGTCCGAGCGGGCCGCCGCCGGGCCCGCGTCCGCGCCTGGCGGGGCCGCACCCCGTGAGGCGGCGACCGGCGACGCCCCGGCCGCCCGTGGCACCCATGCCCCGGCACGGCGTGCATCTGACCGCGTCACCACCACGAGTGTCACCGTCGCGCCGGCTGCCCCGGCCGGCGACTTCGGCGCGTTCGTGCGCCGCGCGTACCGGGCGGGGCGCCTCGTCGTACAGCCCCGTATGGGGTTCGGCGACCCCGGCGCCATGCGCGCGGGACTGCTCGCCACCCGGGGCGCCGATGCCACCACCGTCGGAACGCTCACCCTGGACAGCTACACCCGCGTCGGAGACCTCGCCGCGATCGAGACCGCGCTGCGCGAAGGCATCGGCCTCAATGGATTTCCCCTCGTCAGTCATGACGTCGAGACCACCCACTCGGTCCTGCGCGATGTCCACTGCGACGACTTTCCCGTCCAGGTGCGGCACGGCTCCGCCGTCCCGTTCGACATCTTCGCCGCCCTGATGCGGGCCGGGCTCAGCGCCACCGAGGGCGGCCCCGTCTCGTACTGCCTGCCCTACGGTCGCACTCCGCTCGACGAATCCATGCGCAACTGGGAACGCAGCACCGCCCTGTTCGCCCAGCTGCCCCAGTGGGGCGCGAGCCCGCACATCGAAACCTTCGGCGGCTGCATGCTGGGCCAGCTGTGCCCGCCGAGCATGCTGATCGCGGTCAGCGTGCTGGAAGCGATGTTCTTCCACCGGCTCGGGATCGGCGACCTGTCCGTCAGCTACGCCCAGCAGACCAGCGGGGCACAGGACCGCGAGGCGGTGCGTGCGCTGCGCCGACTGTGTGCGGAGCTGCTTCCGGACGCCGCTTGGCATGTGGTCATCTACGCCTACATGGGCGTGTACCCCACGACCCCCGAAGGCTGCTACCGGCTGCTGGGGCACGCCGCCGAACTCGCGGTGAGTACCGGCTCGGAACGACTGATCGTCAAGACCGTCGCCGAATCCCGCCGCATCCCCACCATCGAGGAGAACGTCGCGGCGCTCGAACACGCCGACCGGGTCGCCCGGACGGCCCGGCACGCCGCAACCGACGCCGCCGCCCTTCCCGCCGCACCCCCTGCCGCACCCACCGCAGACCCTATGGACGGGACGTACCCGACGGACCTGGCGGGCTCGACGGACGTGCCGGGCTCGACGGACCTGCCGGGCTTGAAGGACCTGGCCACCTCACAGGATTCGCAGACGTACGCGGAGGCACGCTCGCTCATCGACGCCGTCCTGAACAGCCACCCGGACCTGGGCCAGGCCCTGTTGCTCGCGTTCAAATGCGGATACCTCGACATCCCCTACTGCCTGCACCCGGACAACGCCGGTCGCAGCCGCAGTTACATCGACGGCGACGGCTGGCTGCGCTGGGCCGACACCGGATCGCTGCCCATCGCCGGCCTGGTGGGCAGCCGTCGGTCCCGTCCCGTCACCTCGTCGGACCTGCTCGAAGCGCTGTCCTATGTGCAGCGCAGCTACGACCAGCCGTTCCTCCACGGGAGCCGGCCGCTGTCCTGACCGCCTTCCGGGCCGCCTCCTGGGCCGCCCGCCCTCGCCCGGCCCGCTCTCGTTTTTCCTCGCCCGCGGAATTCTTTTTGGAGTGCACCGAATGACCGAGTCTGAGAACGTTCTTTCCGAGTCGGGTGGCAGGCCGAGGAGCGAGTCCGAAGCGCCACAGCAGTCCGTTCTGGCGGCCCGGCTCACCGGCCTGACCGCGGCCGAGCAGGAACGCGCCGTACTGGAGATCGTGCACGAGCACACCGTCGCCGCGCTGCGCCGCGCCCGCCCGGACACGAAGGACGTGCTCGACACCGCCCGGCCGTTCCTGGAGCTGGGTTTCGACTCACTGGCCGCGGTGGACCTGCACACCCGCCTGTCCGCGGCCACCGGTCTGGACCTGCCCATCACGGCCGTCTACGACTACCCCACCCCCGTCGAGCTGAGTCGCTACGTCCGCGCGAGGACACTGGGCCTTGCGCCCGAGCCCGTCGCGGCGGCCGTGCGGCAGACGGCGGGGGACGACGACGATCCCGTGGCCATCATCGGCATCGGCTGCCACTATCCCGGCGACATCAACTCCCCTGATGATTTCTGGGCGTTGATGGCAGAGGGCCGTGAAGTGCTTTCCGGCTTCCCTACCGACCGCGGCTGGGACGTTCCCGGGATGTTCGACGCGGACCCCGACCGCCCCGGCAAGTCGTACGTCGACAAGGGGGGCTTCCTCGCCGGTGCGGCCGACTTCGACGCGGACTTCTTCAAGATCAGCCCCCGCGAGGCGCTGGCGATGGACCCGCAGCAGCGCCTGATCCTGGAAACCTCCTGGGAGGCTCTGGAACGCGCCGGGATCAACCCGGCCTCGCTCCGTGGCAGCCGGACCGGCGTGTTCTTCGGAGCCGAGGTCCATGAGTACGGCACCCGTGTTCACCAGGCCCCGCTGGGCCTCGACGGCTATCTGATGACCGGCAACGCGCCCAGCGTCGCGTCCGGCCGCGTCTCGTACACCCTGGGTCTTGAGGGCCCCGCCGTGACGGTGGACACCGCGTGCTCCGGCTCGCTGGTCTCCCTGCACCTGGCGGCCCAGGCCCTGCGCAACGGCGAGTGCTCGCTCGCCCTGGTCGGTGGCGTCGCCGTGATGGGCAGCCCCGGCATGTTCACCGCGTTCAGCCGGCAGCGCGGGCTGGCGGCCGACGGCCGGTGCAAGGCGTTCGCCGACGCGGCGGACGGAACCGGCTTCGCCGAGGGCGCGGGCGTGTTCGTGGTGGAGCGGCTGTCGGACGCGCGGCGCAACGGACACCGGGTGCTGGCGGTCCTGCGCGGCAGCGCCGTCAACCAGGACGGCGCCAGCAACGGCCTCACCGCACCGAACGGCCCGTCGCAGCAGCGGCTGATCCTCCAGGCGCTCGCCAACGCGGGCCTGAGCCCGGCCGACGTCGACGCGGTCGACGCGCACGGTACGGGAACCAAGCTCGGCGACCCCATCGAAGCCCAGGCGATCCTCGCGACGTACGGCCAGGAGCGGTCGTCACAACGGCCGTTGCGACTCGGCTCGGCCAAGTCCAACCTCGGTCACACCCAGGCCGCGGGCGGCGCGGCCAGTGTCATCAAAATGGTGCTGGCGATGCAGCACGGCGTGCTGCCCAAGACACTGCACGTGGACGCTCCGAGCCGCCACGTCGACTGGTCGGCGGGCGAGGTCGAGCTGCTCACCGAGGCCATGCCGTGGGAGGCCGAGGACGGACGGCCGCGCCGCGCGGGCATCTCCGCGTTCGGCATCAGCGGGACAAACGCACACGTGATCATCGAAGAGGCGCCGCCGGAGGAGGAGTTCCCGGGGCGCCAGGACGACACCGGTCCGGCGCTGCCGCTGCTCCTCAGCGCGCGCACGGCCGACGCGCTGAGTGCGCAGGCCGCTGGGCTGCTCGGCGTACTGGAAGGTGATGAGGCTCCGCATCCGGCGGACGTGGCTACGGCACTGGCGACGACGCGGGCGCAGCTGGACCACCGGGCGGTGGTCGCGGGTGCCGGACGCGACGAACTGATCGCCGGCCTTCGAGCCCTCGCCGAGCACCGCGACGCCGCGTCAGGGATCGTGCAGGGACGGGTCGCCGGCGGCCGGCTGGCCTTCTTGTTCACGGGTCAGGGTGCGCAGCGGGTGGGTATGGGGCGTGAACTGGCCGCCGCCTTCCCGGTGTTCGCTGCCGCTCTGGACGAGGCATGTGGCCACCTGGACATCCAGCTCGACCGCCCGCTGAAGGAGGTTCTGTTCGCGAAGGCGGGTTCGGCTGAGGCGGGGCTGCTGGACCGTACCGAGTACGCACAGCCCGCCCTGTTCGCCGTGGAGACCGCGTTGTTCCGGCTTGCGGAGTCGTTGGGTGTGCGGCCGGATGTGGTGGCGGGGCATTCCATCGGTGAGATCAGTGCCGCTCATGCGGCGGGTGTGTTCTCCCTGGCTGACGCGTGTGCGCTGGTCGCGGCACGTGGCCGGCTGATGCAGGCCCTGCCCGATGGCGGTGTGATGGCGGCGGTCCAGGCCTCCGAGGATGACGTACGCGCCATGCTCGACGGGGTCGAGGGCGCGGCGATCGCCGCCGTCAACGGGCCCCGCGCGGTGGTCGTTTCGGGCACGGCCGAATCCGTCGAGAAGGTCGTGAAGGCGGTACGGGCCGCGGGCGGGAAGACCTCCCGTCTCACCGTCTCGCATGCTTTCCACTCGCCGTTGATGGAGCCCATGCTGGAGGAGTTCGGGCAGATCGCGCACGTCCTGGACTACAGCGAGCCCCGCATCCCGGTCGTCTCCAACGTGACCGGACGTACCGCCGCCCCCGGCGAACTCACCAACCCTGCCTACTGGGTTACGCATGTGCGCGAGGCGGTGCGTTTCGCCGACGGCATCAAGACGCTCGCCGCAGAAGGTGTCACCACCTTCCTGGAGATCGGCCCCGATGCGGTCCTGACGGCCATGGCCCCCGCAGCCCTCGCTGACGACACGACCGCCACGTTCATTCCGCTCCTGCGCCGCAACCGGCCCGAGCAGAGCGAAACCCTCACCGCGCTCGCCCGCCTGTGGACCACCGGCCACACCGTCAACTGGCCCGCACTCCACCCCACCAACGGCCCCGCCCGGCCCGTCGACCTGCCCACCTACCCCTTCCAACGCCAGCGCTACTGGCTCGAATCCGCACCCGCCACCGGCGACATCACCACCCTCGGCCAGACA
>NZ_JBICXU010000058.1:0-15275 GCF_043200435.1 Streptomyces sp. NPDC048416
TAGCGGAGCTATCGGGGCGTTTCGGCAACGCCGCGAGGTGCCGTGCCAGGCGCCGCACCCCCGGCCATGATCCACCAGACACCCCCTAGTCCTCGGGTGGGAAGACCGTTTCCCGGGAGCCGAGCAGGGTGATCAGGATGGCCTCGACCGGGCAACTCTCGGCGGCGGCCAGGATCCTCTCGTCGGCGTCGGTGTCGGGCGTACGGGGGCGGGACTGACGTGCGGTGTCGAGTGCGAAACCGTCCGGGGCATGGTTGACGCACATGCCGGAGCCGATGCACATGCTCCGGTCCACCTCGATGTGCCAGCGGTCGCCCATCACGCGCCTCCGTGGCCGGCGGGAAGGTGGATCATCTTGTGCTCCAGGTACTCGCCGAAGCCCTCGGGCCCGAACTCCCGCCCGAGACCGGAGGACTTGTAGCCGCCGAAGGGGCCGAGCATGTCGAGGCTGAAGGTGTTGACGTTGAACGTGCCGGTCCGCACCCGGCGCCCGAAGTCGATGCCGTGCTCGACGTCGCCGGTCCATACGCTGCCGCTGAGCCCGTACTCGGAGTCGTTGGCGATCCTCAGCGCCTCGTCCTCGTCCCCGTACGGCAGCAGACAGATGACCGGGCCGAAGATCTCCTCGCGGGCGATCCGCATCGTGTTGTCGACCTCGCCGAACAGGGTCGGCTCGACGTACCAGCCCCGGTCGAGCCCGGCCGGGCGGCCGCCACCGGCGAGGATCTTGGCGCCTTCCTCCTGGCCGGTCCGGATGTAGTCGAGCGAGCGCCGCTGCTGCCGCTCGGCGACCAGCGGCCCGACCTGGGTGGCCGGGTCCAGCGGGTCCCCGACGACGAGCGCCCCCGCGGCCGCCGCGAACGCCTCGGCCAACTCGTCGTAGCGTCCGCGTGGCGCCAGGATGCGGGTCTGGGCCACGCAGGCCTGCCCGTTGTTCATCCAGGCCGCGGGGACGATGCCCGCGACGGCCGCCTCCAGGTCCGCGTCGGGCAGGATGACGGCGGCCGACTTGCCGCCGAGTTCCAGGGTGACCCGGGTCAGGTTGCGCGCGGCGACCTCCATGACCCGCTTGCCGGCCGCGACGGACCCCGTGAAGGCCACCTTGTCGACGCCGGGGTGCCCGACGAGGTATTCACTGACCTCGCGGTCCGCCGGCAGGATGGACAGGACGCCCTCGGGCAGCCCGGCCTCTGCGGCGATCTCGCCGAGGATGTAGGCGTCGAGGGGCGTCTCGGGCGACGGCTTGAGGATCACCGAGCAGCCCGTGAGCAGCGCGGGCCCCAGTTTGGCCGCGGCCACGAACTGCGGCACGTTCCACGGCACCACGGCCGCCACCACACCGACCGGCTCGCGCCGCACCAGCAGGGGCCCCAGCGCCCCCGCGCGCCGCTCCTCGTACGCGAATTGGCGCCCGACGGTGAGGGCGGAGTCCCACACCATCATCGCGCCGAGCGCCTGGGCCAGCACGCTCCAGGAGTACGGGGAGCCGTTCTGCGAGCTGATGGACCGGGCGATCTCCTCGTGCCGCGTCAGGATCGCGTCCTTGATCCGCGACACCACCTCGATGCGCTCGTCGGGCGTGGCCCGCGCCCAGGGCCCCGTGTCGAAGGCCCTGCGCGCGGCGGCCACGGCCCGGTCCACGTCCGCCGGTGACGCGTGCGGGACGCGGCCGATGACCTGCTCGGTGTGGGGTGAGATCACCTCGATGACGTCGGAGCCGAGGGGGTCGGTCAACTCCCCGCCGATGAAAAGCTGTCCGTGTTCCACGAGCTCGGTCATGCCTGGTGCCTCCTGCGGCGCGGGCTTCACTGCTGCCTGACGGTGCCGACCGGCCACCGGCTCCTGCCTGTGCCGGTACGCGGCTCTGGGACCTGACGCTGTTTCAGAACTGATACCAGTTCTAGTTGCAGGAGTCCACGGCAGGAGTCGGCGGAGGGGGGCGGGAGCCGAGCCGCCGCCGGGCGCGGGGGCGACCGACGCGAACCACCGCTCGCCAACACGGGCGAGGCCGGGCCAACCGGGGCCCGTCAATGCGAGTGGAGCTCTCCCTTGTTCCGGCTCGCTCCGGCTTGCTCCGGCTTGCTCCGGCTTGCTCCGGCTCGCTCCGGCTCGCTCCGGCTCGCTCCGGCTTCCAGGAGTTTCCCCCGAGCAATCTGACAGACCATCAGTTCTCGTTATAGTGACGGGTGTACGAGCCGACTGCCGTACGCCCGTGGGACCCAGAGAGACGAGGACTCCATGCCGCAGGAGCCAGCCGCGCCTCAGGTGACCGACCACGGCGGCGGTGTCCACTCGATCAAGGTGCCGATCCCGGACAACCCGCTCGGCCACACCCTGGTCCACCTCGTCGACACCGCCCGGGGCCCGGTGCTCGTCGACACCGGGTGGGACGATCCCGCGTCCTGGGACACGCTCACCGCCGGGCTCCGCGCCCTCGGCACCGACGTCCGCGACATCCACGGCGTGGTCATCACCCACCACCACCCCGACCACCACGGCCTGTCCGGCCAGGTCCGGGAGGCCTCAGGCGCCTGGATCGCCATGCACGCCGCCGACACCGCCGTCGTACGCCGCACCCGCGAGGCCGAACCGGGCGTCTGGCTCGATTACCTCTGCGCCAAGCTGGCGGCGGCCGGGGCGCCCGATGAACACCTGGCACCCCTGCGCGAGTCCCGTGCTTCCGGCCGCGTGCGGACCCTGCCGGGGCTGCGGGCGGCGCTGCCCGACCGCGAGATCGCGCCCGGCGAGCTGCTGCCGCTTGCCGGGCGCAGGCTCCGCGCGATCTGGACGCCCGGGCACACCCCCGGCCACGTCTGCCTTCATCTGGAGGAGGCACACCCGGCTCAACTCGCGGGCAACGGGCGCCTGTTCAGCGGCGACCATCTGCTGCCCGGCATCACCCCGCACATCGGTCTGTACGAGGACCCCGACGACGCCACCTCGACCGACCCGCTCGGCGACTACCTCGACTCCCTCGAACGGGTCGGCCGCCTCAAGGTCGCCGAGGTGCTTCCCGCGCACCAGCACCCCTTCACCGAACCGGCCGAGCGGGTCGCGGAGTTGCTGGCCCACCACGAAGACCGTCTGGCCGGTCTCCTCTCCCTCCTGGCCACCTCCCTCACCCCGTGGCAGCTGGCGGAACGCATGGAGTGGAACCGGCCCTGGGAGCAGATCCCGTACGGCTCGCGCACGATCGCCGTGTCGGAGGCGGAGGCGCATGTGCGGCGCCTGGAGAAACTGGGGAGGGTCGAGCGGGTGGAGGGGGCCGAAGGCGGCGGGCCCCCGCGGTACCGGGCGGTGTAGGTTCGACCGCAGGACGAGAGATGAGGAGGGCGACGCTGTGGGTCATCCCGTGGATGTGAAGATCGATCTGGACCGTGACGTGTTCTTGCGGACACTGGTGCGGGAGTTGGCGACGTCGCTCGAGTCGGTGATCGGCCTGGAAGAGGCGTCCGGCTACATCAGCCTGGTGGGCCGGGCGGTGGGCACGCAGATCGACGACATGTACCTCAAGGCGCTCGGCACCCCGCAGATGTCGCGGGAGCAGGTCGCGGAAGCCCTGGTGGATCTCAAGCGGCGGATCAAGGGCGACTTCTACGTCATCGAGCAGGACGACACGAAGATCGTGCTGGGCAACCGGGCCTGCCCGTTCGCGGAGAAGGTCCTGGGCCGTGAGTCGATGTGCATGATGACCTCGAACGTCTTCGGGACGATCGCGGCCCGCAATCTCGGCTACGCCAACGTCGAATTGCAGGAGACCATCGCCCGCGGCGACGCCGGCTGCCGCGTGGTCGTGCACCTGGTGCCGCTCGCCGGCCCGGCAAGCGGACGTGAGTACTTCGCCGACGTGGAACTGCCGGCGGCCACCCCGACCGGTACGGTACCTGCGTGAACCTTGGCCTGTTCGAGGCCATCATCAAGCCCCTGCCCCACCCCGTCATCCTGTGCGCGGGCGATGGCACGATCCTGGCGGTCAATCCGGCCGCCACCGCCTCGATTCCCCAGCTGTCCGCGGGCGCCGGCCTGTACGCCCTGGCGCAGAACGAAGCCCAGGTCGTGCGGACCCACCTGGGCAACTGGCTGCGCAGCGGCAGCCCCCTGCCGGGCGGGCTCGTACTGAAGGACAGCGACGGCAGCCAGGTGCGTTTCCGCTGCCAGGGCGCGCGCGCCACCTGGTGGCAGGGGCCCGGGGCGGCGGTGCAGCTCAGTCTGCACCGCTTGGACCACGCCGACCAGTTCGTCGTCCTCAGCCAGCAGCTCAGCGCGTTGAACAGGGAAGTCGCCATCCGGCGTACCGCGGAAGTCCAGCGCGAGGAACTGCTGTTGGCGGAGCAGGCCGCTCGCGGCCGTCTGCAACGCCTGTACCGGCTGACGGAGGCGCTGGCGTCGTCCGCGACCCTGTCCCAGGTCGCCGAGGCCGTGGCGGCCACCGCCGCCCAGGCGTTGGACGCCGAAAGCGTGGCCCTTGAACTGCACTTCCGGCGCCTGGTGCCCACCCTCGAACCGGGTGAGGATCTGCACACCCCGACGGCCGCCGGCTGGGAAGACCTCGACCAGTTCGCGGATGCCGCGCGCCCCGAGGCCGCCGGCACCCTTCGCGTCACGCTGGAATCCGACCGCGTCGTGGTGGGCGCGCTGCGGGTCCGTCCCGGCGCGGCGGGAATGCCCGAGCCGGAGCACCTGACCGCCGTGGCCCAGCAGATCGCCCAGGCCGTACGCCGTGCCGGCCTGTACGAACACGAACACCGCGTCGCCGAACGCCTCCAGCTCAGCCTGCTGCCCCAACTGCCCGACGTGGCGGGCCTGGAGGTGGCGACCTGCTACGCGCCGGCCAGCGACCTGGTCATGGTCGGAGGCGACTGGTACGACCTCTACGACCTCGACGAGGACCACGTCGGCCTGTCGATCGGCGATGTGGCCGGCCACGGCCTGCCCCAGGCGGCCGTCATGGCCCAGATCACCGCCGCGCTGCGCGTCATCGTCCTGCGCTGCGGCACCCGCCCGGAAGCGGTGCTGCGTGAGCTGAGCGAATACCTGCACCTCTACCACCGCGGCCACATGGCCACCGCCGCCTACCTGCTCTACCACCGGCGCACGCGCGCCCTGACCTACGTCAAGGCCGGACATCCCCCGCCGCTCGTGGTACGCCCCGACGGTTCGAGCCGTTACCTCGACGGCCCCATCTCGCCGCCCGCCGGGCCCATCCCGGGCGCCCGTTTCCGCGAGGGCAGAACCAGCCTGGCCGACGGCGAATCCCTTCTGCTCTACACCGACGGCCTGATCGAACGCCGCAAGGAACCACTGGACGCGGGCCTGCGCAGACTCACCGAGACAGCGCGCCGGGGCGCCGGGTTGAGCCCGCACGACCTGTGCCGACTGTTCCTCGACCACCAGCCCGGCGCCGACTACCCCGACGACCGCGCCCTGCTGCTCGTCCGCCCCGGCTCCCCCGGCCGGACCGCCCCCTAGGCACAGGCGTACGGACGGCTCACCGCGGGTCGGTTCAGGTTGCGCAGGCCGGGCCGGGCCCGGCCGGACCGGGTCATGTCAGGGCGAGACGTGCGGTGATGCGCTTGCCGACCGGTTCCTGGACGGTGAAAAGCGCCTCGGTGACGGCTTTGACGATCTCCAGGCCGTGCTGGCCGATGCGGCCGGGATCCGCGGCCCGCGGCGCCGGGGTGGAGGGATTGCTGTCCCATACGACGACGTCCACCACGCGGGCCGTGATGCGCAGTTCCATCAGGACGGGGCCGGGAGCGTACTTGATGGCGTTGGTGACCAGCTCACTGACCACCAGCTGGACGGAGCCCCGCACGCGTGCGGACACGGGCACATGATGACCGGCGTCGGCCCGGTCGAGGAAGGCCACGGCGTGATGGCGGGCCGCGGCGATGCAGCCGTCGTCCCCGGCGAGGGTGTAACCCGCGCGCATCAGGTACTCGCCCGGCTCGGTCAGGCCGTCGTCATCGGCATGGGACCCCACGTACCACCCTCACTCCCCCGTCCACACGTGTCCGGGTACCCGCGTGGCCCTCATGCATGTCACAGGCGCACCACCCGGTCTACCACCTGGATGCATTCCGCCGTGCCGCTGGGGCAGAATCATGACAGCCCGCCCGACAGGGCAAGCAGCCGGAGCACAGTCGAGGATACGGTGACCGACAACCAGAAGGCCGACCGGCCGGACCAGCTCTCCGTCGAGTCCGCGGTGATCGACGGCATCACCGTGGTGACCCTGCACGGCGAGATCGATTATCAGGTCCACCACACGCTCAGCCAGGCGCTGTTGTACGAGGACGGCGTCACGCCGCCGCGGATCGTGGCGGACCTCAGCGGGGTCACGTTCATGGACTCCAGCGGGATCAACGCCTTCATCCACGCCCACCGGCGCGTGAGCGACGCCTACGGCTGGCTGCGTCTGGCGGGGGCCCAGGAATCCGTCTCGCGCCTCCTGAACATCGTCGGCATCGACACGGTCCTGGGGTGCCACCCGACCGTCGAGCAGGCCCTGCGCACCTGAGCGTCCCCTTCCGGGACCGGGCGGGCGCGGGGGCGCTTCGCACCGCCGGGTAGGGTGGGCGCGTCGTCATGCCCGTACGGGGGGAAGCCGGTGCGAATCCGGCACCGACCCTTCCCCGAGCTCTCGGCCCCGCTCCAGCAGGGGAGACCCCGCTCCGCGCGCCACCCGGCCGGGAGGGGCACGCCGGGATGCCCCGTCACCGCATGACCGGTTCACCGTCGCCCGCACACCGCGGGTGGCCCCGCCCCGTCGAGGTATACGGAGCCGGAGCCGGGTGCCAGCGTGCGCCCGAGCCCGCGCTCCCCGCAGGAGAGGCACCGCCCGCCATGACCGTACGCCGCTGCGCCGCAGTGCTCGCCGCCGCCACCGCCGTCCTGGGCGCAGCCGCCCCGGCGGCCGTCGCCGACGGCGCGCCGTCCCCCGCGGCGGTCCCGCCGGGCCTGTACGGCACGAAGGACCCCCAGTTCGACGGTGTCTTCCGGCAGTCGCTGGCCTTCCTCGC
Source organism: Streptomyces sp. NPDC048416 (assembly GCF_043200435.1). Lineage (NCBI taxonomy): Bacteria > Bacillati > Actinomycetota > Actinomycetes > Kitasatosporales > Streptomycetaceae > Streptomyces > Streptomyces sp. NPDC048416. Next base: position 7,023 of record NZ_JBICXU010000058.1, read on the forward strand.
CCAGGCGAAGGCCGACGTCAAGCCCGCCGACCGGGCCGTGGCCTGGCTGACAGGGCAGCAGTGCGCCGACGGCTCCTTCATGTCGTTCCGCGCCGACACCTCCAAGGCGTGCGACCCGACGAAGCTGGACACCAACGCGACGTCCGCCGCGGTGCAGGCACTGGTCGCGGTCGGCGGTCACACCGACGCCGTCAAGAAGGGCGTCGCCTGGCTGAAGTCGGTGCAGCAGGACGACGGCGGCTGGCCGTACGCCCCGGGCATGGGCGGCAGCGACGCCAATTCCACCGCGATCGTCATCGGCGCCCTCGCCGCCGCGGGCGAGAAGCCGGCCGATGTGAAGTCGGCCAAGGGCGGCAAGTCCCCCTTCGACGCGCTGCTCACCTTCGCGCTGCCCTGCGACGGTTCTTCCGCCGGCTCTGAAGGAGCCGGGGGAGGCCCCGAGGGCGCGGGCGCCTTCGCCTTCCAGCCCGACGCCAAGACGCAGAAGCTGTACGCCAACGCCGATGCGACCGCCGCCGCCGTGACCGGTCTGCTCGGCAAGGGCCTCACCGCCACCGCGGGCACCCCCGACACCAAGGGCACCGCCTGCGAGAAGGCCGCCACCCCCGAGCAGGGCGCGCACAACGGCGCCGGCTACCTCGCCAGGACGCTGGCCGCGACGGGCTTTTTGAAGTCCGCGATGCCGGGCGCCACCGACCGGCCCGACGTCGGCAACACCGCGGACGCGGTCGTCGCCCTTGCCGCGGCGGGCCTGCCCGACCAGGCGAAGAAGTCCGCCGACTGGCTGTCCAAGAACGCCGCCGCCTGGGCCAAGGAGAACGGGCCTGCCGCATACGCCCAGCTCGTCTTCGCCGCCGACGCGACCGGCGCCGACCCGAAGAACTTCGGCGGCACCGACCTCGTCAAGGCCCTCAACGCCACCGGCCCCGCCCCGCAGACGGCCCCCTCGTCGGCCCCCGCCGACAAGAAGAAGGACGAGCAGAAGAACGACGGCATCTCGGTCTGGTGGATCGTCGCCGTCGGCCTGGTCGCCGGCATCGGCGTCGGCTTCCTCATCAGCGGCCGCAAGAAGAACCAGCAGCTGTGATGCGGACGCGACTCGCTTCCCTCGCCGTGCTGCTCATCGCCCTGGTGACGACGGCCGCCGGCGCGGGTTCGGCGCAGGCGGCCGGGTACCGCTACTGGTCCTTCTGGGACCTGGCGGGCGACAGCTGGGCGTACGCCACGCAGGGCCCGGCGTCCGCGCACCCCGGCGACGGCTCGGTCGAGGGCTTCCGCTTCGCGGTGAGCGCGGACTCCAAGGACGCGTCCGAGCCGCGCACGACGCCCTCCTTCGAGGCGGTGTGCGGTGCGACGCCGACGAAGGACGCCACCAAGCGGGTCGCGCTCGTCATCGACTTCGGTACGCCGCAGGACGCGGGCCAGGGCGAGAGTCCGCCCGCGCCGCGCACCGCCTGTGCCCAGGTGTCCCCGGACGCCACCACCGCCGACGCGCTGGCGGCCGTCGCCCAACCGCTCCGCTACAACAGCGCGGCCCTGCTCTGCGCGATCGACCGCTACCCGCGCACGGGCTGCGGTGAGCAGGTGTCGGATGCGTCGGCGGCCAAACCCGCCGCCCCCGCGAAGACCGGCAAGGACGGCGGCCCCTCGGTGGGCCTCCTGGCCGGGGTGGCCGCAGTCGTGGCCCTGGGCGCGGCAGCGATCTGGCAATCCCGCCGCCGCAGAAACTGACCCACCATGCCCGACGACAAACCCCTGCCGCCGAGCCCGACCCCGGCGACCACGGCACCCGACGCGGCCCCGCGCCCCCCGGCCGGAGCCCGGGCGCACCCCCGCCGGCGCGAAGCCGGAGCCCGCACCCCCCGGCCCGGGGCCGAGCACCGAACCCCCCGGCCCGAAGCCGGAGCCCGCACCCCCCGGCCCGCCGCACACCGCACCCCGAGCCGGAGGCTGACCGCTCCCGCAGCCGGCCGGAGCAACGCCGTGCATCCCGGTGCCTGGTGGCTCTGGGCGCTGGGCCTCGCCACCGCCGCGTCGAGGACGAACAACCCCCTCCTGCTCGGCCTCCTCGTCGGCGTCGCCGGGTACGTCGTGGCGGCCCGCAAGACCGACGCCCCCTGGGCCCGCTCCTACACCGCGTTCATCAGGATCGGCCTGTTCGTCGTCGGCGTCCGGCTCGTCTTCAACCTGGTGCTCGGCTCGCCGATCCCCGGCAGCCACACCCTGTTCACGCTGCCCGAACTGCCGCTCCCCCCCTGGGCGAAGGGCGTCCGCGTCGGCGGCCGGGTCACGGCGGAGGGCATGCTCTTCGCCCTGTACGACGGCGCGAGGCTGGCCACCCTGCTGATCTGCGTGGGCGCGGCGAACGCGCTCGCCAACCCCGCGCGTCTCCTCAAGTCGCTGCCGGGCGCCCTGTACGAGGCGGGCGTGGCCGTCGTCGTCGCGATGACGTTCGCGCCGAACATGGTCGCCGACGTCGTACGGCTGCGTACCGCGCGACGGCTGCGCGGGCGCCCCACCGGCGGCATCAAGGCGATCGCGCAGATCGGCCTGCCGGTACTTGAAGGCGCCCTGGAACGCTCGGTCGCGGTGGCCGCGTCCATGGACGCCCGCGGCTACGGCCGCACCGCGCAAGTCCCGGCCGCCGTACGCCACACCACCACCGCCCTCACTTTGGGCGGTCTGCTCGGCGTGTGCGCGGGAACGTACGGGCTGCTCGCCTCCGAGGGCGCCGGGTACGGCATTCCCGTCCTGCTCGGCGGTCTGCTCGCCTGCCTCGCGGGGCTGCGGCTCGGCGGGCGCCGCCAGATCCGCACCCGCTACCGCCCCGACCGCTGGGCCATCAGGTCCTGGCTGGTGGCCGGTTCCGGGATGGCGGTCGCGGCGCTGACGCTCTGGGCGGGTACTTATGCCCCGGAGGCCCTGACCCTCGGGGTCGTCCCGCTGACCGCGCCGGGCCTGCCGCTCTGGCCCGCGCTTTCGCTGCTCGCCGGCCTGCTCCCGGCGTTCGTCGCACCCGTACCCGCGAAGGAGTCCCCGTGATCCGGTTCGAGAAGGTGTCGGTCACCTACGACTCCGCCGCGGAACCGACCGTGCGGGACGTCGAACTGACCGTGCCCGAGGGGGAGTTGGTGCTCCTCGTGGGCCCGTCGGGGGTCGGCAAGTCGACCCTGCTCGGTACGGTCTCCGGGCTCGTCCCGCACTTCACCGGCGGCACCCTGCGCGGCCGCGTCACCGTGGCCGGCCGTGACACCCGCACCCACAAGCCGCGCGAACTCGCCGATCTGGTCGGCACGGTGGGCCAGGACCCGCTCGCCCACTTCGTCACCGACACGGTGGAGGACGAACTCGCCTACGGAATGGAGTCGTTGGGGCTCGCTCCCGCGGTGATGCGCCGCCGGGTCGAGGAGACCCTGGATCTGCTGGCCCTGGCGGAGCTGCGTGACCGTCCGATCGCCACGCTCTCCGGCGGCCAGCAGCAGCGGGTCGCGATCGGCTCGGTGCTCACGCCGCACCCGAAGGTCCTGGTGCTCGACGAGCCGACCTCCGCGCTCGATCCGGCCGCAGCGGAGGACGTCCTGTCGGTGCTCCAGCGTCTCGTCCACGACCTGGGCACGACGGTCGTCCTGGCCGAGCACCGCCTTGAGCGCGTGGTCCAGTACGCGGACCAGGTCATCCTGCTCCCGGCCCGCGGCGTCCCGCCGGTGATGGGCACCCCGGCGGACATCATGAAGATCTCCCCCGTCCACCCCCCGGTGGTGGCCCTCGGTCACCTGGCGGGCTGGACCCCTCTCCCTCTCTCGGTACGCGACGCCCGCCGCATGGCGGCCCCCCTGCGCACCGAGCTGTCCCGCCGAGCGAGCGACCACCGGCACCCGCCGACGGCCGCCGTCCCCGAGAGCCCCGGCACGACCGCGCCAAACCCCACCACCGCCACGCCCGACCGGCACCCGCCGACGCCGAGCGCCCCGCACGAGGGGACCCGCACCGCCCCGGCCACGCGCACGGATGCCGCGGGTGGGGGTGACAGTCCGGCCGCAGGCCGGCCGCGGCCCCACCGGCCCGCGGGCGATGCCGAAGCTCGCACCACCGGGCCCGCCCCCCGGCACACTCCCCGGCACACAGCCGCACACCGCACGCTGGCCGCCCTCTTCCGCCGCCCCCCGGCCACCCCCACCCTGCTCACCAGCGTCACCGCCACCGCCTCCGCACTCGGCGTACGCCGCGGCCGCGTGGAGGCTCTGCGCCACGTGGACCTCGCCGTCAGGCCGGGCGAGACCATCGCCCTGATGGGACGCAACGGCGCCGGCAAGTCCACCCTGCTCAACACCCTGGTCGGCATGATCGAGCCCACCGCGGGCTCGGTCACCGTGGGCGGCCGCACCCCCCACCGCACCCCGCCGCGCGAACTGATCCGCGAGGTCGGTCTCGTACCGCAGGAGCCGCGGGACCTGCTGTACGCCAACACCGTCGCCGCGGAGTGCGCCGCCGCGGACGAGGACGCCGGGGCCGCGCCCGGAAGCTGCCGCGCACTCGTCTGGGAGCTGCTGCCCGGCGTGGCGGACGACACTCACCCGCGTGACCTGTCCGAGGGCCAGCGCCTCGCGCTGGCCCTCGCGATCGTGCTGACCGGCCGCCCTCCCCTTCTCCTCCTGGACGAGCCGACCCGCGGTCTGGACTACGCGGCCAAGGCCCGCCTGGTCACGGTGTTGCGGGCACGCGCCGCCGAGGGCCACGCCATCGTCCTGGCCACCCATGACGTGGAGCTGGCGGCCGAACTCGCCCATCGGGTCGTGATCCTCGCGGGCGGCGAGGTCGTCGCGGACGGCCCGACCGCCGAAGTCGTCGTCTCCTCGCCCGCCTTCGCCCCGCAGGTGGCCAAGGTCCTCGCACCGCAGCACTGGCTCACCGTCTCCCAAGTACGCGAGGCCCTGTCGTGACCGGGCCCACGGAACCGGCACCCGGACAGCCCGCGAAGCCGGTACGCCCGGGGTCCGCACGCCCGGAGCCCGCGCGGCCCGGGCCCGCCCGCCCTGGACCCGTACGCCCGGAGCCCGCGCGGGCGGCCGGGGCCGCCCGTCCCGTGCGCCTGGGCCCGCGCGCGATCGTGGCCCTCTCCCTCATCACCCTCATCGGCGTCGCCGCCTTCGGCTGGCCCCTGCTCGCCGACGCGGACTCGGGCCTCGCGCACGCCCAGGACGCACCCTGGCTCTTCGCCGCGCTGCTCCCGCTCCTGGTGGGTGTGGTGATCGCCACGATCTCCGACGACGGCATGGACGCCAAGGCGGTCGCGATGCTCGGAGTGCTGGCCGCCGTGGGCGCGGCACTGCGTCCTCTCGGCGCGGGCACGGCCGGCCTTGAGCCGATGTTCTTCCTGATGGTGCTGAGCGGCCGGGTGCTCGGCCCGGGCTTCGGCTTCGTACTCGGCTCGGTGACGATGTTCGCCTCGGCCCTGCTGACCGGCGGGGTCGGCCCCTGGATGCCGTTCCAGATGCTGGCGATGGGCTGGTTCACGATGGGGGCGGGCCTGCTGCCGGGACCGCACCGGCTGCGCGGTCGCGCCGAGCTCGCCCTGCTGGCGCTCTACGGCGCGACGGCCTCCTTCGCGTACGGCACCGTCATGAACCTCCAGGGCTGGACCTTCATCGGCGGCATGTCCTCGGGGATCTCCTTCCACCCCGGCGACCCGCTCCACGACAACCTCGTGCGTTTCTTCGCGTACTGCGCGGCCACGTCGCTGGGTTGGGACCTGGGGCGGGCCGCGCTCACGGTGGTGCTGACGCTGACGCTCGGCGGCACCCTGCTGAAGGCGCTGCGCAGGGCGACACGGCGTGCCGCCTTCGAGGCCCAGGTCACATTCGAGGCCTGAACAGGGCCTTGCCGGGGTGAGGCCGCCCACAGGCCGATGGTCCTCTACGAGGCGCGATAGTGGTCAGGGGACATGATCCAAAGCCCCCCTCGCACCCGGGTTGACCTGCGCCTATTCCTCCCTTACACGTCGGGGGCCGTTGCACCTGTCGTGCGATACCCACTAGTAAATGGGGTCGTTGCGGGCGCCGTCGGGCTCCAGCTACAACTGTTCGAGTCGCCGGAACCGCCCGGTCCGCAGGCCGGGCCACTTCCTTACGGGTTCCCTCGTCGTGGAGGTCTCAGTACCTCCGGCGGAGCGCGACGACCATGTTCCCCGACGTTAGGTTTCGCGTTGTCTTTCGCCGCCCGTTTCACCGCTCGTAAGAAGTCCGTCGCCGCCGCCGGCGCCACCGTGCTCGCCGCCGCCGGTGTCGCCATGGCCGCCGTCCCGGCCGAGGCCGCACCGACGAGCGCCCAGGCGATCGCGCAGAAGATGATGCCGTCCGACCAGTTCCAGTGCTTCAGCAAGATCGTGAATCACGAGTCCGGCTGGAACCCGTCGGCCAAGAACGCCGCCTCCGGCGCCTACGGCCTCGTCCAGGCCCTGCCCGGCTCCAAGATGTCCTCGGCCGGCGCCGACTGGCAGACCAACCCGGCCACCCAGATCAAGTGGGGCCTGAGCTACATGAACGAGCGCTACGGCAGCCCGTGTGGCGCCTGGAACTTCTGGCAGCAGAACAGCTGGTACTGAGCCCTGCCGGCTACGCCCCACCGGCTACGCCCTACTGGCTACGCCTTACCGGCGACGGAGTCGAAGAGCCGCACGATCTGCGGCGCCGACTTCTTGAAGGCCCCGTTGTGGTCGACCGCTCCCTGGTCGATCACCGGGGCCTTCTTTCCGTGCGCGGCGAGCTGCCGGGCACAGCTGAGCGCGTTGCCGATCGGCACACCGGTGTCACCGGCCGCGCTGTAGAGCCGGACGGGCACCGCGGGCTTCCAGTCACAACTGTGGTCGTTGTCACGCATGGCGTCCAGGAGCGCGCCGCTCGGGCGCTGGAGCTTGTCGTAGAAGGCGGGAGTGAGCAGGTCCTTCACGTTGCCGGGCAGCGCGCCGAAGATCTCCTCCTCGGTGTGGCTCCCGTCGAACAATCCGTCGACGACACCGGCGTAGGGCGCGCGGAAGGCGTCCCCCGCATCCTTGTACAGGGGGCGGACGTGGTTCTGCGCGGTGAGCCAGTACGTCATGTAGAACACCCCGCTGGTGTCGTTGACGCGCCCGTCGAAGAGGGCGGGCATCTCCTGACCCGCGATGTCGTACGGTCCCGACACCGGCGCAAGGGCCTTCAGCCGGAAGTGCGCGTCGGCGCCCTCGCTCAGCGCCCTGCCGAGCGCCATGGCGACCTGGCCGCCCTGCGAGAACCCGGTGCCGTACACGTCCCCGGTCAGCGGTCTGCCCAGTTCGCGGGCCGCGGTGCGGGTGGCCCGCAGCATGTCGAGCGAGGCGGACACGGACGAGGCGGTGTCCATGTACGGGTGCCGGCCCGGGCCCTTGCCCAGGCCCAGGTAGTCGGGCGCGGCCACGGCCCGCCCGGCGGCGGCGTGCAGATACGGCGAGAGCCGGCCGTCGTCGCCGACGGAGGGCGCGTAGTCGCGGTCCACCATGGTGCCGTGGGTGTCCGCGACGAGATCGAGCCGGCCGTGTCGCCCGTCGGCGGGCAGCACGAGCAGCCCGGTGGCGGTGGTGGGGCGTCCCTCGGGGGTGATGGTCCGGTACGTGACCCGGTACCCGCGCACGCCGTACCGGACCCCGGCGCTGTCGACCTCGCCCGCCTTCAGGAAGTCGGCGACCTGGGTGGAGCTGAGCGAGGAGACGGGCTCAAGCGATACGAGGGTGCCTCGCGGGGGTGTGCCGTCAGCTTGGGCGAGGGGGGCGGTGGTGCCAACGGCTGCTGCCAGCAGGGTGGTTGTGGCCAGGACCTGAACGAGTGTCTTTGTCATGCCCCGAACCTAGGTGGCCCTGCGGCTCGGCGACATCCGGCCACCGTCACACCGTGCGGTGCACCTAGCCCCCCTGACCCGGGGTGTTTTTCCCACCCACCCGCCCGTGCGGCTACTTGAGAGTGCGGCTCCCCGGGGCTCCGCCCCAGACCCCGGGCGGGTTTTCCCACCCACCCGCCCGTACAGCTACTTGAGAGTGCGGCTCCCCGGGGCTCCGCCCCAGCCCCCGGGCGGATTCGCCCACCCACCCGCCCGTGCGGCTACTTGAAGGTGCAGCCCCCCGGGCTCCGCCCCAGACCCCGGGCGGGTCTTCCCACCCACCCGCCCGTACAGCGCATTGAATGAGCCGACCCCTGGGGCTCCGCCCCAGACCCCATGCGGGGGCTCCGCCCCCTGCACCCCCGT
>NZ_JBICXU010000059.1:0-13667 GCF_043200435.1 Streptomyces sp. NPDC048416
TAGCTCCGCTATCACGACGTTCCGGCGCCTTGCGATGCACCGCACCAGGCGCCGCACCCTGACCGACCCTGATCCACCAGACACCCCCTAGGCGGCCGGAGCGCTGCGCTAGCGCGGGGGCGGCGGGGCAGCGGGGGTGTGGACGTGCGGGGGTGGCGGGCGTTCGGGGGTGCGCGGGCGCGGGGGTGCGGGAATTCCGGATCGCTGCCCCTCCGCCGCCTCTACGGGGCCGCAGCCTCTGCGTCCTACACTTTCTGCATGGCACAGAAGAAGAGCGCGGGCCGCGCCGAAACACCCGGCAGGCCCGCCGCGGCGCGCCCCGCCCGGGCCGCCGCGCTGCGGGAGCTCGGCACCGTCGCGCGCCGTTACATGGCCTCGTACGCGCTGTTCAACCAGGCGCTCGCCGACCGTCTGGGGCTGCACCCCACCCATCTCCAGTGCCTCAACCTCCTCGGCCTCGAACCGGGGCCGGTCACCACGGGGCGGATCGCGGCGCTGACCGGGCTCACCACGGGCTCCGCGACCCGGCTCGTGGACCGGCTCGAAAAGGCCGGGTACGTGACACGGCGCCGGGACACCGAGGACCGCAGGAAGGTGCTGGTCGAGGTGGTGCCCGGCCGGATGGCCGAGCTCGGTGAGGTCTGGGGGCGGCTCAATGGTGCCTGGTGGGAGATGTTCGAGGCGTACGGCGACGAAGAGATCGCGCTCATCGCGACACACATGCGCCGCAGCATCGACCTGAGCGCCGACCAGGTCGAACGCCTCAGGAGCGGCCGCATGTGAACGAGGCCGGCCCGGACGGACCCGAACGCCGACAACCCGGGGCCGTTGAGCCCGGGGGCGCCGTCGTTCGGGCAGGCCCCGGTCGTCGTTAGGTCAGGCCCCGGCCGTCATACGGTCAGCCTCTGGGCCGCCGCTCCGGCAACCCCGGGTCGCTGTTCGGACAGCTTCCTTCGGACAGCCCCGGGGCCGCCGCTCCGGCAACCCCCGGCCGTCGTCCCGGTCGTCGTTCGGGCAGCCCCCGGCCGGCATTCGGACAGCCAGCCCCCGGCAATCGCTCCGGCGACCCGACCGAGGCGCGCCGGGCGTGGGCCTGGTCAGGGCCCGGTCATTCGGGGCGGGCCCCCGGGTCGGTCTTCGGCCCGCCGAACTCGCGGACGGCTTCGTCGACGATCGCCTCAAGCGCCGCGTGATGCGCCCCGCGCCAATAGACCCGCTCGCAGGACCCGCACTCCGCGAAGACGTCGTACGTGGAGCGGGTGCCGTGCTGCAAACGGTCGCCCACCGACTCCTTGTCGGCGTCGCGCAGCGGCGCGTTGCAGGCGGTGCAGCGCGTCCAGGGGGCGAGGGCGGGCGTGAACCGGCTCAGTACGTCCCGGAGTTGTTCGTCCGTGCGGTGGCTGTAGACGTACGCCCCGGCCCACAGCTCCCTTCGGTGCAGCAGCCCGCGGTCCCGGGACAGCATGACGCGCTGTTCGCGCGCCGAGAGCGCGGCGAGCGCCGGGTCCCCGATGTCCTCGCTCTCGTACGCGGCGTCGACGCCGAGCAGCCTCAACCGCCGCGCCAGGGTGCCGAGATGGACGTCGAGCAGGAACCGGAGAGGGGCGCCCGGCACTTTCTGGGGGCGTTCGACGGCGCGCACCTCGATGGTCTCGCCCGCTGTCGGGACGTGGGAGACCGGGACTTCGCGGCCGTCGGCCAGGAGCCGGCCGGCCTCGGTGAGCGGAACGCCCAGCGATTCGACGACGTGGCCCAGGGTGGATACGCCATCGGTCACGACGGCGCTGCGCCCTTGGCGGCGCTTCGTCGGGACGAAGAGCCGCAGCTCAGGGGCGAAGTCGATCTCGATCTCCGGTCCGTTCACGCCGTCAGGATCGCATTGCCGCGCGGGCCGGGGCCAGGGATTTGGCGGCGCGGCCCTGGGCCGCGCCCGGGCTCAGGGCCGGAACGCGTCCGCGTTCTCGCGGGCCCAGGACGCGAACGTGCGGGCCGGGTGGCCGGTCAGCTCCTCGACGGTGCCGGTGACGGCGTCGGGGTGGCCCTCGTGGGAGGTGAAGTAGCTGAGCAGCGCGTCCGCGATGCTCGCCGGCATGAACTCGGCCATCGACTCCTTCCAGGCCTCGCCGCTCACGGTGTTGACGGTGAGCGGGCGCCCGGTGGCCTCGGCGAGTATCGCGACCTGCTCGGTGACGCTGAGCGATGCGGGCCCGGTGAGGTGGTAGGCGTGGCCGCGCAGTTCGGGACGGGTCAGGACGGCCAGCGCCGCGTCCGCGATGTCCGCCTCGTGGATGACGGCGGACTGGGCGCCGGGGCAGGGGTGGTCCACGGTCCCGGTCGACTTCGCCGCCCAGGACCAGCCCAGCGCGTTGCCCGCGAACCCGCCCGGCTGAAGGAACGTCGACGGGATCCCGGAGCACGTGAGCCCGCGTTCGACGGCGCTGTGCATGGCCGCGATGGCATTGGTGTCGGCGCCGGGTTCGAAGACGGAGCTGGAGGAGAGCAGCGCGACGTGCTGGACCCCCGCGGCCTTCGCGTCGGCGAGGAACGCCTCGATGTGCTGCGGGTTGGCGTACAGGAAGACCGACTCGACGCCGGCCAGGGCCGCGGGGAACGTCGCCGGGTCGTCGAGGTCGCAGACGGCGCGCTCCACGCCGTCCGGCACGGTCAGCTTGTCGGGGCTCGCGGAGGCCGCCCGGACAGCGAGGCCGTGCTCGCGCAGCAACGGGATGAGGTTGGTGGCCACTTTGCCGCGGCTGCCGGTGATCAGGATTGTCATGAGGAAACACCTTCTGGATGAGGCGAGTTGAGGGACCGCTTGAGGGGCAGCGCGGGGGGTCTCCGTGCGGGGGGACTCCGTTCGGGGGGACTCCGTTCAGCTGTACCGTGCAGAAGCTGCGGCACGCAGATAAATATCGTCGATGCGATGGCCGCCGTCAAGCGTGTTTCGGCGAGCGGGGGCAGGGCGGACATCGCGGTTGGACTCGGGGCGCGGCGCCCCCAGGGGGGCGGCACGGCGGGGCGGGCCCGGGCGCGGCACAGCGCGGCGGGCGCCCAGGGGACGGCACGGCGGGGCGGCCCAGGGCGTGGCACGGCGGGGCGGTCCCGGGCGCGGCACGGCGGGGCGGGCCCCAGGGGGGCAGGTCCCAGGCGGGGGCGGGCCCCAGGGCGGCGTAGCGGGGCGGGCCCAAGGCGGGCCGGGCCCCAGGGGGCGGCGCTCGCCGGTCATGACCGGGGCCTCTACGCTTCCCCGCATGAAGATCATTGACCTTGAGCCGGGTGACCCGCGTCTGGCGGACGATCTGCTGCCGGTACTCAGCGAGCTCCGCCCGCACCTCACCCAGGACCTTCTGGCCGAGATCTACGCGGAGGGCCACGCCCAGGGGCTGCGCTTCACCGCCGCGTACGCCGACGACGGGGCCTGCGTGGGCGCCGCCGGGTGGCGGATCATCGTCAACACCGGCGTGATCCGCAAGCTGTACGTCGACGACCTGGTCACCGCCGCGACCGCCCGCTCCACGGGTGTGGGCCGCGCCCTCCTCGCACACCTGGAAGACCACGCGAGGGCGGCGGGCTGCACCACCCTCAACCTGGACTCCGGCACCCACCGAACCGACGCCCACCGCTTCTACTTCCGTGAGCGCATGGCGGTGACGGCCTTCAACTTCACGAAGCCGCTGGACTGACCCCGTCCCCCGGGCCGCCCACGTCGGTCCACCAGTCGTTGGAGCGGATCCAGGTGCCCGGCGGATACTCGAACTCCACCTCGCCGGCCAACGCGAACCCCGCCGCGCGGCACGTGGCGTTGGAGGCGGCGTGACCGACGGACGGGTAGGCGTGCAGCTCGCGTCGGCCGCCCGCGGCCCGGGCCTCGGCCACGACCGCCCGGAGCGCCGCGACGGCCAGGCCGCGGCCCCGGAACTCCGGCAGGATGCCGTACCCCGTCTCGTACACCGGCTCGCCCTGCTCTATTCGGGGCCAGTACCCGACCGAGCCGACCGTCTCGCCCGTCCCGTCGAGGACGACCTTGAACATCCGGCCCTCGGTGGCGGGGCCGGCACTCATCGCGGTGTACCGGTCGTGCCGCGAGAGCACCTTCTCCTCCGGCTCCGGGCCGCCCAGATGGTCGGTCATCTCCGGCGCGTTCTTCCTGCGGAGCAGGCCGAGATCGCGGTCCGACCAGGCCTCGAGCCGGATGGGCGGGGGAACTTCACGCGTGGTGTCGCTCATGTCCCCCACTGTAGGTGCCGGGTCTGACAACGGTCCGTGATCAGCGGCGGACGGCTCCGGGACGCAGTGCCGACGGCGGGGCGCCGAGGGTGGCGGTGAAGTCCCGTACCAGATGGGCCTGGTCGGCATAGCCCAGCTCGCCGGCCAGCCGGGCCCAGTCGACCGCGCCGCCGGATTCGGCTTGTTCCAGGGCCTCGTGGATGCGGTAGCGCAGCACGACCCACTTGGGGCCGACGCCCACCCAGCCGGCGAAGAGCCGTTGCAGGGACCGCGTCGACAGGCCCGCCTCACGGGCCAGTACGTCGACCCGGCGCAGCGAGCGGTCCCGGCGCACCCGGTCCACCAGGTCCATGGCCAGCTCCGCCTGTGGATCGGGCCGCGGATCGAGGCCGAGCAGGAAGGCATCGAGGGCGGCCACCCGGTCCTCGTCCCGGTCCGGCGAGAGCACCGCCGTGGGATCGGCGTCCGGGTACACCGGGTCCGCCGGGATCACCCGGTCCGTCCACCGCGAGACCGGGAACCTGGGGGCGAAGGGCCGGAAACCGCCGGGGCGGAACTGGATCCCGCACACCCGCCCGCGTCCCGACAGCTTCCGCGTGGCCAGGCCGAGGCCGACCCCGGAGAGCTCAAAGAGGTCGGGACGGCCGTCGTCGTACCGCTGGAAGACCAGGTTGACCGAAGGGTGCGGCACCACGTGGGAGGCGTGCGGCTCGGCCAGATCCCAGTCGATCAGCCAGTAGTGCTCCAGATAGGGGCGCAGCGCCGGCGCCGGTGCGTGCCGGCGGAACCGTACGCGGGCGAAGAGACCGGCGGCGTCGACGATGCCCCGGGTGTCTCGCCGAGGGCCAGAGCTCTGCGCTGACATGGCCCGATCCTAGGGAGCGGTCACCTCCTGAGGAGGAGTGGCGTTGGCTCCTTCGGCGTGGCGTTCCGCCGGGCCCGGCGGGTGAGCCAGTGCAGCGCGCCCGCGTACAGGGCGAGCACGAGGGCGACCAGCGGGTAGTACGCCAGGGGCAGCGCTGCCATGCCGAGGAGCGGGCCCACGGGTGAGAGCGGGAGCAGCAGGCCGGTCAGCGCGAGCACCCCGGCACCGACGCCGATGCCACCGCCGCGGCCGGTGCGCAGCAGGACCATCACCAGGGCCTGGGTCATCAGGTTCTCGGTGAACCAGCCCGCGTGGAACGCCGGCTGGGCCCGGGTGTCGCGCACCGCCCAGGCCAGCACCGCGAAGGTCGCCAGGTCGGCGGCGGCGTTCAGCACGCCGAACCCGCAGACGGAGGCGAGGACTTCGCGCGGGCGCAGCGTGAGGGGGCGGCGCAGCGCCCCGGCCTGAGGGCGCTCGTAGGCGAACGCGAGCTGTGCGGCGTCGAAGCACAGGTTCTGCACCAGGACCTGCGAGGGCAGCATGGGCAGGAACGGCAGCAGCAGTCCCGCGGTGAGCATCGCGATGACGTTGCCGAGGTTCGAGGACAGGGTGATCCGCAGGTAGCCCGCGATGGTGGCGCCGCCCCCGCGCCCGGCCACGATGGCGTGGTCGAGCGAGGCCAGGTCCTTCGCGGCGAGCACGACGTCCGCCGTCTCGCGGGCCACGTCGACTGCTTCGGGCGGGCAGATGCCGACATCGGACGCGCGCAGTGCGGGCAGGTCGTTGACGCCGTCGCCGAGGAACCCGGTGACGTGTCCGCGCCGGCGCAGGGCGCGGACGAGCCGTGCCTTCTGCTCGGGGGAGCAGCGGGCGAAGACAGTACTACTGTCGGCGAGTTGGCCCAGGGCGGCGTCGTCGAGGGCGTCGAAGGAGGCGGCGGTGACGACCTCGCCCGGCTCCAGACCGAGCTCGCGGCAGGCACGCGCGGCCGTACCGGGATGGTCACCCGTGAGCACCTTGACGGCGACGCCCCGCCGGGTGAGCGCGGCGAGCGCGGCCGCCGCCGTCGCCACTGTCGCGTCGCGCGCCGCGACCAGGCCCTTGAACGTCAGACCGTGCTCGTCGGCCGGCCCGTACGGTCGCGTGAGGGCGGGCCGTTCGGCGAGCGCCACGGCGAGGACGCGCAGTCCGTCGGCGGCGAGGCGGTCGGCGAGCGCCGTCGCCCTGCGGCGTTCGTCGCCGGTGAGCACACACCGTTCCAGTACGTCCTCCGTGGCGCCCTTGACCACCAGGGTGTGGTGGCCGAGCCGGGCCGGGGTCCGGATCACGGCGGTGGACAGGCGGCGCACCGGATCGAAGGGGAGGGCGGCGACCGCGTCGTACTCCAGGGCGTCGAGTCCGGTGGGGAAACGTTCTTCCGCGGCGTCGAGCAGGGCCTCGTCCAGGGCGTCGGGCACCGGTACTTCGGCGAGCCGCACCGTCCACAGGCTGTTGACGGCGGCCCAGTGCAGCACGGAGTCGTCGGGCGCGCCGGACGCGTCGAGCGCGCGGTCCAGGACCGGGCGGTCCTGGGTCAGGGTGCCCGTCTTGTCCAGGCAGACGACATCGACGGCGCCCAGGTCGTGCAGCGCGGGCAGCCGCTTGACGATCACCTGGTGGGTGCGGGCCAGCGTGGCCGCGCCGCGCGCGAGGGTGGTCGTCACGACGACCGGCAGCATCTCGGGGGTGAGGCCGACCGCCACCGCCACCGCGAACGGCAGGGTTTCGACGCCGCGGCCGCGCAGCGCCGCGTTGGCCATCAGGACGAGCGGCGGCGTGAGCAGCATGAACCGGATCAGGATCCAGGAGATGCCGTACACCGAGCGGTCGAAGGCAGTCGTGCGCCGGTCCTGGTCCGGCGCCCGGTCGGCCCGCGCGAACCGGGTCCCGGCGCCGGTCGCGATCACCACGCCGGTACCACTGCCGGAGGCCACGCTGCTGCCCTGGAAACAGACCTCGGGCCGGTCGAAGTCGAGACCGCCGAGGGGGTGTTCCGCTCCCTCCGGGTCGGTGGGGGTGGGCGGGGCTCCGGTGTTCGGTGGTGTGCGGGGGCTGGGCTGGTCCACCGGGAACGTGGGGGTGGCCGGGGCTCCGGTGTTCGGTGGTGTGCGGGGGCTGGGCTGGTCCACCGGGAACGTGGGGGTGGCCGGGGCTCCGGTGTTCGGCGGCGTGTGCGGGGCGGGCCGGTTTACCGGGAACGTGGGCGTGGGCGTGGGCGGGGGCCCGGTGTTCGGTGGCGTGTGCGGGGCGGGCCGGTCCACCGGGTATTTGGGGACCGGCGCGGACTCGCCGGTCAGCGCTGCCTGATGCATCGTCAGGCCGGTCGCGCGCAGCAGCCGCAGATCCGCCGGTACGAGATCGCCGGGCGCCAGACGCACGACGTCGCCCGGCACCACCTGGTCCACCGGGACCTCGCGCGGCACCGCGGGCGCGTCGGCGTCGGCCCTGCGCAGCACGGTCGCGGTGCTCGCCACGAACTGCCGCAACCGGGCCGCCGAACGGTCGGCACGGTGCTCGCCCGCCGCGCGCAGCGCGCAGCTCACCGTCACGAGCACGGCGATGACGGAGGCCGTGGCCCACGCGGCGACCAGCGCGGACACCAGCGCCAGACCGGCCAGTACGGCGGTGAACGGGTCGCGCAGGCTGCGGAGAAAAATAATCGGGAGGGCGGGAACCCGGCGCGAGGGAAGGACGTTTTCCCCATACCGCACGAGTCGTTTCTCGGCCTCCGACTCCACCAGCCCCCGAGGGCCGGAGCCGAGTGAACGAAGCACCTGCAGAGGAGTGCTCCTTGACAACTGGAAAGAAGAGATCCGCTCAGGCGCCGAGGTCACGGACGAGTCCCGACGGTCCCGGAAGTTTCACGCCTCCGCCGAGGCGGGCCACCAGCCAGCGCACCATCTGAGCCACATCGGGGTCGTCGACGAGATAGACGACCCGCCGCCCCTCCCGCCGGGACCGGACGAGCCCCGCGAGTTTCAGCTTCGCCAGGTGCTGACTGACGGCCGGCAGCGCGCCGCCGACCCTCTCGGCAAGCCCCGACACATCGGACTCGCCGTGGCTCAGCGTCCACATGATGTGCAGCCGCGCGGGCGAGGCAAGGAGTCCGAAGACCCCCGCTGCCTCGCCGAGCACCTCGACCGACGGGTCGGCGCTGCTCATCGTCACCGTCGTCTCCCGTCGCCCTGCCGTGCCGGCTGTTCCTGTCGCTCCGGGCAGCCAGTCTAGGGGCGGCGGCTCACAGGGATACGAGAGTCACCTCGGTCGCCTTCACGCTCGACCACACGGCCGCGCCCTCCGCCAGACCCAGCTCCGCGGCCGCGTCCGGAGTGATCTCCGCGATCAGGTCGGGCGCCTCGGCCGACGTGATGAGCACCCGCAGCCTGCTCCCGCTCGCCGTGATCTCGCGCACGGTGCCGGGCCAGACATTGCGCGGGCTGCCGTCGGGCCGCCTGCGGTGCACGGACACCGACTCCGGCGCGATGATCGCCAACGCCCGGCTGCCCTCGCTCAGTTGCTCGGCCGCCACGATCCGCCCGCCGCCGGCCAGCGCAAGCCCGTCGCCGCTCGCCTGCCCGGCCCATGCGTTGCGGCCCAGCATCCTGGCCACCCAGGGGGACCGCGGATTACGGGTGACCTCGGCGGGCGGCCCGTCCTGGAGGGTGCGCCCGGCGTCGAGTACGAGGACCCGGTCGGCCAGCGAGACCGCCTCGACCGGGTCATGGGTCACGATCAGGCAGACCCCGGCGAACCCGGCCAGATGGGTGCGCAGGGTGTGGCGGACATGGGCCCGGGTGGTCTGGTCGAGGGCCGCCAGGGGTTCATCCAGGAGCAGCAGCCGGGGCCGGGCGGCCAACGCCCTTGCCAGCGCCACCCGTTGGGCCTGGCCGCCGGAGAGCTGGGCCGGTTTGCGGTGGGCGAGCGGGCCGACACCGAGGCGGTCGAGCCACTGCTGGGCGGCGGCGCGGGCCTCGCGCCGGGCGACGCCCTGGGCGCGCAGCCCGTACGCCGTGTTTCCGAGCGCCGTCAGATGCGGGAACAGGGCGCCGTCCTGAGGAACCCAGGCGACCCCGCGCCTGTGCGGCGCCAGGCCGGTGACGTCGAGCTCGCCCAGGCGCAGATCCGCGTGGGCCCGCGGAGTGAGGCCGAGCAGGGCCCGCAGCAGGGTGGTCTTGCCCGCGCCGTTCTCGCCGACGACCGCGATCGTGGTGCCGGGTTCGGCGTGCAGGGTGAGCTCGTTGAACCCGGACACGTCGGCGTGCAGCGACCAACTGGGCGCGGTGGAGGCTGCCTTGGGGGCGCGTGATGGGTGTGGCTTGTCCGGCTGCGCGGCGTCGTGCGGTTCGCCACCGGGGGGAGCGTCCCCGGGTGCGGGGTCCGAGGGGGCGGAGTACGGGGGCGCCGGGTTCGGGGGTGCGGGCTCCGAGGGTGGGGGATCGGAGGGTGCGGGGTCCGAGGGTGGGGGGTCCGTGGTCGTGGCGGCGGCGGGCGCGCCGTTGCGCAGTGACGCGCCGCCGGTCCAGCGGCCGCGCAGGGCGACGAGGACCGCCATGGCGATGGCGAGCAGCAGCAGGGACACGGAGGTCGCGGCCTCGGGCGAATCCTGGAGGAGGAGGTAGACCTGGAGCGGGAGGGTCTGGGTGGTGCCGGGGAGGTTGCCGGCGAAGGTGATCGTGGCGCCGAACTCGCCGAGCGCGCGGGCCCAGGTGAGCGCCGCGCCGGCGGCCAGGCCCGGCGCGACCATGGGCAGGGTCACGGTGAGGAAGACCCGGAAGGGGGAGGCGCCGAGCGAGGCGGCGGTCTCCTCGTAACGGGGGCGGAGTCCGCCGAGCGCGCCCTCCAGGCTGATCACCAGGAACGGCATCGCGACGAAGGTGGCCGCCACCACGGCGCCCGAGGTGTGGAAGGGCAGCGTGATCCCGAACGTGCCCTCAAGCCACGGCCCGAGCAGTCCCCGCCGCCCGAAACCGAGCAGCAGCGCGACGCCTCCCACCGTGGGTGGCAGCACCATCGGCAGCAGCACGAGCGAGCGCACCAGGGCTTTGCCCGGGAAGTCGACCCGGGCCAGGAGCCAGGCCAGGGGCACCCCGAGGAGGAGGGAGAGACCGAGTGCCCAGAACGAGACGACGAGTGAGAGCCGCAGGGCCTCGGTGACGTCCGGGCCTGTGAGGTGCGCGCCGAGTTCGCCCCAGGAGGTGCGGGTCAGGATGCCGAGCAGCGGCATCAACAGGAACGCGATGGCGAGCAGCGCGGGCAGCGCCAGCACGACGGGCGGACGCCGACGGGTGCGGGAAACGCTGCGGGAACGGCTGCGGGAACGGCTCTGGGAACGGCTGCGGATCGTGGGGGTTCCCCGGTGTCCTGAGGGTGCCGGGTCTGCCCGTCCGCTGCGAACGGGCAGACCCGGCAAGGGGGTTGCAGCGGGTCTCCGGCCACGGGGATCGTGGTGGGTCCCCGGCGACGAGGGCCGTGGTGGGTCTCCGACCACGGGGGTCGTGGCGGGTCTCCGGACAACACAATGGACGTGGCGGGTCTCCGGCCACCACAACGGACGTGGTCGGGTCCGGCCGGGGGGTGCCTGGCGGTTACGGCTGCTGGAAGCCCGCGTCCGTGAGGATCTTCTGTGCCTCGGGGGAGGACAGCCACTTCACGAAGGCGTCGGCGGCTTCGGCGTTCTTCGAGGTCTTGAGGGTGGCGGCCGGGTACTGGGCGACGGCGTTCTGCGCGTCCGGGATGTCGACCGTGTCGACCTTGCCCTTCGCGGAGGCGGCGTCGGTCTTGTAGACGATGCCCGCGTCGGCCTCGCCCAGCTCCACCTTGCTGAGCACGGCGCGGACGTTGGGTTCCTGCGAGACCGGCCTGACCGTGATCTTCTGGGCGTCGAGGACCTGCTTGCTGTAACGGCCGACCGGCACCTCGGGCGCCGCGAGGACGACCTTCAGCTTGGTGTCGGCGAGACCCTTGAGGCCCTCGACCTTCTTCGGGTTGCCCTTGTCGGTCGCGATGACCAGCCGGTTTTTGGCGATGATCGACGAGCTGTTCACGTCGGCCTTCAGGCCGTCCATGGTCTTGGTGTCGGCGGTCACCAGGGCATCGGCGGGAGCGCCCTGCTTGACCTGGGCGGCGAGTTCCTGCGAGCCGGCGAAGGAGAACTTCACATGGGTGCCCGGGTGCTCCTTCTCGTACGCGGCGCCGGCCGCCTTGAAGACATCGGTGAGCGAGGACGCGGCGAGGACGGTCAGCTGGGCGGCCTTCGGGGCCTTCGAGGCGGAGCCGGAACTCGCGGACGCGGAGGCGGTCTTGTCGCTTCCGCTGTCCTTGTCGCTGCCGCAGGCCGCGGCCAGCGGGATGAGCAGAGCGGCGGAGACGACGGCCGCGGCGGCGCGGTGGCGCCGGGTACTGAGAGCCGTGACAGACATGGGTGGAGCTCCTTCGGATGCGTGTCGAGCCGCGCCGGGAGGTGAGGGCTTCCCCCCGTCGGGTCTCCGTTGCCGGAGAGCCCAGGGGCGGGGGAGGGGCGACGCCGCGGGGACGTACGGGAGTGGCCTGGCCTCGGCCTGGGTGCGGGGCCTCGGGCTGGGCGCGGGGCCTCGGCCTAGGTGCGGTCGATGTGCACGCTGGTGGACTTCACCCGCGCGGTGGCCTGCATGCCCACCTCAAGACCCAGTTCCTCGACGGCTTCCCGGGTCAGGAGGGAGACCAGGCGGTGCGGGCCTGCCTGGATCTCGACCTGGGCGGCGACGTCGCCGAGTTTGACGGCGGTGACGATGCCGGGGAAGGCGTTGCGGGCGGAGGTGTAGGGCACCTCGTCCTCGCCATTCGGGGACTGGCCGACCTCTATGGAGAAGGCCGCCAGGTCCCGTCCGTCGATGAGTCGGCGACCGCCCTCGTCGCGATGGGTCGCGACGCGGCCGCCGTCGGCCCAGCGGCGCACGGTGTCGGAACTGACGCCGAGCAGACGCGCTGCCTGGCCGATGGTGTAGGACTGCATGTGCGCCAAGATAAGCGCCTCGCCACCGCATATACAAAGGATCCGTCGGAACCTACACCGCACGTGCGAAAGCGGCTGGACGATGGTCCAAGCGGCAGCGGCGCCCCTCGGGGGCCATGTCCGCACGCCGGGCGGCGCCGGAGATCGAAGAACGGTCGGCCGGGTTTGGGGAAAAGCCGGCGCGGACGACGTCGAGCGCCACCCGTGCCCGCGCTGCTCGGCTCCTGCTGCCGTGGGTGGGCTCTTGACCCTCACGTGACGTCAGGCTGCACAGTCGGTGCCGTGGAGGATCACTGGACTGTGGGACGCGTGGCCGAGCTGGCCGGCGTGAGCGTGCGCACGCTGCATCACTATGACGCGATCGGGCTGGTTCGGCCGTCGGCGCGGACCCCGGCCGGGTACCGGGCCTACTCGGCGGGCGACATGGAGCGGCTTCGGGAGGTGCTGGCCTACCGGCGACTGGGCTTTGGGCTGCGGGAGGTCGCGGAACTGGTCGGTGACTCCTCCACCGACGCGGTCGCGCACCTGCGCCGACTGCGTGGCCTGCTGCTGGAGCGCCGTGATCGCGCTGACGTCATGGTGGCGGCCATCGACCGAGAACTTGAGGCACGGGCGAAGGGACTCATGGTGACACCGGAGGAACAACTGAAGATGCTCGGTGCCCGGCTGTACGACGCAATCGGCGGCGCCTACACCGCGACACGGCGTACCGAGCCGCGGATCGCCGCGCAGATCTGGGACGCGCTGGGAGACGCGCAGACGGTGCTGAACGTCGGGGCCGGCACCGGCTCCTACGAGCCTGGGGATCGCGACGTGACCGCGGTGGAGCCATCGGCAATCATGCGGAAGCAGCGGCCTGCCGGCTCGGCGCCGTGCGTGGCCGCCGCCGCGGAAAGCCTGCCGTTCGAGGACCACTCCTTCGACGTCGCGATGGCCGTCTCCACCGTTCACCACTGGGGGGACCCGATGGCAGGGCTGCGCGAGATGCGCCGCGTGGCCCACCGGGTGGTGGTGCTGACGTTCGACACCGACGAGCCGGGATGGCAGGGCCGGTTCTGGCTCACCCGCGACTATCTGCCCGAGTTCGCCGGCGTCCTCGCGGGATTTCCCTCGCTTGCTGGGATGGCCGACGCGATCGACGCGCGCGCCGAGCCGGTGCCCATCCCGTGGGACTGCGCCGACGGCCTGTTCGAGGCGTACTGGCGCCGCCCGGGGGCGTATCTGGAGGATCATGTGCGCCGTGCGATGTCGGTGTGGACAAGGGTTGGGCCGGAAGCAGAGCAGCGGGCGGTACGAAGCCTCGGCGACGACCTCGACTCCGGCCGGTGGGCCGAGCGCAACAGCGACCTCGCCCATCTCGACGCGGCAGATCTCGGCCTGCGCCTGCTCATAGCTTGAATGGACACCGGTCAGGGTCCTGGGCCCGGCGCCCGGGTAGGCGCGAAGCCCTCGGCTAGGGGGTGTCTGGTGGATCAGGGTCGGTCAGGGTGCGGCGCCTGGTGCGGTGCATCGCAAGGCGCCGGAACGTCGTGATAGCGGAGCTAT
>NZ_JBICXU010000060.1:0-13449 GCF_043200435.1 Streptomyces sp. NPDC048416
TCATCGGCATCGCTCTGGGCTTCGTGGGGGGGCGCCTGCTGCGCCGCCACGAGCGGGTGGACATGCGCAAGAACCCCCCCCCCCCCGCGCGGGGGGGGCGCCCCCCCGGGGGGGCCCCCCCTTCTCGCGTCTCCTGCCGGCCGGGATCCCCGCCCGCGCGCCGAACGATCAGTAGGCGCTGTTGACGTTGTCCATCGAGCCGTACTTGTCGGCCGCGTAGTTGGCGGCGGCCGTGATGTTGGCGACCGGGTCGTAGATGTCCCACGACGTACCGGCCACGTGGTACGCGGCGAACGTCGGCGGGATGACCTGGAGCAGGCCCTTCGACGGGACACCGTTGATGGCGTTGATGTCCCAGCCGTTGATGGCCTTCGGGTTGCCGGTCGACTCGCGCATGATGTTGCGGTGCAGACCGTCGTAGGTGCCCGGAATGCCCTTGCTCTTCATGATGTCGAGCGCCTGGCGGATCCAGCCGTCGAGGTTGTTGGCGTAGACGGGCTTGCGCGCGGCGGAGCGGCTGGCAGCGGCGGCCTCGTCACGCTTCTTCGCCTCGTTGGCGGCCTTCGCCTTGGCGTCCGCCACGGCCTTGGCCTTCGCGGCGTCCTTGGCCTGCTTGTCCGCGGTGGCGTGCTGCTTGGAGACGCTTTCCGAGACCGTCTTGGTGCTGGCGACGGTCGCCGCGAAGGCGGCGGGCTCGGCAGCTACGGCGTTGCCCGACTGGCCCGTCCCCGGAAGAACCGTGAGAGCGAGAGCGGCGGCGCCAAGGGCGGCTACACCGGCAATCGAGATCTTGTGCGTCTTGTTCAGACGACTGTGACCAGGGTTGCTGGACTCGGGCATGGCGGTTGGACCTCTTCCGAATGGCGGGGGACGGCGCACCGAAGCGCCGCGGCGGTTGAGCCGCAGTGCTGTGCGACGGGAGCCATTGTTAGCGGCCGCAAAATCTGGTGGCAAAGGTGCTACATACGAAGCCAGGTAGTGGATCACGCCCGCGTGAAAGTCGCCTCGTACCCACGCAGACGCGGCTCACACCGCCTTTATCCGTCCACTAACCGGCTTCGTAAGTGATGTGCGTCCTATGCGCGGGCTCACATCGAGGGCGTAACAGTCTCACCGCACGTTGCTGGAGCAATGCACAGGGTGAGGGTTCTCCTCCGGGAGGATGAGGTGGACGTCGCCGAACTCGTGCCACAGGTAGAGCCGGCTCAACGCCTGGTCGTAGGCGGCGGCCAGCGCCGCCCGCCCCGCGATCGCCTCCAGCATCAGCAGGTGCGAGGCCTCCGGCTCGTGGAGGCCGGTCAGCAGGCCGTCCACCACCCGCACCCCGCGCTGCGGGGTCACCACGAGATCCGTCCAGCCCGCCGCCTCCCGCACCGTCCGGTCGGCCCCGGCCGCCGATTCCAGGGCCCGCACCGCCGTGGTCCCCACCGCCACGACCCTGCCGCCGCCGCTGCGTGCCGCGTTGACCAGCCGGGCCGTGGCCGCCGGCACCGCGAACCGCTCCGGATACGGCGGCTCGTGCGCCTCCGCCGATGCCACCCCCGTGTGCAGCGTGACCGGCGCGAACTGCACACCCCGCCGCACCAGCTCCGCGACCAGGTCCACCGTGAACGGCCGCGCCGCGCTCGGCATCTCCGCCGAGCCGAGCCCGTCGGGCGCGGGCAGCGCGAACACCGTCTGGTACGCGGCAAGCGGCTGGTCCCGCTCGGTGTAGGAGTACCGGATGGGCCGGCCGTGGCGGCGCATGAACCCCGGCACATCGGCCACCGACACCCGCGCCCACCACAGCCGGTCCGGGCTCAGCGGCGCGTCGAGCACGAGCCGCCGGGCGCCGGGCAGCGTCACGACCGTGCCCGCCCGGTCCCCCGGACGCCGCTCGGTGCTGCCCGATGCCGTCGGCGTACGCAGCTCCACCGCCCAGCGCCCATCGGGACCCGCGGTGGAGAAGTGCACCACCACCGGCCGCCCCCGCACCGTGGCGTCGACCGCCGCCGGCAGCGTCTGCGAGGTGTTGACGACCAGAACGTCACCGGCGCGCAGCTGCCCGGCCAGGTCACGGAAGGCGTGGTGGGTGACGTCCGTGCCGCGCGACACCATCAGACGTACGTCGTCCCGGCCCGTCCCGCGCACCTCGGCAGGCACCGATGCGAGCAGTTCGTCGGGCACCCGCACCGCTATCGGCGCCGTCATCGCGCCGCCCCCGCATCAGCCCCGGCCGAGGCCTGTGTCAGAGAGGGGGCGCTGTAGCGTCCGGCCGGCAGGCGCTCGTCGAGCAGGCGCAGGAACCCCGGGACCGCCTCCGAGGGCTCCGGCCGCCCCGAGTCGTCCCCCGGCACCGCCGCCGCGTACAGATCGGTACACATGTCGCCGGGGTCCACCGCCCACACCCGAAGGCCGGGCTCCTCCACGCCGAGCACCGCCGCAAGCCGGTCGAGCGCCGCCTTCGAAGCCCCGTATCCGCCCCACGTTTCGTACGCCTCGACCGCCGCGTCCGAACTGACCATGACCACCGAGCCCGCCGCCGACTCCCGCAACAGGGGCAGCGCCTCCTGTACGAGCCCGAGCGCCGCCACCACATTGGTCTCCAGCGCCGCCCGCAGCCCCGCGAGATCCAGCTCCGCGAGGCGGACAAGCGGCTCGGCGCCCAGCGCGGAGGCGTTGTTCACCAGCAGGTCGAGCCCGCCGAGCCCGCCCGCCGCAGCCACCAGGTCCGCCCGGTGCCCGGCATCGGTGACGTCCCCGGCCAGCGCCACGACCCGCGTGCCGTACGCATCGAGCCCGCGCGCCGCCTCCTGAAGTACGGGCCCCGTCCTGGCGTCCAGGACCAGGTCCCAGCCCCGCTGGGCCAGCGCCCCGGCGAGAGCCCGGCCGAGCCCCTTGGAAGCCCCCGTGATGATCGCAACCGGCATGATGTCCCACTCCCGTTTCCGTCGAGCTGTCCTTCGATGCGTTCACAGTGGCGCCGGGCGCGGCGGTGGCGCCTCGGACGCGGGGAGGGGACGGCGAGGCACTTCGGCCTAGGTCTCGCGACCCAGCAGGGGCCGTCCACAGACCGAGGCGCGCTGTCACACCCCGCCGGTACGGTGACCACATGAGCCGTCCCCGCCCCGCGCACCCCTCCGGACCAGGGCAGACCCCGTCGCCGAGCGCGGGTCTCGCCGCGGTGAGCACCGCCCTGCTCGCCATGAGCCGGCACCTGGAGGTCAGGGACGTCCTCAAGACGATCACCGCGTCGGCCCGCGAACTCCTCGACGCGCAGTACGCGGCGCTCGGCGTCCCCGACGACCACGGCGGCTTCGCCCAGTTCGTGGTCGACGGCGTCAGCGACGAGCAGTGGCGGGCGATCGGGCCGCTGCCGCGCCAGCACGGCATCCTCGCCGCGATGCTCCACGACGAGAAGGCCGAGCGCCTGGCCGACGTGCGCAAGGACCCCCGCTTCGAGGGCTGGCCGTCCGCCCACCCCGACATGTCCGACTTCCTCGGCATGCCGATCCGCGACGGCGACGAGACGCTGGGCGCCCTCTTCCTCGCCAACAAGCGCTGCTGCGCACCGGAGGGCGGCTGCGGCTTCACCGAGCGCGACGAGGAATTGCTGCGCCTGCTCGCCCAGCACGCCGCGATCGCCCTCACCAACGCCCGCCTGTACGAGCGCAGCCGCGAGCTGACCATCGCCGAGGAGCGCTCCCGGCTCGCCCATGAGCTGCACGACGCGGTCAGCCAGAAGCTCTTCTCGCTCCGCCTGACCGCCCAGGCGGCCGCCACCCTCGTCGACCGCGACCCGGCCCGCGCCAAGGGAGAGCTCCAGCAGGTCGCCTCCCTCGCCGCCGAGGCCGCCGACGAACTGCGCGCCGCCGTGGTCGAGTTGAGGCCTGCCGCCCTGGAGGAGGACGGCCTGGCGCACACCCTGCGCACCCAGATCCAGGTCCTGGACCGGGCCCACGCGGCCCGCGTCACCTTCGACAACCTGGGCGTGCGCGCCCTGCCGCCGGCCCAGGAGGAAGCCCTCCTGAGGGTCGCCCAGGAGGCTCTGCACAACGCGCTGCGCCACTCCGGTGCGGGCCGCGTCGACGTCGTGCTTGAGCGCAGGGGCCAGGGCGCCGTCCTGCGGATCACCGACAACGGCCGGGGCTTCGAGCCGAGCCTGGTCCGCCGCGCGGGGCGCCACCTCGGGCTGGTCTCGATGCGGCACCGGGCGAGCGGCGTCGGTGGCAGGCTCACCGTGCAATCGGCGCCCGGCGAGGGCGCCACGATCGAGATGGAGGTCCCCGGTGGCTGACCAGGTGATCAGGGTCCTGCTCGTGGACGACCACCAGGTGGTCCGCCGCGGTCTGCGCACGTTCCTCGAAGTGCAGGACGACATAGAAGTGGTGGGCGAGGCGTCCGACGGCGCCGAGGGCGTGGCCCGCGCCGAGGAGCTGAAGCCGGACGTCGTCCTGATGGACGTGAAGATGCCGGGCACGGACGGCATCGAGGCCCTGCGCAAGCTCCGCGAGCTCGCCAACCCCGCGCGGGTCCTCATCGTCACCAGCTTCACCGAACAGCGCACCGTGGTCCCCGCCCTGCGCGCCGGCGCCCGCGGCTATGTGTACAAGGACGTCGACCCCGACGCGCTGGCCGGAGCGATCCGCTCGGTGCACGCCGGGCACGTACTGCTTCAGGCGGAGGTCGCGGGCGCCCTGCTCAGCCAGGACGACGGACACGGCGGCACCGGGCGCGGCACGACGCTGACCGAACGGGAGAAGGAGGTCCTGGCGCTGATCGCCGACGGCCGCTCCAACCGGGAGATCGCCCGCCACCTCGTGCTGTCCGAGAAGACCGTCAAGACGCACGTCTCGAACATCCTGATGAAACTGGACCTGGCCGACCGCACCCAGGCCGCGCTGTGGGCCGTACGGCACGGGGTGAGCGGCTGACCCGGGGTACAGGGGGGCAAGGGGGCCGAGAGCGGACCGTCAGGTTCCGGTGCGAGATTCATACCGTCGTGTAAATGTCACCCACACGGCGCATCCCCCGGGGGTGCGGGGCGTTCTCCATGGCATGCCGCGGCGGTTGGTCGCGGCGACGACCAGGAGGAACCACACCATGAAGCTCAACAAGGCTCTCGCCGTCACCGTGCTCGCCGGCGGCGCCCTCGCCGCCGCGACCGGCGCCGCCTCCGCCCACGGCGGGGCCCAGGCCGACGGCAAGGCCGAGCGCTCCCCGGGCGTCGTCTCCGGCAACCTGGTCCAGGTGCCGGTGCATGTGCCGGTGAACGCCACGGGCAACACGGTCGACGTGATCGGCGTTCTCAACCCCGCCTTCGGAAACGGAACCTCCAACTTCTGACCGCCCCCGCCGTGCACCCCGACCCCGGGTTCGCCCGGGGCCGGAACACCCAACCCCCCCCGCCCGCCCCGGGCGGGGCCAGCTCTGCGCAGTTCCCCGCGCCCCTGGCGGTGCGGGCCCGCATACGCATCCTTGGCCCGGCGGGCTGCTAGGTGCCGGCCAGCACGGACATCCTCAGCCCGGCGGGCTGCCCGGTGCGGCCGTGCATCGGCATCTTCAGCCGGCCGGGCTGTCCGGTGCGGGCCTGCATGGGCATCTTCAGCCCGTCCGGCGTTTGAGGACGAGCGCCGTTCAGGCGCGTTCGGGGTCTGGGGCGGAGCCCCAGGGTCCCTCGGCTTTCGGATGCTGGCCGTGCGTGGCTGGTCGCGCAGTTCCCCGCGCCCCTGGCAGGGCTGGTGCCGACCCGCATGGACACCCTCGGCCCGGCGGGCTGCTCGGCGCGGACCCGCATGCGCATCCTCGGCCTGCCGGGCTGCTCGGCGCGGGCCCGCATGGACATCCTCGGCCCGGCGGGCTGCCCGGCGCGGGCCCGCATGGACATCCTCAGCCCGTCCGGCGCTTGAGGACGAGCTAGCTTCATGGCGCGAACGGGGTCTGGGCCAGAGGTCAGCCTCGCTTTCGCTCGCTCTCCTCCACATACGCGTTGTACGCCGCAACCCGCGCCCGCCGAGCCACCCGCTCCACCGGCCGCAGCGCCTCCCCTCGCGCCGTCATCTCCGAAGCGCTCACCGCGCCCCCGTGCCCACTCCCGTACGCGAGCGACACCAGGAGGCCCACCCGCCGGGCCAGCTCCAGTACCCGCACCGCGCGCGGCGGGTACCCCGGCGCCAGTACCTCCTCGTCGGGCCCCTCGGCCCGCGCCCGGTACGCGTCGATGGCCGCCGCGGCGGCCGGGCCCGACCCCGCGACGTCGAGCCGGGTCAGCGCGGCCGTCGCATCACGCAGCGCCTCCGCGAGCTCCCGCTCCGCCTCGCCGAGCGAGGGCACGTCCGCGGGCGGCGCCTCCCGTACCGCCAGGCAGTGCCAGACCACCTCCGCGTGCACGTCCCCCGCGGGCCCCGCCTCGTACAGCTCGGGCACGAGCCCGTACGGCGCCCCGAAGCCCACCACCGCCTCCTCGGCCACGAGGGCCCGCGCGTTGAACTCCGCGGGACCGCTGAGCCCGAGCGGATGCCCCGCCACCGGGAGCGCCACCCGCCAGCCGCGCACACCCAGGGCGCGCAGCCGGCCGAGCGCCAGCGTGAGTCCCACCGGCGTGGATTCCCCCGGCAGCCCTTCCACGCGATGCACCGCGTCGTCCCCGACGATCGCGAGCGCCGCGTCGTCCGGCGAGACATTTCCGGCCAACAGGGCATTACCCCATGCGGCCAGCCGACCTGAACGTGGTTCCGAGAACATCCCTCCACCCTAAGGAACCCCGCGGGCCCGCCCCAGGGCCCGTCCGGCAGATCCTGACCCGGAACACGCGCCCCTGCGCTCGAAGCCGGCGCCTCGAAGCAGGCGCACCTCGGCGGCGACCGGATCCGCCGGGCAGACCCTAGAGGCGGGATCACTTCGCCAGTGGCGTAGGTTTTCCCTGGGGACCGCGCCCACCGGCGCACCCCGCACCGCACTCGCGAACTCAAGACGATGGCATGGGGAGACAACGCGCTCATGAGCGATGTACTGGAGCTGGTGGACGTATCCGTGGTCCGCGACGGACGCGCTCTGGTGGACGACGTCTCCTGGTCGGTCAAGGAAGGCGAGCGCTGGGTCATCCTCGGCCCCAACGGCGCCGGCAAGACCACCCTCCTCAACATCGCCTCCAGCTACCTCTTCCCGAGCACCGGCACCGCCAAGATCCTCGGCGAACAGCTCGGCAAGGTCGACGTGTTCGAGATGCGCCCGCGCATCGGCATGGCGGGCGTCGCCATGGCTGACAAGCTCCCCAAGCGCCAGACCGTGCTCCAGACGGTGCTCACCGCCGCGTACGGCATGACGGCCACCTGGCAGGAGCAGTACGACGCCGTCGACGAGGACCGCGCCCGCGCCTTCCTCGACCGCCTCGGCATGACCGACTTCCTTGACCGCAAGTTCGGCACGCTCTCCGAGGGCGAGCGCAAGCGCACCCTGATCGCCCGCGCCATGATGACCGACCCCGAGCTCCTGCTCCTTGACGAGCCCGCCGCCGGTCTCGACCTCGGTGGCCGCGAGGACCTGGTCAGGCGCCTGGGCCGGCTCGCCCGCGACCCGTACGCACCCTCGATGATCATGGTGACGCACCACGTCGAGGAGATCGCCCCCGGTTTCACCCACGTCCTGATGATCCGCCAGGGCAAGGTGCTCGCCGCCGGCCCCATGGAGACCGAGCTCACCTCCCGCAACCTCTCCCTCTGCTTCGGTCTCCCGCTGCTCGTCGAGCACCGCGGCGACCGCTACACCGCGACGGGCCTCCCGCTCGGCTGACCTTCGCGCCCTGTCGGTGAGGGGGCGCACGCACCTACCATGACCTGGTGGACATCGAGGCATGGGTGTGGTGGCTGGTGGTCGCGGCGGGGCTCGGCATTCCCCTCGTCCTGACCACCATGCCCGAGTTCGGCATGCTGGCGGCCGGCGCGATCGCCGCCGCCATCGGCGCGAGTCTGGGTCTCGGCACCGTCGCGCAGGTGCTGCTCTTCGTGGTCGTCTCGGTCGCACTCATCGGCGTCGTACGCCCCATCGCCGCCCGCCACCGCACCCAACGCCCCCAACTCGCCACCGGTACCGATGCGTTGAAAGGCCGTCAGGCCATGGTCCTGGAACGGGTCGACGCCCAGGGCGGCCGGATCAAGCTCGCGGGCGAGGTCTGGTCGGCCCGCGCGCTGGACACGGAGCAGGTGTTCGAGCCCGGCCACCAGGTCGACGTCGTCGAGATCGACGGAGCCACTGCCATCGTCATGTGAACCATGCCAGGATCATCAAGTCCGGTGACCACCAACGTTTCCGGGGCCGTCCGCAGCAGGACGCAAGCAGGACGCAGCAAGACGCATGCAAGACGAGAGCAAGACGAGAGCAAGAAGGGCACGGGGGTAAGCGATGCAACCGATCATCATCGTCCTGGTCATTCTGGTGGTGCTGGTCTTCATCGCCCTGATCAAGACCATCCAGGTGATCCCGCAGGCCAGCGCCGCCATCGTGGAGCGCTTCGGCCGCTACACGCGGACGTTGAACGCGGGCCTGAACATCGTCGTCCCGTTCATCGACTCGATCCGCAACCGCATCGACCTGCGCGAGCAGGTCGTGCCCTTCCCGCCCCAGCCGGTGATCACCCAGGACAACCTGGTCGTCAACATCGACACCGTCATCTACTACCAGGTGACCGACGCCCGGGCCGCCACCTACGAAGTCGCCAGCTACATCCAGGCCATCGAACAGCTCACCGTCACCACCCTGCGCAACATCATCGGCGGCATGGACCTGGAGCGGACCCTGACCTCCCGCGAGGAGATCAACGCCGCCCTGCGCGGCGTCCTCGACGAGGCCACCGGCAAGTGGGGCATCCGCGTCAACCGCGTCGAGCTCAAGGCCATCGAGCCGCCCACCTCCATCCAGGACTCGATGGAGAAGCAGATGCGCGCCGACCGCGACAAGCGCGCCGCGATCCTCCAGGCCGAAGGTGTACGGCAGTCGGAGATCCTGCGCGCCGAGGGTGAGAAGCAGTCCGCGATCCTGCGCGCCGAAGGTGAGGCCAAGGCGGCCGCCCTGCGCGCCGAGGGCGAGGCCCAGGCCATCCGTACGGTCTTCGAGTCCATCCACGCGGGCGACCCCGACCAGAAGCTGCTCTCCTACCAGTACCTCCAGATGCTCCCGAAGATCGCCGAAGGCGACGCCAACAAGCTGTGGATCGTGCCCAGCGAGATCGGCGACGCACTCAAGGGCCTCTCGGGAGCCTTCGGCAACCTCGGCGGCGGCATGCCCGGGTTCAACACCGGCGGCTCCTCCGGCAAGGCTCCCGCCGAGCGCCGCGAGGAACCCCCCGTCGACTGACCGCAGTTGACTGCCCCGTACACCGTTCATGCATGATCAGTGCGGCCCCTCGACCTCCATGGCGGGGAGGCGACTCACTGAACGTGTAAGGAGATGGCCTTGTCCATCTGGGAAGCACTCGCGGTCTTCGCGGCCGGCATCGGCGCGGGCACCATCAACACGATCGTCGGATCAGGCACGCTGTTCACCTTCCCCGTGCTGCTGGCGACCGGACTCCCCCCGATCACGGCCAACGTGTCCAACGCACTCGGCCTCGTACCCGGCTCCATCAGCGGAGCCATCGGCTACCGCCACGAACTGCGCGGCCAGACCCGCCGCGTGCTCCGCCTCGGCGGCATCGCCCTCCTGGGCGGCCTGACCGGGGCGATCCTGCTGCTCGCGCTGCCGTCCTCGTCGTTCGACGCGATCGTGCCCGTCCTGGTCGGCGCGGCCCTCGTCCTCGTCCTGTTCCAGCCGCGCATCGCCGCCGTCATCAAGCGCCGCCGCGAGGCCCGCGGCACCGAGGCCCACCCCGAAGGTGGCATCGCCCTCCTCGCCGGCCTCTTCCTCGCCAGCATGTACGGCGGCTACTTCGGCGCCGCCCAGGGCGTCCTCTACCTCTCCCTGATGGGCCTGCTCCTGGCCGACGACCTCCAGCGCGTCAACGCCGTCAAGAACGTCCTCGGCGCCGTGGTCAACGGCATCGCCGCCGTCTTCTTCCTCTTCGTGGCCGAGTTCGACTGGACCGCCGTACTGCTCATCGCCGTCGGCTCGACCATAGGAGGCCAGCTGGGTGCCAAGATCGGCCGTCGCCTCAGGCCCGCGGTGCTGCGCGGGGTGATCATCGCCGTGGGCATCGTCGCGATCCTCCAACTGACCCTGAAATAACGGCCGTACGCGCCACACGAACAAGCCCGCCCTCGTCCCGAAGGCGGGCTCCTCACCGGCAGCCGATCCGTGTACTACGCGGCCGGCACGGCCCCCGAAGCGAGCCACGCGGGCAGCTCGGAGCGGTCACCGGCCGCCATCGCCAGCAGCATCGCGTCGGCGGGCGACGGAATGAAGGGCTGACGCAGCAGCGGCATCCCCGCCTCCTCCGGCGTACGGTCCGCCTTGCGGTGGTTGTCCTCGGCGCAGGACGCCACCGTGTTCAGCCAGCCGTCCCGGCCGCCCTGCGCCCGTGGCACCACGTGGTCCACCGTCGTGGCGCGCCGCCCGCAGTAGGCGCACCGGTGCTGGTCCCTGATCAGCACCCCCCGTCTCGACCACGGAGCCTGTCTTCGGAAGGGCACCCGTACGTATCTGCACAGCCGGATCACCCGCGGCACCGGCAGGTCGACGGCGGCCGCACGCACTCGCAGACCGGGATGGGACTGTTCGACGACGGCCTTGTCCTGAAGCACCAGCACCACGGCACGGTTGAGCGTCACCGTCGACAGCGGCTCGAAGCTCGCGTTCAGTACCAGCGTGTCCCTCATCGTGCCCACCTCCGTAGTGCCGGCCCACTCCCTGGCGGGCTTGGATCAACTCTGGCCGGGCTCGCCACGATGGACAACGCAATATTCCGTGCCGCCCGAGCGACCCTTCGGCCCCGGCAACAGAAAAATGCCCTGCCCTGATCTCTCCAAGACCAGGGCAGGGCAAACGGAAAACGAACGATCAGCTCTCGGCGGGTGCCGTGTACTCACCGATGAGCTGTGCCCGCCCGAGCGTGTGGAACCGCAGATTGAAGCCGACCGCGGCGGGCGAGGCCTCGGCGTCGGGACCCAGCTTCTCGGTGTCGACCGCGTACACCGTGAAGACGTACCGGTGCGTCTCCCCGGCGGGCGGCGCGGCGCCGCCGAAGTCCTTCGACCCGTAGTCGTTGCGCACCTGCACCGCGCCGGCCGGCAGCCCTTCGAACTTCCCGCTGCCCGCTCCCGCGGGCAGCTCGGTCACCGACGCCGGAATGTCGAACACCGACCAGTGCCAGAACCCGCTGCCCGTCGGCGCGTCGGGATCGAAGCACGTCACAGCGAAGCTCTTGGTCCCCGCCGGGAAACCCTCCCACCGCAGCTGCGGTGAGGTGTTCCCGGCCGCGTGGACCTGGGCGTCCTTGAGCACGGCACCCGGCTCGACGTCCTCGCTCACCACGGTGAACGACGGCACCTCGGGGTGGAAGTCGTGGGGAAGCGGCGGCCTCTTGAGCTCGCTCACGTCGGCACCTCCTGATTCGGCATCAACTGGATCAACTGGTGCAACAGAGCCTAGGGGGTCCGCGCGCCCGCCCCTAGAACCAGTTACGCCGCCCGCCGACCTCGGCAAGCCACTGATTGAGGTACGCCGCCCAGTCGGTTCCCTGGAAGTCGCGCAGGCCGACCTGGAACGAACGGTAGGAGTCACTGCCCTCGGTGAACAGGCCGGGCTTCTTGTCCATCTCCAGGATCACGTCCATCTCGCGGTCGTCCGCGACGAACGTCAGCTCCACCTGGTTCAGACCCCGGTACTGCGCCGGCGCGTGGAACTCGATCTCCTGGTAGAAGGGCAGCCGCTGTCGCGTCCCGCGGATGTGCCCCTTCTCCATGTCCGCGCTCTTGAAGCGGAACCCGAGCCGGATGAACGCGTCGAGGATGGCCTGCTGCGCGGGAAGCGGGTGCACGTGCACCTGGTCCAGGTCGCCCGAGTCGAGCGCGCGGGCGATCTCCAGCTCCGTCGTCACCCCGATGTGCATGCCCCGCAGCGGCTGCCCGTCGATCGTCGTGACCGGCGTCTCCCACGGAATCTCAAGCCCGAACGGCACCACGTGCACGGCGCCGGCCCGCACCTCGAAGGCCCCGCCGAGCCGCACCTTGGTGAACTCGATGTCCTGCTTGTGCTCGTGCTCGCCGCCCTCGACCTCGACGCGGGCCTGAAGCCCCACCGAAAGCCCCTCGATCCGCTGGTCGACCGAGCCGCCCTGGATCCGCACCTCGCCCTGGACCACCCCGCCCGGCACCACATTGGCCTCGGTGAGCTCGGTCTCCACCGACGCCCCGCCCGCCCCCAAGCTCGCCAGCAGCCGCTTGAACCCCATGCCAGTCCTTCCCATGAATGCGCTCGATCTCGACCCCTACGAACGTGGGATGACGCCCGCCGGTTCCCTCCGGTCGTCAAGTACGCTCGTACGGCATGATCACGGCCACCGAACGTACGCCACTGCCCCGGGACTTCTTCGACCGCCCTGTCCTGGAGGTCGCCCCCGATCTTCTGGGCCGCACACTGGTGCGTCTCACTCCGCACGGACCCCTTGAGGTCCGGCTCACGGAGGTCGAGGCCTACGACGGCCCGAACGACCCGGGCTCACACGCCTTCCGTGGCCGCACACCCCGCAACGACGTGATGTTCGGTCCGCCCGGACACGCGTACGTCTACTTCACGTACGGCATGTGGCACTGCCTCAACCTGGTGTGCGGCCCCGAAGGAGAGGCGAGCGGTGTTCTGCTCAGGGCCGGGGAGATCCGGGTGGGCTCCGACCTGGCCCGGCCCCGTCGACTCTCGGCCCGCCACGACAAGGAACTGGCCAAAGGCCCTGCCCGGCTGGCCACCGCCCTCGACGTGAACCGGCACCTGAACGGTACGGACGTCTGCGCCGGTCCCGAGTCACCTCTTTCGGTCCTTACGGGCACCCCGCCGCGACCCGACCAGGTACGCAGCGGTCCGCGCACCGGCGTGGGCGGCGACGGGGCCCCGCACCCGTGGCGTTTTTGGATCTCGGACGACCCGACGGTGAGCCCGTACCGCGCCCATCAGCCCCGCAAGCGCCGAACTTGACTCGGCCTCAAGGGGCGCCTAACGTAGCCCGAGCCGCTTGACACGGGCCCTGCTGTTCAGCAACCCCGAGCGGTCATCCACTCCCTTCGATCGAACCCCAACGGGTATGAATTTTGGCGTGCCGAAATTCGAACTCGAATGACTCGATTATGAAGAGCCGGGGAAACCCGCTAAAGTAGTGGACACGCCGAGAGGGAAACGCGAAAGCGAAGAACTCGAAGCGAACCCCAATTCGACGGGGAAGCGGACACGAAAAAGTCTGATAGAGTCGGAAACACGAAATACCGAAGGGAAGCGCCCGGAGGAAAGCCCGAGAGGGTGAGTACAAAGGAAGCGTCCGTTCCTTGAGAA
>NZ_JBICXU010000061.1:0-13147 GCF_043200435.1 Streptomyces sp. NPDC048416
TAGCTCCGCTATCACGACGTTCCGGCGCCTTGCGATGCACCGCACCAGGCGCCGCACCCTGACCGACCCTGATCCACCAGACACCCCCTAGGCACTTTCGTCTGGGGCATGCCGGGCTGCGCCACCTGCTCCTCGCCATGCAGCACGAGGCTCCCGCACCGCGTCGCCGGGGACGGCAGCGATCCACCGCGGCTGCTGGGCCGCGCCTGACACCGGGCCGTTCGGGGGCCGTTCGGGCCGGGGTCGACCGTGGTCGGCCGGGGGCATCGCGCACCCCTGCGGCCGATCACCGTCCCAGGCGCGTGAACCAGTCGGCTTTCCCGACGTATTCAACAGAACGTTGAAGATTAGGGGTTGAGCCGCATACCGGGCTGGGCATGGTCCGTAGCAATGGACACGACCATCCGCGCCCGGGCGAAGCGCCGCCCCCAGGTGCCCGCAGCCGTTGCCTTCTTCGACGTCGAGGGCACCCTCCTCGCCGCGCCGGACCTGGCCGGGCTCGCCGCGCCCCTCGGCCGGCTCTGGCACCCGCCGGTCCTCGCGGCGCTGCACGGCCACGTGGCGCTCGGGCACCTCGTCGTGCTCATCGCCCGCGCGTGCGCCGCCGACCTCGCGCCGATGGCCCGCGACCTCGCGCCCGACGCCGTGCTCTGCTCCCGCCCCGGCGCCCCCATGACCGGCCAGGGCAAGGGGTACGCGGCCCGCGCCCTGCTGCGCGAGCGCGGTGTCCCGGCCGCCCGCTGCTACGCGTACGCGGACGAGGCGGCGGACCTGCCGCTGCTGGCCGAGGTCGGGCATCCCGTGGTGGTCGGCGACGACCCGGTCCTGCTGCGCCACGCCCGGCGTGGCAACTGGGGACGCCTCCCGGCCCCGGGCGCCGCAAGGAGTGACGCCGCGTCAGGTCCCGGGGATCCGCCCACCCCCGGTTGACCTGTGCCACCGCAATCAGCCTCGCCGAAGGCGCGATGGTCTTGCCACGGTGCGTGACGCGCCTTACGGTCGCATCCACACACGGATCTACGCGTGTGGATTTGGCTGGCTGACAACCCGTCGAAGGAGCAGCTCATGGCCAACGTCGTGCGCGCCGCACTGGTCCAGGCGACCTGGACCGGCGACACCGAATCCATGATCGCCAAGCATGAGGAACACGCCCGCGAGGCAGCCCGGCAGGGCGCGAAGATCATCGGCTTCCAGGAGGTGTTCAACGCCCCCTACTTCTGCCAGGTGCAGGAGGCCGAGCACTACCGCTGGGCCGAGCCGGTCCCCGACGGCCCGACCGTCACCCGGATGAAGGAGCTCGCCCGCGAGACCGGCATGGTCATCGTGGTCCCCGTCTTCGAGATCGAGGGGGAGGGGTTCTACTACAACACCGCGGCCGTCATCGACGCCGACGGCAGTTACCTCGGCAAGTACCGCAAGCATCACATCCCTCAGGTCAAGGGCTTCTGGGAGAAGTACTATTTCAAACCGGGCAACCTGGGCTGGCCGGTCTTCGACACGGCCGTCGGCAAGGTCGGCGTCTACATCTGCTACGACCGCCACTTCCCGGAGGGCTGGCGTCAACTCGGCCTCAACGGCGCCCAGTTGGTCTACAACCCCTCTGCCACATCGCGCGGTCTCTCCGGCTACCTGTGGCAGCTGGAACAGCCCGCGTCGGCCGTGGCCAACGAGTACTTCATCGCCGCGATCAACCGCGTCGGCATCGAGGAGTACGGCGACAACGACTTCTACGGGACCAGCTACTTCGTCGACCCGCGCGGCCAGTTCGTCGGCGAGGTGGCCAGCGACAAGCAGGAAGAACTCGTGGTCAGGGACCTCGACTTCGGCCTCATCGAGCAGGTCCGCCGGCAGTGGGCGTTCTACCGCGACCGCCGCCCCGACGCCTACGAAGGTCTGGTGCAGCCGTGACCCGTAACCTCCACGACCGGCACAGGGCCGTCCTGCCCGACTGGCTCGCGCTCTACTACCGCGAGCCCATCGAGCTCACCCACGGCGAGGGCCGCCACGTGTGGGACGCCGAAGGAAACAAGTACCTCGACTTCTTCGGCGGCATCCTCACCACGATGACCGCCCACGCCCTGCCCGAGGTCACCAAGGCCGTGGCCGAACAGGCCGGCCGGATCATCCACTCCTCGACCCTCTACCTCGACCGCCCCATGGTCGAACTCGCCGAACGGATCGCCCAGTTGTCCGGCATCCCGGACGCCCGGGTCTTCTTCACCACCTCCGGCACCGAGGCCAACGACACCGCCCTGCTGCTCGCGACCGCCTACCGCGGCTCCAACCAGATCCTCGCGATGCGCAACAGCTACCACGGCCGCTCCTTCAGCGCGGTCGGCATCACCGGCAACCACGCGTGGTCCCCGACCGGCCTCTCGCCGCTCCAGACGCTGTACGTGCACGGCGGCGTCCGCACGCGCGGACCCTACGCCCAGCTGAGCGACGGCCAGTTCATCGAGGCATGCGTCGCCGACCTCGAAGACCTGCTCGGCCACACCCGCAACGTGGCCGCGCTGATCGCCGAACCCGTCCAGGGCGTCGGCGGGTTCACCTCGCCGCCCGACGGCCTGTACGCCGCGTTCCGCGAGGTCCTGAACCGGCACGGCATCCTGTGGATCACCGATGAGGTGCAGACCGGCTGGGGCCGCACCGGCGACCACTTCTGGGGCTGGCAGGCACATGCGCACAGCGGCCCGCCCGACCTCCTCACCTTCGCCAAGGGCATCGGCAACGGCATGTCCATCGGCGGGGTCGTGGCCCGCGCCGACGTCATGAACTGCCTGGACAGCAACTCGATCTCGACCTTCGGCGGCTCCCCGGTCACCATGGCCGCCGGCCTCGCCAACCTCGGCCACCTCCTCGAACACGACCTCCAGGGCAACGCCCGGCGCGTCGGCGGACTGCTCCTGGAGCGGCTGCGCGCGATCGGCGCCCAGCTCCCCGTCGTCCGTGAGGTACGCGGCCGTGGACTGATGGCCGGCATCGAACTGGTCCGCCCCGGCACCGACGAGGCCAACCCGGAAGCGGCGGCCGCGGTCCTCGAAGCCGCCCGCGAAGGAGGCCTGCTCATCGGCAAGGGCGGCGGCCACGACACCAGCGTGCTGCGCATCGCACCGCCCCTCACCCTCACCGTGGCCGAGGCCGAGCAGGGCGCGGCGATCCTCGAACGGGCCCTGCACACCGTGTAGGTGACGCGGCCGGCCCGGACGCGTGGGGATCGAGGACGAGGCCGGGCCGGCGCCGCGCCCGCTCGGGGAAGGAGACACGACAAGCATGACCCGCACATTGATCACCGGCGGCCTTGTCATCACGGCCGCAGAGGAAGTCCACGCCGACGTACTCATCGAGGGCGGCCGGATCGTGGCGCTCGCCTCGGCGGGCAGCCAGCAGTGGACCGCCGACCGCGTCATCGACGCCACCGACACCTACGTCATTCCGGGCGGTGTCGACGCGCACACCCACATGGAGATGCCGTTCGGCGGGACGTTCGCCTCGGACACCTTCGAGACGGGCACACGGGCCGCGGCCTGGGGCGGCACGACGACGATCGTCGACTTCGCCGTGCAGTCGGTGGGCCGGTCGCTGACCGAGGGCTTCGACGCCTGGATGGAGAAGGCGAACGGCACCTGCGCGATCGACTACGGCTTCCACATGATCGTCTCCGATGTGAACGAGTCCACGCTGAAGGAGATGGACGGCCTGGTCGCCCAGGGCGTGACCTCGTTCAAGCTGTTCACGGCCTATCCCGGTGTCTTCTTCAGCGACGACGGCCAGATCCTGCGCGCGATGCAGAAGGCGTCCGGCAACGGCGGCCTGATCATGATGCACGCGGAGAACGGCCTCGCCATCGACGTCCTGGTCCAGCAGGCCCTGGCCCGCGGCGAGAGGGACCCCCGCCATCACGGTGAGGTGCGCAAGGTCCTCCTGGAGGCCGAGGCGACCCACCGGGTGATCCAGCTCGCCCGCGTCGCCGGAGCGCCCCTGTACGTCGTCCACGTCTCGGCCGAGGAGGCGCTGGCGGAGATCGTGACCGCCCGCGACAAGGGCCTGCCGGTCTTCGGCGAGACCTGCCCGCAGTACCTCTTCCTGTCGACCGACAACCTCGCCGAGCCCGGCTTCGAGGGCGCCAAGTACGTCTGCTCCACCCCGCTGCGCCCCCGCGAGCACCAGGCGGCGCTCTGGCGCGGTCTGCGCACCGACGACCTCCAGGTCGTCTCCACCGACCACTGCCCCTTCTGCTTCACCGGACAGAAGGAACGCGGCCGCGGCGACTTCTCCAAGATCCCCAACGGGCTGCCCGGCGTGGAGAACCGCATGGACCTCCTCCACCAGGGCGTGGTGGAAGGACACATCACCCGCCGCCGTTGGATCGAGATCGCGTGCGCCGCCCCGGCCCGCATGTTCGGCCTGTACGACAGGAAGGGCACGATCGCCCCGGGCGCCGACGCCGACGTGGTCATCTACGACCCCGCCGCCGAGCACACGCTCTCGGCCTCGGCCCATCACATGAACGTCGACTACTCCGCGTACGAGGGCAAGCGCGTCACGGGCCAGGTGCGTACGGTCCTGTCCCGCGGCGAAGTGATCATCGACAACGGCCGCTACACCGGGCACGCGGGCCACGGAGCCTTCTTGCCCCGAGGCGTGACGCAGTACCTGGGATAGGAGCGGCAGGCCCGAGGGCCCGCCGGTCGCCCCCGCTCACGCACCGGCCGGGGCCCCGGCACCGGCCGAGACCCGCGGGCCCCGGCACCTGCCCAGGCCCGCGGAGCCGTCAGCGCGAGGCGCCCCACGACACCGGCGCGGTACGGAGCGTGGCCTGCGAGGTCAGATGCGCCAGAACGACATGTCCTGCCGCGTCGGCGCGCAGGGCCTGGGCGCCGACGACACGGCCGGGGTCGGTCGACCAGCGCGCCTGGGTACCGGGACGCCAGAGCGCCGTACTGGTCGTGCCCTCGTTGTTGCGCGCCGCCAACAGGATCGTGTCACCCAGGGCGAGCAGGGCGAGCGGACCGTATCCCCGGGCGGGCAGGCCCGGTTGCTCCGAGCGCCAGTCACTCGCGCCGGGCGCGAGGCGTCCGCCGACGACCCGGCTCGTCGTGGCCTCCCGGTACGCGAGGACGACGCTGCCGTCGGGACACAGGACGGCGGCGGGCGGGTCCGCGGGTGAGGGCAGACCCGTCCGGGTGACGGTGAAGGGCTTGCCGGGCTCCTCCTGGGACCAGTGGTGGACCGTGTCGTGGCCCGAGGCAAGCACGTGGATACGGCCCTGACGGTCGGTCAGCGCGACCAGCCCCTCCTGGACCTCGTCGCCACCGATGTCGAGCCACGGGGTCCACTGGCCGTCGGGGCGTCGGCGGCGCATGGAGACGCCCTTGGACCAGTTGCGGGCGAACAGCACCGGCAGCCCCTGGCCGTCCGGGGTGACGACGGGGGAGCCGACACGGCGCCCCCGGTCGGCGTCCGCCTCGGGGTTGCCGAGGGTCGACCAGGCCCCGAACGGGCCGTCGGCCGTGCGCTGTTCGGCGACAACGATGTCCCGGCGGTTGTCCCGTCGCGAGGCGCCTAGGGAGGCCACGCGCTCGGCGAACAGCTGCCAGCGCCCGTCCCGGGTGAGCGACGCGCTCATGCCGGGCAGCAGCTGCTCGGCGCCGAGCAGGCGGGGCGCTTCCCATGTGCCGCTGCTGCGGGCCTTCTCACGCCACATGACGGCCTGACCGCCGAGCACCGCGAACGCGGTGAGCCGGCCCCCGGCGTCCAGTCCGATCGACGGGGCGGCGGGATGGCGCACCGTGGTGCGCTGGAGCCATCCGGTCGTGTACGAGCGGTCCTGGCCGACGTCGTAGTCGCCGCAGCCCGCCGCGAAGTCGCAGCTGTCGGGGGAGCCGCCGTAGACGTTGAGGACGTCCGCCTTGGCGCGGACGAGTTCGGCGGGCAGGTTCTGCGGCCAGCGCTCGTTGCCGTAGCCGCGATAGGCCTCCAGGACGTACGGGCGGCCCTTGCCGGGGCCCTGGTAGCGCTCGACGGCGGCCAGGGAGAACAGGGCCGTCGCGGTGTGGTCGGGATGGTCGGAGTACCCGGGCTGGTCGTGATGGATGCGGTGCTGGGCGTCGTGCACCTGCATGTCCGGGTCCGGGTCCATGGTGCGCACCAGGGTGGGCCGGTAGGTGTCCAGGAGATGCGTCAGGGCCGCGATCACGCTCTCCCGGGTCACCGGGTGCGAGTCCTGCACCGGGGATCCGGTGCTGACCAGGGTGCTGGACACCATGGACGGGTCCGACCAGAGCTGGGTGAGCCCCTTGCTGCGGCCCGAGCCGTAGGAGGTGTGCTGGCGCAGGCCGAGGAAGACGAGCTGGATGCCCCGGTGGCCGACGAGCGTGTCGACCTCGATCAGGGTGCCGTCCGGCAGCGCCACGGCCTCGGCCCGCCAGGGGGCCCGGGCCTCGCCGGTCGCCATGTACGCATACCCCTGGCGCAGCCCCTGCCGACGGGCTCCGGCGTAGGCGGCGATGTCCCGCCGGGGCGGGGTCTTGGCCCCGGGGACCTTGTTGAGGCCGCCCGTCTCCCCGCAGTTGAGGTAGACGCTCACGAGCTGGTCGTTGGCCGCGATGGTCTGCGACAACTCCGGATTCATGAAGTACAGGTCGTCGTCGGGGTGCGCGACGATCTGCATCACCCGCCCACCGCTCTGACCGTCCAGGTCGGCGGGGGTCGCGGCACGGGAGCCGGTGGCGGGTTCGTCCGGGCCGGAGGTGCAGGCCGCGGCGCCCAGTGCGACGAAACCGGCCATGACGGTGCGCCGGGTGGGCCGGCGGGCGGAAAGCGGGGGCACGAGGACGTCCAGGGCAGAGGGTGGTGGAGGGCCGGGCTCGGGTCACATGGTCCGCTCGAACCTGCTCGCCACCGGGAAGTACGCCTTCAGGAAGGTCCGTATCAGACGGTCGCTGCGCGCGAAGTCCGCCTCGTCGGACGTGGTGTCGTTGAGGCAGAACACGTCCTTGTCGCGGTCGCGCAGCAGCCGGTCGAGCTGGCTCGGCGTGTGCGGATGGGCGACGTCCCGGTACACGTAGCGCAGGTCGCCCGGGACCGCGCGACGGGTGTGGAAGGCGTGGTAGTGGTACAGCGATGAGGGTATGGCGATGTCGTCGCTGCTGCGGAAGCGCCGGGACGCCGTCGTGGCGTGCTGCTCGGCGAACTCCGACTCGATCTCGTCCAGGACACTGCGGCTCAGCGCGTGCGGCATGTGCCGCATCTTCTCGACGGGCGTCGTTCCGAAGCGCTGCTGTATGAGGGTGCGGTTGTTCTTTCCGGCGGCCGCGACGGGCACGTCGTCGTCGGAGAGCGGCCCCAGCGGCACCAGCGCGGGGGAGGGGAAGAACCGGGTGAGCCCGTTGGCGAGGAAGAAGTCCTCGGGCGCGGCCTCCGAGCCGAGGAACACGTCGTCGTTGAAGTAGAGGAAGTGCTCCGACAGGCCGTCGATGTGATGAAGCTGACTTTCGATGGCGTGCGAGTTGAAGGTCGGCAGCACCCGCGGGTCGCGGAAGATGTCGCGGTGCGACACCACCTGGATGCCCGGGGCCGACGTGTCGAGCCAGCTGGGCGTCTGGTCGTCGGTGACGAGGTAGATGGTCCGGATCCACGGCGCGTACATGTCCAGGGAGCGCAGCGAGTAGCGCAGCTCGTCGTGGTTGGCGTAGCGCGCGGCGTTGGCCGCCTCGGCGTGGTAAGTGGCCCCCGAGAAGCGCGAACGGCGCTCCAGCCACGCGGGGTCGGACCCGTCGACCCAGGTGTAGACCGCGTCGACGGGGAAGGTGATGTCACGCGGCAGGACCGTGGTGAACTCCTCCCGGGTGCGCACCGTCAGCAACCCGCGGTCACGCGTGCCGTAGGGAGCGGTGAACGTCTCGGCCGGGACCTCGACGGCCACGCCGTTCGCGGACACGGACTCGGCTATGGAGTTGCGCCGCGGCGCGGTCAGCCGGTCGCCGTCGGCGGCCCAGAATTCGAGGTCGCAGCCGTGCTCGGCGCCCAGGACCAACTGCCGTGCGGGGTCGGTCTGATAGGCGAACAGCCGTATCACGTCGGCGTGCGAGAACCGCTGCCAGGCCGCGGGTCTGAAGCCGGCCAGGACCCGCGCGCTGTTCTCCGGGCCCGTGAGGTAGCCGGGGTGCGAGCCGCAGTGCCCGCTCAGGGCCCGCAGCGCGGCGGCGCGGTCGGCGCGGGACACGGCGACGGTGGTGGCCGAGCGGTCCTGACGCCGTATGCAGAAGTAGTCGATGCCCGCGCCCGACAGCGCCCGGGTGACGACGGCCAGGTTGCTGCGGCGTGCCGTCTCCGGAGACAGCCGGGGCTGGGGCAGCGCGATCCGCAGGCGGCCCTCGACCGTGACGACGGTGGCGCCGGACTCCTCGATCAGCGTGCGGTGGGTGGCCGCGAACGCGGAGGACCGCACCTGGACGGCCTGGAGCGCGGTCGAAGCGGCGCCGATGCGCTGCTTGACCCTGCGGCGCTGCTCCGGCGAGAAGCGCCGGGCGATGGCTCGCCGCCCCTGCACGGGCAGCACCTTGCGATACAAAGAGACCAGACTGGATGCCTCGGCACTGGGCCGAATTCCCCCATGTCCGGCCTGGACGCCAAACGCGTCCGGCTGGTTCACCGCCACGACTGCCCCCTGCCGACGGGCCCCGGTCGCAGAAACTTCTTGGGCCTTCGTCATATTCTTCTGTCTCCGTGTAAAAAATGTCCCAGCCGGGACAGCAGCCACGCGAACCCCCACAGGCGCGGCGAGTGACTTGAACCAGCGATTCTCATGTGAATCACATGTGAAGTTAACATGTTGGTCATGGCTGCTCGGTAAAGCACTGGGAAACCTGTGGCGTTCGGCGGCGGGGCCGATGCCTCCTTTGTGAGATACGTCTCCCTGGCGCAGTGTGGTGAGCAATGCCACTCTGCGGTTTCGTCCGGCTCACCGGAAGGGGCCGCAGGCTGGACGAGCCGACGCCGGTTCGCCTTGCACGGGGGCGCGCCTCACGCGGAGGGGCGCAGTTTGAGAGATTCGGAGAACGGAGCGTCATGGGTGAACCCCTATTGTCCCACGCGGTGCGCGCCGCCAAGTGGGCCCGGGGCACAGCGGTGCGCGCCCGGCGACGGGCCGAGCAGATCGACACGGTGCCCGCGCTCGGCGCCCGTGCACGCTCCCGCCCGCCACTGCGGCCGCTGCACCTGTCGCTCCTCGGGGGCCGCACGCTCAACCTCGCCCTGCCCTGCCCGGTGCCCGTGGCGGACGTGGCGCAGATGCAACTCCACCTGGAGTCCCACGGCCGCGTCGAGCAGCTGCCCCTGGAGCAGGAACCGCAGCCCGACGGAAGCACGCTGCTCACCCTGACCACGCCCCTGCGCCACGCCCGCCACAACCCGCCCGGCACGCGTGGCCCCCGCCTCACCGACGGGCTGTGGCGCATGAGCCTGGTGGCCGTCGACCACCAGGGGCGAATACGCCGCACCCCGATCGCCGCCCTCGGCGACGCGGTGTCGGACGGG
Source organism: Streptomyces sp. NPDC048416 (assembly GCF_043200435.1). NCBI lineage: Bacteria > Bacillati > Actinomycetota > Actinomycetes > Kitasatosporales > Streptomycetaceae > Streptomyces > Streptomyces sp. NPDC048416. The sequence goes on from NZ_JBICXU010000061.1 coordinate 9,541, forward strand.
CCCACCCTGCGCACGCCGCCGGACCCCGCGACCGGGGTGCAGTACCGAGTGGTCCGTACGCTCGACGGCCACGCCATGGTCAAGGTCTCCGGGCCGCGCCGCCAGGCCGAGCTGACCTCCCTCGACCTCAAGTGGGACCGGATCACCGTCAAGGGCCGGCTCATCGCCGTACGTGCCGCAGGCGGCCACTACACGGCCGAGGCCGTCAGGCGCGGGGTCGGCGCCACGCCGCTGGCCATCGCCACCCACTGGCAGGGCCAGGAGTTCACCTTCGACCTGCCGCTCACCGAGATGAGCCGTGGAGGCCGCGCACAGCGCATGTGGGACATCCGGCTGAGCGCGGGGACGACCCACCTCAAGATCGCGCGCCGGCTCACCGACGTACGCAGCCCCAAGCGGGTCTTCCGCACGCCCTTCCGCAGCGTCGCCCTGGAGGACGGCACCGTGCTGCGCGTGCACGCCCACCTCTCGGCCGCCGGCACCCTCGCCGTCAGCTGCGCCCCCTTCGTCACCCCCGAGGACACCAACCGATGAAGATCACTTTCCTGCTCACCTGGGGCGACGAGATGGGCGGCACCGAAATGGCCGTCTACACCCAGGCCACCCACCTGATGCCCCGTCATCAGGTGGAAGTGATCAGCGTCTTCAAGACCCGTCCCGAGCCCTTCTTCGAGGCAGGCCGCGCCGTCAAGCGCCGGTACCTCGTGGACCGTACCGGGTCCTACGAGCGGCCCGTCCGCTCCAGCGGCCTGGCCGAGCAGGACTGCCGCACCCTGGCCTCCCTGCCGAGCGAACTCATCAAGCCGTCCTGGGAGTCGACCTTCGACCGGCTCTCCGACATCGAGATGACCACCGCGCTCGGCTCGCTCGACACCGACGTGCTCATCACCACCACCCCCGCCCTGATGGCCGCGGCCGCGACCCTGGCGCCGAGCCGGGTGATCACGGTCCACCAGGAGCACCGCGCCTCCCAGCTGCGCGGCGTCTCCGGCGAGCCCCTGCTGGTCTTCGCGCCCCGCATCGACGCCCTGGTCTCCCTGACCGAGCGCACCAACGACTGGTTCGCCGACAGCCTCGGCGCCGCCGCCCCCGAGCTCGTCGCCATCCCCAACGCCGTACCGGACGGCTTCCGTCCGCGCTCCGACCTCGACAGCAAGGCCATCGTGATGGCCGCCCGCATGACCCCGGAGAAGCAACTCGACCACGCCATCGAGGCGTTCGCCGCGATAGCCGACGACCACCCCGGCTGGACCATGCGGATCTTCGGGGACGGCCCGCAGGAAGTGAACCTGCGGCGCCTGATCGACGGCCTGTCCCTGCACGACCGCGTCCACCTCCTCGGCCGCTCCGCCCACATGGACCAGGAGTGGGCCAAGGCGGCCCTCGCGGTGCTGCCCTCCCGCAACGAGGCCTTCCCGCTGGTGCTCCTCGAAGTCTTCGCCGCGGGCGTGCCCGTCGTCGCGTACGACATCGTCACCGGCCCCGCCGAGATCATCCGCCACGGCGTGGACGGGCTGCTCGTGCCCGCCGCCGACAAGGACTCCCTCGCCGCGTCCATGGCGAAGCTGATGGAGGACGAGGACACCCTTCGCGCCTTCGGCGCGGCCGCCCGCACCGGGGTCCGCGAACGGTTCGGCGCCGAAGGCATCACGGCCCGCTGGGAAGAGCTCTTCACCCGCCTCGTGGCCCGGCGCGACGACCCGGAGCGGCTGGCCCAGCGCGCCGACAGGACCGCGCGTCGCGTCGCGGCCGGCGGCACCCGCAGCTTCAACGTCAGCGCCCCCGTCACCGGCCTCGCCGACTCCACCGACGAGCAGAAGGCCCGCGAAGTACTGCTCCAGGCCCAGGACCGCACCGGCACCATCGTGCGCACCGCCGGCCGGCTCGCCGAGGTCCGCGACGACGTCCTCGCTCCGCGCATGGCCGACTGGAACCTCGAACTGGCCACCTCCGCCCTCGACGCGCACCGCATTCCCTACCTGCTGCTGCGCGACGGTGGCACCTCCCACCGGATCGCGGTCGAGGTCGAGCGCCGGGCCGACACCCTCGCGGCGCTCGCCGCCGAACTGCACGGCAAGCCCGTCTACGCCGAGCTCATCGCCCCCAGCGGAGCGGCCCCCGGCGCCTGGCTCGCCGAACGGCTGCGCGCCGCGGGCGACGTCGCCGGCGTCCGCGTCTTCAAGCCGGTCGTCACCACCAGCCGCACCCTGCGGTACGGCCCTGCCTTCGGCTGCACCGTGGAATTCTGGGACGAGAGCGGTGAGGACGAGGAGTTCCCCGGCTGGCGCAAGGCGCCGCGCGGCTCCACTTTGGTCGGCCCCCGCCTGCCCGACCTCACGGCGAGCGCCACCGTGCGCGTGGGGGAGCGCGAGCACCCCACCGCCGAGGCGTTCACCGGCCGCCTCATGAACGACATCGACTTCCCCATCGACGTCGTCTACACCTGGGTCGACGACACCGACCCCGCCTGGCAGGAGCGCCGCGACGCGGCCAGGCGTGCGGCCGGCATCACCACCGCGGCCGGCGCCGACCACGGCGACGTACGCTTCCGCAACCGTGACGAACTGCGCTACTCCCTGCGTTCGCTCGCCATGTACGCGCCCTGGGTGCGCACCATCCACCTGGTCACCGACGACCAGGCGCCCGCCTGGCTCGACACCAGCGACCCGCGCATCAACCTGGTCAGCCACCGCGACATCTTCGGCGACGCCGGCTGGCTCCCCACCTTCAACTCCCATGCCATCGAAAGCCAGTTGCACCGCATCGAGGGCCTGTCCGAGCACTTCCTCTACCTCAACGACGACGTCTTCATCGGGCGGCCCCTCACCCCGCAGTCCTTCTTCGACAGCAACGGGAACGCCCACCACTTCCGTTCGCCCACCGCCGTACCGCCGAGCGAACTCTCCGACGACGACGAGGGGTACTTCGCCGCCGCGAAGAACAATCGGGCGCTCCTTGAGGAGATGTTCGGCCGCACCGCGACGCACAGCTTCCTGCACGCCCCGCACCCGCTGCGGCGCAGCGTTCTCGCCGAGATCGCCGAGAAGTTCCCCGAGCAGGTCGCGGCCACGGCGGCCAGCCGCTTCCGCGCCTCGTCCGACCTGTCCATCACCTCCTCGCTCCACCACCACTACGGATATCTGACGGGACGCTCCACTCCCTCGACGATCTCCTGCACCTACGTCAATGTGGGCAACCCGCAGCACCACACGGTGCTGAGCCGCCTGCTGGCGACCCGCAGCCGCGCCGTCTTCTGCATCGGCGAGTCGGCGACCGCGGAGGTCTCCGTCGAGGAACAGGACCGCACCCTGCGCGCCTTCCTCGCGGCCTACTACCCCGTGCCCTCGCCGTTCGAGCAGACGCGCTGAGCCGATGAGGGGGCGGCGCTTGCCGCCACCCCAGGACCCCGTCGTCCGGTGAGGGCAGGACGCCTCACCGGACGCGGTCGTCCGCACCCTCCCCGGTCGCCCCCGCACCCTCCCCGGCCGCGCCCGTCCGCGCCTTCCACGGACGCCCCCCCCATTACCGTTTTGGTTGCCTCGCAATGGGGCGCCCGGCCTCCGGAGTTGGCATGACTTTCTCCCCCTGTCGATCGCATGTCTTGGGG
>NZ_JBICXU010000062.1:0-11866 GCF_043200435.1 Streptomyces sp. NPDC048416
GCCTGTCCGGCGATTGAGGACGAGCGCCGTTCAGGCGCGAACCGGGGGTGCAGGGGGCGGAGCCCCCGCATGGGGTCTGGGGCGCAGCCCCAGGGAGCCGCACTCTCAAGTAGCCGCACGGGTGGGTGGGTGGGAAAAACCCCCGGGGTCTGGGGCGGAGCCCCAGGGGGCTGCACCCTCAAGTAGCCGCACGGGCGGGCGGGTGGGAAAACCCCCCGGGCCGGGGCGGAGCTACGAGTGGCCCAGATCCTCCGTCGCGTCCGCGACATCCGGCACAGACCCACCCCGCCCCGGCCGAAGGGCCAGCACATCAGGAGCCACCGTATCCAGCACCGGCGCAGCCGGCCGCGGCGGCTTCGGCATGACCGCCGCCTCGGAGTGCCCACCGCACCCGTAGTCGAGCGCCACGACATGCCCGTCCGCAGGACCGAATTCGTTGGCGCAGATACCGAAGGCCTGGGAGAGGGACCCGGCGATCGGCACGAGGAACGCGCAGGACACGCAGGAGGCCGGCGCCGCCTGAGCCATCGCGGACTTGCCGCCGAAGGATTCCTCCCAGCGGTCGGCCGCGGCATGCAGCCCGTACCGGGACAGGACCCGCGCCCGGCGCATGCCGAGCTCTTCGGCGACGGAGGCGATGGAGCCGCGCACGGTGCCGGCCGGAGCGTCCCGGTCGGCCAGCTCGGCGTCCTCCGCCTCGACCCGCTCGGCCATCTCCTCGGAGACCACCGCGTTGGGCGGCGGCGCGTCCTCACCGGTGTAGCCGGGTTCAAGGCGCAGGTCGTCGGCCTCGGTGGGCAGCAGGTCGCCTGGACCCATGTCGCCGGGGCGCAGCCGTTCGCTCCAGGGCACCCATTCGGGGGCCTGGAGGGCGTCGGGGCCGGGCAGCAGCACCGTCTCGTCGAGGGTGATCAGCTTGGCCCGGGAGGCGCGGGCGACGGTCACCGCCCAGCGCCAGCCCCGGTAGCCGAGCTCCTTGCACTCGAAGAAGTGCGTGACGACCCGGTCGCCCTCCGACTCCAGGCCCACATGCTCGCCGACCACACCGGGCGCGGCGGCTTCCTCCGCCGCCTCGCGGGCTAGGTCGACCGCCTCGGCGCACAGGCGGTCAGGGGTACGGCTTCGCGTCGTCGCAGCACTCACAGGTCTCGCTTCTCTCCTACGCCGTCTCACGGGTGCGCCGGGGAGCCGAATGCGTACGGGTGGCGGGCGGAGCGGACCAGGGGGCCGCGTCAACGTCCGCGCCCGGGCGATCAACTGCCCAGCGGCTGTCCAGTTTCACTGACCAAGGGGGTCCCCCCTGCTCCGTATGAGCCTGGAGGCGCACCTTCTGCGACCCATTCTGCGGGATCACGGAGAGGCGCGCGGCCTTGGGCAGCCGCGGGCGGCGCGCCTGTCACGCTACCCCCTTCGGGGCCCCCGGCCCACCTGCGCGTCCGAATCCTGGTTCGGGTCGGACGGGCTTGGGGCACTATGGCGGGGTGGCAACCGTGAGGTCGTCAGGGTCTTCGGACGGGTACGGCCGCCTCCGCAGGGCGGGGCGGGCGGTCGGTCACGCCCTGCGCCTTCCCTTCTCGGGGACGGCGCGTTCGATCAGAAAAGCCACCCATGCGCATGGCGCCGGTGAGTCGGGGCTCGGCAAACTGATCGAGTTGCACGCGGTGAACGGCGCGGGTGACGTCCTGATCACCGTGGCGCTCGCCTCGACCGTGTTCTTCTCCGTGCCGACCGACCAGGCGCGCGGCCGCGTCGCCCTGTACCTCGCGATCACGATGGCGCCGTTCACTCTCCTGGCGCCCGTGATCGGCCCGCTGCTCGACCGGATGCCGCACGGCCGCCGCGCCGCGATGGCCGGCGCGATGCTGGCCCGCGCGCTGCTCGCCCTCACCATGTCGGGCGCGGTCGCCACCGGCGGCCTTGAGCTCTATCCCGCGGCGCTGGGCGTGCTGGTCGCGTCGAAGGCGTACGGCGTGGTGAGAAGCGCCGTGGTGCCGCGGCTGCTGCCGCCCCGCTTCTCCCTGGTGAAGGCGAATTCGCGGGTCACCCTCGCCGGCCTCCTCGCCACCGGCGCCGCCGCCCCGATCGGCGCGGGGCTCTCCCGCGTCGGGCCCGAGTGGCCGCTCTATGCGGCGTTCTGTGTCTTCGCCGGGGGTACCTTCCTGGCGTTCACGCTGCCCCACAAGGTCGACTCGGCGAAGGGCGAGACCAAGGCGCGGCTGTCCGACGCGCGGCTCTCCGACGCACGGCGCCCGGGCCGCCGCGAGGGCCCCAAGCCCGGCCTGCGTACGGTCGGCGTGTCCGTGCAGAACGGCCTGTACGCCAACGCCGCGCTGCGCGCGCTCTCCGGGTTCCTGATCTTCTTCCTGGCGTTCCTGCTGCGCGAGCACCCGCTGGCCGGCCAGAGCGCGGCCGTCTCGCTCGGCATCGTGGGCGTCTCGGCGGGTGTGGGCAACGCGCTGGGCACCGCGGTCGGCTCGCTGCTGCGGGCGCGCGGGCCCGAGGTCCTGATCGTGACGATGCTGACGATCGCGCTGGGCGTCGCCGCCCTGGCCGCGGCGTTCTTCAGCGGTCCGATGGTGGCCGTGCTCGGCGCGACGGCGGGGCTCACCCAGGCCCTGGCCAAGCTGTCCCTGGACGCGATGATCCAGCGCGATGTGCCGGAGGAGGTCCGTACCTCCGCGTTCGCCCGCTCGGAGACGGTGCTCCAGGTGGCGTGGGTGCTCGGCGGCGCGATCGGCATGGCGCTGCCGCTGAACGGGGTCCTCGGCATGTCGGTGGCCGCGGCCCTGCTCGCGCTGGGCGCCGTCGTCTCGGTACGGGGCCTGCTGGGGGCCGCGCGACGGAGCGCGCCCCGAGCCCGGGTCGCCTGACCCGCGCCACCCCGGCCAACCGCGCCCCCCGGCCGACCCGGCCCAGCACAGGTCCCGCGGCCGCCAACAACCCGGCACGGGCCCCCGGCCAACACCGACCCAGCACGAGTCCCCGACCGACACCGACCCAGCACGGGCCCCCGGCCAACACCGACCCAGCACGAGTCCCCGGCCGCCATCGACCCAGCACGGCTCCCCGGCCGCCACCAGCCCGGCGCGCCCCCGGCCGACACCCACCCCAGCCCGGCACGCCCCCGTCCGACACCGACCCGGCACGGGTCCCCCGGTCAACACCGACACGGCACGCCACACCCCCGCGCGGGTTGGCGGGGGGCGACCGATAGCCTTCGCTCCATGACCGTTGCGTTCACTTCCGGTAGGACCCGCCGGGCCGGCTTCGCACTCGCCGCCGCCTCCGCAGGACTCCTCGTCCTCTCCGCCTGCGACAAGCCGACGCCTCTCGCGACCGTGACGGTCGGCACCGACTCCGTCGACACCGAGGCGTCCTGCCGCGGCACCGACGGCAAGCCGCTCGCGGACGAGAAGCTCACCAGCTGCCTCAGCGGCGTCAAGGACGCCAAGACGATCGACTACGCGCCCGGCGCGACCCTGCGTCTCGGCGTCGAGCCCAAGGTCGTCGAGGACGGCAAGAAGTGGATCGCGCTGCTCGACGGCAGCCCGATCACCGAGGCGTCCTCGCAGACGTACCGGAGCTTCCCCGGCGCCGACGTCTTCTCCACCGGCGGGCAGGGTGCCGCGCCGAAGGAGAAGAAGATCAGCATCATCCAGCTCAACAAGGACAGCAAGCCCGAGTCGGTCTGGAGCTTCACGCTCAAGCGCAGCGACTCCTGACGAGTGGGTCCCGCCTGATGCGTGTCCTGGTCGTGACCGCGGTGGCGGCGGAGGCGGACTCCGTCGCCGCCGGTCTCGCGCTCGCCGGGTACGAGCACCCCGGCGAGGAGCACACCCGGAACGCCTTGGTCGCCGGGCCCGCATTCACCCCGTCGCCGCCGGCCCGGTTCGGCCGCGCGGGACACGAGATCCATGTCTGCCCGGCGGGGGTGGGGCCCGCCGCGGCGGCGGCCGGCACCGCCCGCGCCCTCGCCCTCGCCCTCGGCTCCAACCCTGGCCCCGGCTCCAATCCCGGCCCCGGTTACGACCTGGTGGTCTCGACCGGCATCGGCGGCGGCTTCCCCGGCGTCGCCCCGCTCGGCTCACTCGTCGTGTCCTCGACGATCGTCGCGGCCGACCTGGGCGCCGGCTCGCCCGAGGGCTTCATCCCCGTCAGGGAACTCGGCTTCGGACGCCAGGAGCTGTCCGTACCCAGCTCGCTCGGCCGCCGCGCGACGCGGGCGCTGGGCGCCGCGCACGGCCCGGTCCTCACCGTGACCACCGCCACCGGCACCGCCGAGCGCGCCGCCGAACTCCTGGCCCGCCATCCGCACGCCCTCGCCGAGGCGATGGAGGGCTTCGGTGTCGCCGAGACCGCCGACGTCTTCGGCCTGCCGGTCCTGGAAATCCGCGCGATCTCCAACGAGGTCGGCCCGCGCGACCGTTCGGCCTGGCGGATCGGCGACGCGTTGGCCGCCCTCACCGACGCCTTCGCGAAGCTCCCGCCCGTACTGGAGAGTTGGACACCTCATGACGACTGAACCGGCACTGAAGATCGCCTACTCTCCCTGCCCGAACGACACGTTCGTCTTCGACGCGTGGGCGCACGGCCGGGTGCCGGGCGCGCCCGCCCTGGACGTCACGTTCGCGGACATCGACATCACCAACGGCATGGCCGAGCGCGGCGAGTTCGACGTGCTCAAGGTGTCGTACGCGGTGCTGCCGTGGGTCCTCGACGAGTACGCCCTGTTGCCCTGCGGCGGCGCCCTCGGCCGGGGCTGCGGCCCGCTGGTCCTCACCCGCGAGGAGGGCAGCGACCTCACGGGCAGGACGGTCGCGGTGCCGAGCGAGAAGTCGACGGCGTATCTGCTGTTCCGGCTGTGGGCCGCGGAGGTCGTGCCCGGCGGGGTCGGCGAGGTGGTCGTCATGCCGTTCCACGAGATCATGCCCGCGGTGCGTGACGGCAAGGTCGACGCCGGGCTCGTCATCCACGAGGCCCGGTTCACCTACCAGAACTACGGGCTGCACTGCCTCGCCGACATGGGCGAACACTGGGAGGCGACCACCGGTCTGCCCATCCCGCTGGGCGCGATCATCGCCAAGCGCTCGCTGGGCGACGACACGCTGCGCCTGCTCGCCGATTCGGCGCGCGCCTCCGTGCGGCTCGCCTGGGAGGACCCCGAGGCCTCCCGGCCCTATGTGACGGAGCACGCCCAGGAGATGGACCCGGCCGTGGCCGACCGGCACATCGGGCTGTACGTGAACGAGTTCACCGCCGACCTCGGCGAGGACGGCTACGCCGCGGTGCGCGGGCTGCTGACACGCGCCGCGGCCGAGGGGCTTGTTCCGCCCCTCGGCCGCGACGCGCTGTCCTTCGCCGGCTGACGCGACGCGCTGTCTTCGCCGGCCAGGGGACGTCCGGCGGATCAGCCGTCCGACGCCGGCCGGCCCCGCATCAGACGTCCAACTGGTCGGCGACCGCGCGCAGCAGGCCGGCGATCTTGCCTCCGGACGCCTTGTCGGGGTAGCGGCCCTTCTCCAGCATCGGCGTGATGTTCTCCAGGAGAGTCGTCAAGTCCTGGACGATGGAGGCCAGTTCGTCGGGCTTGCGGCGCTGCGCGGCGGCCACCGAGGGGGCCGGGTCGAGGACCGTGACGGAAAGGGCCTGGTCGCCGCGCTGCCCGGCGACGACGCCGAACTCGACACGCTGTCCGGGCTTGAGTGCTTCGACCCCGGCGGGGAGCACGGAGGAGTGGACGAAGACGTCGCCGCCGTCGTCCCGGGAGAGAAAGCCGAAGCCCTTCTCACTGTTGAACCACTTGACCTTGCCGGTGGGCACGTCTGTCCTCGTCCTCGTACTCGTCGTTGGGTGCGGGGCGCCGAAAAACCGAAAAACCGCTCCGGATAGCACTGCGACGGGCCGCCTGCCGACCCGCCGACACCAAGGCTAATGGCCCAGGGGCTGCTGACAAGACGTCCCGGCCTGTCCTTACGTGCTGGGAACTACCCTGGCGGGGTGAGTACCGAAACCCAGGCCAAGACCGACCGTTCCGCCCCCACCACCGGTGATCGGCTGGTTCGCGTCGGCGTCGTCGTGTTCTTCGTCGGCGCCCTCGCCACGCTGGTCACGGTGGCGCCGCTGTTCCTGCACACCGACCCGTTCCCGTCCTTCGCCTACCTGGTCTGCATGCTGATGGGCGCCGGCTTCCTGATCGCGGGGGCGGGCGTGCTCCTGACCATCGCGGAGCAGCGCCGCCAGGCTCGCGCCTGACCCGCGCACCCGGCCTTCCGGACCGGCCCGTTCCGCCCCCGGAGCGGTTCCTCCCGTACGCAAGTCCGAGACCTGGCTGTCAAGAGCGTTCGGCGACGTAACCCTTCAACCAGGCCGGAAATGACGTCAGATCGTCAAGGACGACGTCCGCGCCGGCCGCGCGCAGCTCGTCCGCGCCGATCGGGCCGGTCGGCACCGCGACCGCGAGGGCGCCCGCGGCGTGCGCCCCGAGCACGTCGCCGAGGTGGTCGCCGACGTACACCGCGGCTCCGTGCGCGCGCAGCGCGGTCGCCTTGGCCTCGGCCCACAGCCCGCCGACGACCTCGTCCGGCTCGATGCCCAGGTGGTCGAGGTGCAGCCGGGCCTGCGGCGCGTTCTTCGCGGTGACGACGACGGCCCGCCCGCCGAGCTCCCGCACCGCCCGCACCGCGTCGGCCGCGCCGGGCAGCGCGGGCGTGGGCAGGATCGCGCGTGTGGGGTAGATCTCACGGTAGGCGAGGACCATCGCGGCAATCTTTTCCTCCGCGAACCAGTGCCGCAGCTCCCAGTCGAGGGGCGGACCGAGCCTGCTGACGGCCTGGTCGGCGTCGATGTACGTCCCGGTCGCGGCGGAAAGCTCCTGGTAGACGGCGCGGATACCGGGCCGGGAGTCGATCAGGGTCATGTCGAGGTCGAAGCCGACCGTGGGGGCGCCTATGGGCATGGGGCCATTGTGCCCAGGTGTACGCAGCGCCCGGCCCTGGGAGGACCGCGGTGGGCGGCGCGGGGGGTATATGGCGGGGCGGCGGTACGGCAGTACGGCGATATACGCCGGCACGAAGGCGCGGCGGCACGGCGGGGCCGCGGGACGAAGACACGGCGGCACGAAGGCGCGGCGGCACGGCGGGGCGGCGGCACGAAGACACGGCGGTACGAAGGCGCGGCGGCACGGCGGGGCGGCGGCACGAAGACACGGCGGTACGCCGACGCAGAGGCACAGCGGCGCAGAGGCACGGTGGTACGCCGACGCCGCGCGCAAGGCGGTCGGCCTTGCCCAGCGTGACCACCCGGCACGCCGTGCCGCCCCGCCCGACGCGAATCCGTGGCGCCCTACAGCCCGCTCCGCCGCGCCCGCCACACCAGGAACGCCGCCGACGACACCGCCGCCACCCTGATCAGCCACGGCCACATCCCGGTCAGCGCATCCCCCATCGCACCCTCGGCGATCGGCGTGCCCCACCGCCCGTTCTGGCGGCCCCAGAGCCAGACCAGGCCGCCCAGCAGGGTCAGCCCCGGCATGCCGAAGACCGCCCACTTCGACTCGGCCCGGCTCAGCCTTCGGGAGGCGTACGCGAGGAGCCAGCCGGCGCCGAGCGCCAACCACAGGCCGAACGCCGCGCCCGCCACCAACAGGGCCGCCGCGAGGAGCAGGAGGGGGTTGCGCAGACCGGGCCGTCCGGCCTCGACCCGGCGTCGCCGCAGAAGGCGCCTGCGCAGGGCCGGTGCGGCGCCGACGACATCGGCGCCCTCCCCATCGGCCCCGTCGGCCTCCGCCTCTTCCCCGAACTCCCCCTCGTTTCCGCCTTCTTCCTCGTCTTCGTCTTCGTCCTCGTCCTCGTCCACCGCAGGGGGCGGTTTGAGTATGTCGGGGATCTCCACCCCGCCGACGAATCCCGCGACCGAGCCCCCCGCCAGGGGCTCCGCGGGCCCGAGCCGCCACCAGTCGGGCTCGACTCCCTGCGTGCCGAGTTCGTCCATGCCCGCCAGGTGCGGCGGCGACGGCACCACGGGCGGAGCCACGTCCGACGTGCCGGGGCGCGGGCGCGGAACGCGCTTGGCCCGCCCGGGGAACAGCCGGTCACGCTGGACCGGCACGCCCGGCCCGGACTCCGACCCGTACGGCCCACCGGCACCGGAAGCGAACCCCGCCGAACCGGCGCCCGAGCCGCCGCCACGCGCCCCGGCGCCGCCCGAACCGCTGCCACGCGCGCCGGAGCGAGCACCCGAACCGCCCGTCCCCGACTTCGCTCCTGGCCCCGACTTCGACCGAGGCTTCGCCTTCGCCCCCGAGCCGAACCCCGAACGACCCGAACCCGAACCCGAACCGGAACCGGAACCGGAACCGGAACCGGACGATCCCGAACCCGACACCCCCGAACCCGACGCTCCCGTACCCGAACCAGGAGAAGCGCCGAACCGGGAAGGCGAGCCAGGCCCCGAACCGGCCCCCGAACCAGCCCCGGAGCCGGATCCAGAACCAGAACCGAGTCCCGCCCCGGCCCCCGCCCCGGACCCGAACCGCCCCCACCCCGCACCCGCCCCGGCCCTGAAGCCGGATCCCGACGTGGCCGTCTCCACCACTTCCTCCGGGCTCCCGAACCGCCCGAGGATGCGCCGAACCGTGGCCGGGGTCTCGTTGCCGGACTTCGCGCGCTGCGAGTCGATCTCGTTGCGCAGCGACGACACGAGGCGCATCCGGTCCCCGGAAGGCAGCTGCTGTTGCTGGGCCAGGTCGCCGATCCGGCTCAGGTAGTCGTAGACCAGCTGGTCGCTCTCGATCCCCACGCGCGTTTCCCCTCCGCTTTCCCCTCCACGGACCCGGCCCGCCCCCGAGCCCCGCGAGGAGCAGGGGGACCTCCGACCTCTCCAAGAGCCACCGTCCGCCGGTCCGGTCGCGTTTCGGACACGGGCTCTGGCTCCTGACGGTAGCGCGCACGGGCTACCGTGGGGCGGATGGGGACCGGCGAGCGCAATCAGGAGGCGCACGTGTCCGAAGGAACGACCGGCGCGACGGGCGGGGCTGCTGCGGCACCCCGCGCCTCCGTTTCGGCATCCCGCGCCTCCGTTTCGGCATCCCGCAGCGCCGCCTCGGCACCCCGTACCCTCGCCGAGTCCCTGCGCGCCCGCACCGACGACTCCCTGGCGGCGCTGCTGCGGATCCGGCCCGATCTGCTCTCCCCCGTGCCGGGCGACCTCACCCAGCTGGCCACCCGCGCCGGCACCCGGGCGTCCGTCGTACGCGCCCTGGAACGGCTCGACACGTTCGCCCTCCAGACCGCGCAGGTCCTGGCCGTGGCCCCGGACCCGGCCCCGTACGAGGCGGTACGCGCCTTGCTCGCCGGGGACGACGGTGACGCGGAGGTCGAACGGGCGCTGCCCGCCGCGCTCGCGGCGCTGCGCGAGCAGGCCCTGGTCTGGGGCGGCGACGACCGGCTGCGCCTGGTGCGTACCGCCCGCGAACTGCTCGCGCCCTCCCCCACCCACCCCTCCCCCACGGGCCTGGGCCCGACCGTCGCCGAGGCCACGTCGGGCATGTCGCCGGGCCGCGTCCAGGAGATCCTTCAGACGGTGGGGCTCCCGGCGACCCACGACCCGGTGTCGGCCGTCGCCGCGCTCACCGCGCTTTTCACCGACCGCACCCGCATGGGGGAACTGCTCGACACCGCTCCGTCCGACGCGTTGACGGTTCTGGACCGTCTGGTGTGGGGGCCGCCGTACGGAGAGGTGTCCGCCGATCCGCCGCCGCCGGTGCGCTGGCTGCGCGACCACGGCCTACTGCTTCCGGCCTCCGCGCGCACCGTGGTGCTGCCGCGCGAGGTCGCCCTGCATCTGCGCGCCGGGCGCGCCCACCGCACCACCGAGCCGGTGGCGCCGGCTGTCGTGCCGCTGCGCGAATACCGTCCACAGGTTGTGGACGCGACGGCCGCGGGCCAGGCGTTCACCGCGCTGACCACCGTCGAGGACCTGCTCGCGGAGTGGAACGAGGGCGGCCCCGCGGTCCTGCGCGCCGGCGGTCTGTCCGTACGCGACCTCAAGCGCACCGCGACCGCCCTCGACGTCTCCGAGCCGGTCGCCGCCTTCTGGCTCGAACTCGCTTACGCGGCAGGCCTGTTGGCGTCCGACGGCGAGGTGGACGAGCGGTACGCGCCGACCCCGGAGTACGACGACTGGCTGGAGCTGCCGCCCGCCGAACGCTGGGCGCGGCTCGCGGTGGCCTGGCTGGCCGCCACCCGTACCGCGGGTATCGTCGGCGAGCAGGACGCCAAGGGGCGCACGCTTTCCGCGCTCGGACCCGACCTCGACCGCTCCCCCGCGCCCGAGGTACGCCACCGCGTCCTGTCCCTGCTCGACACCCTGCCCGACGCGGCCTCCCCCGACCCCGCGTCGCTGCTCGCCCGGCTGCGCTGGGAGCATCCGGCCCGCAGCGGCCCCGACGACCTGCGCTCACGCCTGGCCCCGTGGACGCTGTCCGAGGCGGAGTTGCTGGGCGTGACCGGCCGGGGCGCGCTGACGACACATGGCCGTACGCTCCTGGCCCCCGCATCCGGAGCCGCCGAACGCGAGGCCCTTGGGCGGCTCGCCGCGCGGGCGCTGGCGCCGCACCTGCCCGAGCCCGTCGACCACGTACTGCTCCAGGCCGACCTGACGGCGGTGGCGCCGGGTCCGCTCAGGCGGCCGCTCGCGGCGATGCTCGGGGTGCTCGCCGACATCGAGTCCAAGGGCGGCGCCACGGTCTACCGCTTCACCGCGGGCTCGGTGCGCCGCGCCCTCGACGCCGGCCAGACCGCCTCCGACCTCCAGGCCTTCCTCACCGAACACAGCCGTACGCCGGTGCCGCAGCCGCTGAGTTACCTGATCGACGACGTGGCCCGCAGACACGGCCACCTCAGGGTGGGCGTCGCTTCGGCGTACGTACGCTGCGACGACGAGGCGATGCTGGGCGAAATCCTCGCCGACAAGCGCAGCCGGCCGTTGCACCTGCGCCGCCTCGCTCCGACGGTCCTCGCCACGACGGCCGAGCCGGCCGCGCTCCTGGAGGGGCTGCGCTCGATGGGGTACGCGCCTGCCGCCGAGTCCGCCGAGGGCGATGTCCTGATCACCCGCGCCGACTCCCGCCGCACCCCGCGCCGCACGGCCCCCGTCCCCGTGCCCGACGGGCCGCCGCACCCGGACGAGACGCTGCTCGACGCGGCGGTGCGGGCGATCCGGGCGGGCGACACGGCGGCGACCGTCGTCCGCAAGGACCAGCCGGAATCCGGCCGCGCGGACGGCGCCCTACCGCGCACCTCGTCCGCCGAGACGCTGGCCACGGTGCAGGCGGCGGCGATGACCGGGTCCGCGGTGTGGATCGGCTACGTCAACGCGGAGGGCTCCGCCAGTCAGCGGGTCATCGCGCCGGTGCGGGTGGAGGGCGGGTTCGTCACGGCGTACGACCACACGGCGGACGAGGTCCGCACGTACCCCCTCCACCGCATCACCGGCGTAGCCGAACTGGCCGAAGACCCCGCGTAAGGCTCCGCCGGTGAACCCCGGGGGGGTTCGCCCACCCTCCCCCAAGCTCTTAAGGAGCAGGGGGGACCCCCATCCCGTGCGGCTACTTGAAGGTGCAGCCCCCTGGGGCTCCGCCCCAGACCCCGGGCGGGTTCGCCCACCCACCCGCCCGTGCGGCTACTTGGGGGTGCGGCTCCCTGGGGCTCCGCCCCAGACCCCGGGGACGTTTTCCCACCCACCCGCCCGTACAGCACATTGAACGAGCCGACCCCTGGGGCTGCGCCCCAGACCCCATGCGGGGGCTCCGCCCCCTGCACCCCCGTTCGCGCCTGAACGGCGCTCGTCCTCAATCGCCGGACGGGCT
>NZ_JBICXU010000063.1:0-11733 GCF_043200435.1 Streptomyces sp. NPDC048416
ATCCACCACCACAACCGAACCGTCCGGCACCGCGGCAGTAGTCGCCGAACCCGCCGTTCCAGCCACTCCGGCCGGCACCCAATCCACCCGGTACAACGACTCGTGGAACTCGGCACGGGCGCCATCGGCCAGCTCGGACGCTTCGATGGGCCGGACGGTCAGCGACTCGATGGAGGCGACCGCCGCTCCGACGGCGTCGGCGATGTCGACCTCGAAGCTGTCCCCACCCAGCGCGGACAACCGTACGCGCAGCGCGGACGCACCGGCGGCATGCAGCGTGACACCGCGCCACTCCGCGTTCAGGCGCAGCCCCATGGGCGTATCGTCACCGGGCGCGGCGGCCAGGAGCGCCAAGCCCTGCAAGGCCGCGTCCAAGGCGGCCGGGTGCAGACCGAACCGCTCGGCATCCTTCGCCGTCTGCTCGTCAAGCGCGACCTCGACGTACAGCGAATCGTCCTGCCGCCAGGCACCCTTGAGGCCGCGGAACACAGGGCCGTACTGCATTCCGGCCTCGGCATACCGGTCATAGATGGTGTCGACCGCGACCGGGGCGGCGCCCACCGGGGGCCACACACCGAGGTCGATGTCTTCCGCGACGTCACGTGTTCCGTCAGCGAGCAGACCTGTGGCGTGTCGCGTCCAGGACGCATCGCCCACCGCGTCCTCGCCCCGCGAGAACACACGCACCGCGCGCACCCCGGAACCAACCTCGGGCGCACCCACCACCACCTGCACCTGCACACCACCACGCGACGGAAGCACCAAAGGCGCCTCCAACGTCAACTCCTCCAACAACCCGCACCCGACCTGATCCCCCGCCCGGATCGCCAACTCCACGAACCCGGTCTCCGGAAAGACGACCGAGCCGACCGCGGCGCGGTCAGCCAGCCAAGCGTGGCCGGCCAGAGAGAGACGCCCGGTGAACAGCGCCCCATCGGAGTCCGCCAACATCGTCGCCGCGCCCAGCAAGGGGTGATCGGCGGCATCAAGCCCGAACGAGGCGACGTTTCCGACGTCCGCCACGTTCTTGATCCAGTAGTGCTGGCGTTGGAAGGGGTAGGTGGGGAGGTCGACGGGCCGGGTGGGTCCGTTGGTGGGGTGGAGTGCGGGCCAGTTGACGGTGTGGCCGCTGGTCCACAGGCGGGCGAGCGCGGTGAGGGTTTCGTTCTGTTCGGGCCGGTTGCGGCGCAGGAGGGGTATGAACGTGGTGGTCGTGTCGTCGGCGAGGGCTGCGGGGGCCATGGCCGTGAGGACCGCATCGGGGCCGATCTCCAGGAAGGTGGTGACTCCTTCTGCGGCGAGGGTGTGGATGCCGTCGGCGAAACGCACGGCCTCGCGTACGTGGGTGACCCAATAGGCGGGGGTGGTGAGTTCGCCGGGTGTGGCGGTACGTCCGGTCACGTTGGAGACGACCGGGATGCGGGGCTCGCTGAAGGTGAGCCCGGACAGGACAGCCCCGAACTCCTCCAGCATCGGATCCATCAACGGCGAGTGGAAAGCATGCGAGACGGTGAGACGCGAGGTCTTCCCGCCCGCGGCTCGCACCGCCTTCACGACCTTCTCGACGGAGTCGGCCGTGCCCGAAACAACCACCGCACGGGGCCCGTTGACGGCGGCGATCGCCGCGTCCTCGACCCCGTCGAGCATGGCGCGTACGTCATCCTCGGTCGCCTGCACCGCCGCCATCACACCACCATCGGGCAGCGCCTGCATCAGCCGGCCACGTGCCGCGACCAGCGCACACGCGTCAGCCAGCGAGAACACACCCGCCGCATGAGCCGCACTGATCTCACCGATGGAATGCCCCGCCACCACATCCGGCCGCACACCCAACGACTCCGCAAGCCGGAACAACGCGGTCTCAACAGCGAACAACGCAGGCTGGGCGTACTCGGTGCGGTCCAGCAGCCCCGCCTCAGCCGAACCCGCCTCCGCGAACAGAACCTCCTTCAGCGGGCGGTCGAGCTGGATGTCCAGGTGGCCACATGCCTCGTCCAGAGCGGCAGCGAACACCGGGAAGGCGGCAGCGAGTTCACGCCCCATACCCACCCGCTGCGCACCCTGACCGGTGAACAAGAAGCCCAGCCGGCCCTCCGCACGGACACCCCGCACCACACCCCCGGCCTCCTCACCCGAAGCCAGCGCACGCAACCCGGCAACCAGCTCCTCACGCCCCGCCCCCGCAACCACCGCACGATGCTCCAACTGCGCACGCGTCGAAGCCAACGCCACCCCCACATCCACCGGATCAGGAGCTTCCGCATCCTCCAGCAGACCCAGCACACCCACCGCCTGAGCCCTCAGCGCCGCAGCATTCCCGGCCGAAACCACGAGCGCCAACGCGCCTGCGCCAGCCGGGAGTTCGACGGTAGACGGCTCCTCGGTGGGCTCCGCTGCCGGGGCCTCCTCAAGGATGATGTGGGCGTTCGTGCCGCTGATCCCGAACGACGACACACCCGCCCTACGCGGCGACGTACCGTCCCACTCCACTTCCTCGGTCAGCAACCGCACATGACCCGCCGACCAGTCCACCTTCGACGACGGCGCATCGACATGCAGCGTCCTGGGCAGCACACCGTGACGCATCGCCATCACCATCTTGATGATCCCCGCCACACCCGCCGCCGCCTGCGTATGCCCCAGGTTCGACTTCACCGAACCCAGCCACAACGGCTGCTCGGCCGCACGATCACGACCGTACGTGGCAAGCAACGCCTGCGCCTCGATCGGGTCACCCAGAACCGTGCCCGTACCGTGCGCCTCGACCACGTCGACCTGGTCCGCCGACAGCTGTGCGTTTGCCAGGGCGTCCCAGATGACGCGCTGCTGGGACGGCCCGTTCGGTGCGGTGAGGCCGTTGCTCGCGCCGTCCTGGTTGACGGCGGAGCCGCGTACGACCGCCAGCACGGGGTGGCCGTTGCGTCGCGCGTCCGACAGCCGCTCCACCAGGAGCATGCCCGCGCCCTCGGACCAGCCGGTGCCGTCAGCCGCTTCCGAGAACGCCTTGCAGCGGCCGTCGCTCGCGAGTCCGCGCTGCTTGCTGAACGCGATGTAGGGGCCGGGGGTCGCCATCACGGTCGCGCCGCCCGCGAGCGCGAGGGTGCACTCGCCCTTGCGCAGTGCCTGGATCGCGAGGTGCAGCGCCACCAGGGACGACGAGCACGCCGTGTCCACGGTCACGGCCGGTCCCTCAAGGCCCAGTACGTAGGAAATGCGGCCGGACAGGACGGCCGCGTTGCTGCCGGTGGCCATGTAGGCCTCGGCCTCTTCCGGCAGCTTCAGGTCGAAGTACGTCTGGCCGTTGGTGCCGACGAAGACACCCACGCGCCCGCCGCACAGCGAGTCGGGCGCGATGGTTCCGCGCTCGAACGCCTCCCAGGAGGCTTCGAGCAGCAGCCGCTGCTGCGGGTCCATTGCCAGGGCCTCCCGCGGCGAAATGCCGAAGAAGGCAGGGTCGAACTCCGCTGCGTCGTAAAGGAATCCGCCCTTGCGCGGGTAGTCCGTGCCGTCGTCGGTGATCGGACCGGTTGTGGCGTCCCCGGTGTTCGCCGTGTCCCCGGTGTTCCCGGTGTTCCCGGTGTTCCCGGTGTCCCATCCGCGGTCCTCGGGGAAGTCCCCGATGGCGTCGGCGCCTGCGGCGAGCAGCTGCCACAGTTCCTCGGGCGAGTGCACGCCGCCGGGCAGGCGGCAGCTCATCGCGACGATGGCGATGGGCTCCTGCCCGGCGTTCTCGATCGCCCGCAGTTGCTGCTTCGTGGCATGCAGGTCCGCGGTCGTCCGCTTGAGGTAGTCGAGGAGCTTCGCTTCGTTCACGTTCGCCATCAGGGCCTCGCCGTGTGTCGTTTCCCGGGAACTGCGCATGCGGGAGGTTCGGGAAGTGGGGTGGTAAGTGAAGGTGTGCAGGAGCGGACAGCGGCTCAGGAGAGCCCGAGTTCCTTGTCGAGGAAGTCGAAGACGTCTTCGGCCGACGCGGAGTCGAGGCGGTCGGCGACGGTGGGGCCGCCTGCGGGACTTGTCGTCCCCGTCTCGCCGGCGTCGTCGGTGCGCGCATTGAGCCGGGTGACGAGTTCCTGGAGCCGGTGGCTGATCCGGCTGCGTTCGATCTCCTCGACGGACAGGGCCGCCGCCACCGATTCGATGCGCTCCAGCTCGGCCAGCACCGGTACGGCCCGGGCCTCCCCGTTCGGGCACAGCTCGCCGTGCAGGTGTCCGGCCAGCACGTCGGGGTTGGCGTAGTCGAAGAGCAGGGTGGCCGGGAGCTTCAGGCCCGTGACGGTGCTGAGCCGGTTGCGGAGTTCGACGGCGGTGAGCGAGTCGAATCCGAGCTCGTTGAAGGCACGGCTGGACTGGACCGTGCTGCCGCTGTCGTAGGCGAGGACGAGTGCCACCTGCCCGCGTACCAAGTCCAGTACTTCGCGGCGCTGTTCGCTCTCGGGCAGGGCGGCGAGCCGGACGACGAGGTCCGAAGCCGCTTCGGCCGGGGCGGCGGGGCCGCCGTGGGTGCCGGCAGCGGCGGTACGCACCTCGGGGAGGTTCGCGATGAGCGGGCTTGGCCTGGTGGCCGTGAATCCGGCAGCGAGTTGTGGCCAGTCGGCGTCCAGGACGCCGACGCAGGCCACCGTGCGGTCCAGGGCCCGCTGGAGGGCCGTCAGGCAGATGTCGACGTCCATCGGGGCCACGCCGCGCCACCAGGAGCGTTCCTGTGAGGCGTCTTCAGCTGCCATGCCGCCGCCGTCCCAGGGGCCCCAGGCCACCGAGGTCGCGGCGAGGCCCAGGGCGGTGCGGTGCTGGGCGAGTGCGTCCAGGTAGGCGTTCGCGGCGGCGTAGCTGCCCTGTCCCGCGCTGCCGAGCAGTCCGGCGATCGAGGAGAAGGTGACGAACGCCGTCAGCGGGTGATCCTTGGTGAGTTCGTGCAGGTGCCGGGCGGCTTCGGCCTTCGGGCGCAGGACGCCGGCGAGTCGTCCCGGGGTGATGGACTCCAGTACGCCGTCGTCGAGCACACCGGCGGTGTGCATCACCGCGGTGAGCGGCTGATCCTCGGGCAGCTCTTCGAGCAGCGCGGCCAGGGCCGTGCGGTCGGCGACATCGCAGGCGACCACGGTGACCCGGGCGCCGAGTGCGGTGAGTTCGGCCATCAGCTCGGGGGCTCCCGGTGCCTGGGGGCCGCGCCGGCTGGTGAGTACGAGATGGGCGGCGCCTCGACGGGCGAGCCAGCGGGCCACGTGCGCGCCGAGCGCACCGGTGCCGCCGGTGATCAGGACGGTGCCGTGCGGCGTCCAGCCCTCGCCGGTGGCGCCGTCGCGTGCGCCGGTGCCGGCGATGCTCGTGTCGGCGGGCACGTGGACGAGTCGGCGGCCGAAGGTCCCCGAGGCACGGAGGGCGATCTGGTCCTCCGGCGGGGACTCCTGACCGGTGTGTGCGCGGGCGAGTACGGAGACCAGGCGGGTGGCCGTCCGCTCGTCGGCCGTCGGCGGCAGGTCGACGAGGCCGCCCCAGCGCTGCGGCTGTTCGAGGGCCACGACTCTGCCGATGCCCCACACCTGCGCCTGCTCCGGGTGCGGCAGTTGCTCCGCGCCGCCCACTGCCACCGCGCCGCTTGTCAGGCACCACAGGGGTGCCTCGATCGCGAGGTCGCCCAGCGCCTGGGCGAGCGCGACAGTGGCGGTCAGGCCGTGCGGGCCGGTGGTCAGGGCCAGCAGGGAAACCACCGCGCGTACTGGTGAGGCCGCGTCGGACGCGGTACGCAGCCGGTCCCTGAGCTCGGCCCGGGCGCCGCCGGTCCGGGCCGCCGCGGTGGTCTGCGTCTCGGCGTCTGCCAGGGAGGCAAGGGTGGTGGCGTCCACGGTGACGAGCTGCGGTTGCGCGCCGCGGGTGCGCAGAGCTTCGGCGATGCGGTCGGCCCAGTCCTGGGCGTCCGGTCCTTCCGGTGCCACGACGAGCCAGCTGCCGGCCGTGGCGGCGGCTTCCGGGGTGGCTTCGGCGAGGGGCTGCCAGTCGATCCGGTAGCTCCAGGCGTCGGCGGTCGCCTCCTTCACGCGGTGGGAGCGCCAGCCCGCGAGCAGCGGGAGCACGGTGTCGAGCGAGTCCCGCTGGGCGGCGTTTCCGGCGCCGAGTGCTTCGGCGAGTGTGCTGGTGTCGGCGCGCTCCACGGCGTGCCAGAAGGCGGCGTCGCCGGCGCTGCCGGGCACCGAACCCGACGGGCCGTCCGCCGCGCCGGAGCCTTCGGCGGCTTCGCCCTCCCACCAGTAGCGCTGCCGCTGGAACGGGTAGGTGGGCAGCTGCACCCTGCGCCCGCCCCAGCCCGCGGCGACGGCCGGCCAGTCGATCGCCGTGCCGCGTACGTGCAGCTCGGCGAGTGCGGTGGTCAGGGCCTGCGGCTCGGGGCGGTCGGCGCGCAGCACCGGCACGAAGGCGACGCCCTGTTGGTCGGCTTCGTCGGGCAGGCACTGGCGGGCGAGGGCGGTGAGTGTGGCACTGGGGCCCAGCTCGACGAAGGTGCTGACGCCGTTCTCGCGCAGGGTGGCGATGCCGTCACTGAAGCGGACGGTCTCGCGCACATGCCGCACCCAGTAGTCGACGGTCGTCAACTCGCCCTGTGCGCACAGCTTTCCGGTGAGGTTGGAGACGACGGGAAGGCGTGGTTCGCTCATCGGCAGTCCTGCGACGACCGTGCGGAACTCCGCGAGCATCGGGTCCATGCGGGGCGAGTGGAAGGCGTGGCTGACGCGCAGGCGTGACGTCTTGCGGCCCTGTTCCCTCAGGTGTTCCGCCGCGTGCAGCACGGCGTCCTCGTCACCGGAGAGCACGACGGCGCGTGGACCGTTGACGACGGCCACGGCAAGCCGTTCGCCGAGCAGCGGGCGTACGTCCTCCTCGGTTGCCTCGACGGCGACCATCGCGCCACCGCCGGGCAGTTCCTGCATCAGCCGGCCCCTGGCGGCGACCAGTGCGCAGGCGTCGGCGAGTGTGAACACGCCGGCGACGTGCGCTGCGGCGATCTCCCCGACCGAGTGGCCGATCAGCAGGTCGGGGTGTATGCCCCAGCTTTCCAGCAGACGGAACAGCGCGACCTCGACGGCGAAGAGAGCGACCTGTGCGTGGCCCGCACGGTCCAGCTCGTCCGTCGCACCTGCGCTGTCGCTCCGAACCTGTCCCCGGGCCTGCCCCCTGGCCTGCCCCTCCGTGCTCGCGGCTTCCCCGGACTGCCACATCACGTCGCGTACGGGCCGGTCGAGCCACGGGTTTAACGCGTCACAGACCGTGTCGAGCGCGGTCGCGAACGCGGGCTCGGACGCGTACAGTTCCCGCGCCATGCCGAGGCGCTGGGCGCCCTGGCCGGTGAACATGAAGGCGGTGCGGCCGCCCGGTCCCTGCGGTGTTCCGAGGACCAGGCCCGCGGTGTCCTCGCCCGCGGCCAACGCGTCCAGTCGGCGCAGCAGGTCGTCTCGTTCGTCCGCTACGACGACTGCCCTTCGGTCAAAGGTGGTCCGGCCGGTGGCCAGGGAGAACGCGACGTCCGCGTCCGTGTCCGCGGTGTCCGGCCCGGCGCCCGCGACACGGGCACGCAGCCGGCCGGCCGCTTCGCGCAGAGCCCGGTCGTCCCGTGCCGACAGCAGGAACGGAAGCGCTCGTGCGGGGGACACGACGGAGGCGACCGGAGCGGAGGGCTCGGCGGGCGCCGAGGCCGCCACGCGCGCCTCCGGTGCCCCACCGGCGGGTGCCTGTGCCGGTCCTGCTTCCCCGTGCGCCTGCCCCGGTGCTGCCACCGGTCCTGCTCCCGCGGACACTTCCGCGGGGGCTTCCTCGATGATGACGTGTGCGTTGGTGCCGCTGAGCCCGAACGAGGAAATGCCCGCCCTGCGCGGCTGTTCGCTCTGCCAGGCGACCGGCTCGGTCAGCAGCCGTACGTTGCCCGCGCTCCAGTCGACCTGCGGTGTCGGCTCGTCCACGTGGAGGGTGCGGGGCAGCGTCCGGTGCTGGATCGCCTGCACCATCTTGATGATCCCGCTGACGCCGGCGGCCGCCTGCGCGTGCCCCATGTTCGACTTCACCGAGCCGAGCCACAGGGGGCTTTCGGCCGGCCGGTCCTGGCCGTACGTGGCGAGGAGAGCCTGCGCCTCGATGGGGTCTCCCAGTACGGTGCCGGTGCCGTGTGCCTCGACCGCGTCGACATCCTTGGCGAAGAGGCCGGCGTTGCGCAGGGCCTGACGGATGACACGCTGCTGGGCGGGTCCGTTGGGCGCGGTGAGACCGTTGCTCGCGCCGTCCTGATTGACGGCCGAGCCGCGTACGACCGCCAGTACGGGGTGCCCGTTGCGCCGTGCGTCCGACAGCCGTTCCACCAGCAGCACGCCCACGCCCTCGGACCAGCCCGCGCCGTCGGCCGCGCCGGCGAAGGACTTGCAGCGTCCGTCCGATGCCAGCCCCCGCTGCCGGCTGAACTCGATGAACATCTCGGGGCCCGCCATCACGGTCACGCCGCCGGCCAGTGCCAGCGAGCATTCGCCGTTGCGCAGCGCCTGCGCGGCCAGGTGCAGTGCCACCAGCGACGACGAGCACGCCGTGTCGACCGTCAGCGCGGGGCCCTCGAAGCCGAAGGTGTAGGCGACCCGGCCGGACACGAGGCTGCCTGCCGTGCTGCCACCGGCGTAGTCGTGGTACATCAGCCCGGCGAACACACCGGTCCTGCTGCCCCTGAGGGTGGCCGGGTCGATGCCCGCGCGCTCGAACGCCTCCCAGCTGGTTTCGAGCAGCAGCCGCTGCTGGGGGTCCGTCTCGGGCGCCTCCCTGGGGCTGAGGCCGAAGAACACCGGGTCGAAGTCGGCGGCGTCGTACAGGAACCCGCCTTCGCGCACATAGCTGCGGCCGGGACGGCCCGGCGTCGGGTCGTACAGGGAGTCCATATCCCAGCCCCGGTCGGTGGGGAACTGCCCGACCACGTCGGTGCCTTCATCCACCACCCGCCACAGGTCCTCGGGGGATGTGACACCGCCGGGATAACGGCAGCCCATGGCGACGATCGCGATCGGCTCGTGCTTGCCGTCCTCCACCTCGCGCAGGCGGCGGCGGGTCTCCTGGAGATCAGCCGTCGCGCGCCGCAGGTAGTCACGCAGCTTCTGGTCGTTCGCCATCGGTGTCTGAGCCAATCTGAGGTCTGTCGAGCGATGCGGGGACAGGAATGCGGATCTACGGGGTGCGGGGTACAGGGGGCCGGCGCCGTATGGGGCTGCCCGGCCGCGTCGACGGTGTCTTCGCCGGCGCGGCCGGGCCGCGCCCCGCTACGACAGTCCGAGCTCGCCGTCCAGAGCGGCGAACAGCTCGTCGTCGGTCGCCGACTCGTAGTCCGTACGGACATCGGCGGCCGACGCGGGACCGTGCAGGTCCCGCCAGGTGCGCGCCAGGGCCTCCAGGCGTGCGGCGACCTCGGTGAACTCCCCGTCGTCCCCGGCGTCATTGGGGGCCGAGGCGAGGAGCGCCGATTCCAGGCGGTCGATCTCGACGGACAGGGACCGGCCCGATGGCGCGTCCGGTACGAGCTCGGCCGCAAGGTGCGCAGCCAGCACCGCCGGAGCCGGGAAGTCGAAGACGAGGGTCGCGGGCAACCGCAGGCCGGTGGCCGCGTTCAACAGGTTGCGCAGGTCGACGGCGGCCAGCGAATCGAATCCGATGTCCTTGAACGCCCTTTCCGGGTCGATGAGTTGGCCGCTCCCATGGCCGAGTACCGCGGCGGCGTTGTCCCGGACCAGATCGAGCAGGAGCTGGGCCCGATCGGCTTCCGCCAGTCCGGACAAGCGCTCCGAAAGACGCGGCGACGGCACGTCGGTTGACGCCGCAGGGACCGCGCGGCGCATCGGGGTGCGTACGAGCGTACGGAGCAGGGCGGGCACCGGTCCGCCGGGCGAGCCCAGCACCGCCGTCTCCAGGCCGACCGGTACGAGCACCGGGGCGTCGTCGGCCGCCATGGCCGAGTCCAGCAGGGCCAGCGCCCGGTCGGTGGGCAGCGGGCGCATACCCATCCGCCGCAGGCGCTCCAGATCGGCTTCGGCCAGCTGGGCCGCCATGCCCTGGGCCTGCGACCACAGACCCCAGGCGAGCGAGAGGCCTGGCAGCCCCTGCGTCTTGCGGTGGCGGGCGAGCGCGTCGAGGAAGACGTTCGCGGCCGCGTAGTTGGCCTGTCCCGCTCCGACGAGGAGCCCTGCGGTGGACGAGAACAGCACGAAGGCGGACAGGGGTTGATGCTGCGTCAGTTCGTGCAAATGCCAGGCCGCGTCCGCCTTGGGGCGCAACACCGTGTCCAGGCTCCCCGCCGACTGCGTCTCGATCAGGCCGTTGTCGGCCACGCCTGCCGTATGGATCACGGCGGTCAGGGGGTGACGCGCCGGGATGTCGGCGAGCAGTTTCTCCACCGCGGCTCGGTCGGCCACGTCGCACGCCACAAGTATCGTCTCGGCCCCCAACTCGGCGAGCTCCATGCGTAGTTCGAGCGCCCCCGGGGCGTTCTCGCCACGACGGCCGGCCAG
Organism: Streptomyces sp. NPDC048416; assembly: GCF_043200435.1. Lineage (NCBI taxonomy): Bacteria > Bacillati > Actinomycetota > Actinomycetes > Kitasatosporales > Streptomycetaceae > Streptomyces > Streptomyces sp. NPDC048416. The sequence continues at coordinate 10,521 of NZ_JBICXU010000063.1, forward strand.
CAGCAGTCGTTTGGCGCCGTGCTGGGTCACCAAGTGCCGGGCGACGGCGGCGCCGAGACCGCCGGTTCCGCCCGTGATCAGTACGGTGCCTTCCGGGTCCCAGCGGTTCACCACCGGCGCGTGCGCGGCACCCTGCTGTTCGCGTGCGAGGCGAGGCTCGTACAACATGCCGTCACGCAGGGCGAGTTCGCTTCCGTCGGAGGCGGCAGCCGCCCGCAGGAGCCGACCGGTGGAAGCAGCCCCTTCGCCGCCCTGCCCGTCCCAGTCGAGGAGCAGCAGCCGCGCGCCCGGGTGCTCGGCCTGCGCGGCGCGCACCAGGCCCCACAGGGGAGCCCGGGCCAGATCCACGGCCGAGCCGGACGCGGCGTCGGGGCCGGCCGCGCCCTTGGTGAGGATCACAAGCCGGGAGTCGGCGAACGCCGGATCGGCCAGCCACTCCCGCACGACGGCCAGCACCCGCGTCGTCGCGGCGCGCATCCGGTCCAGCAGGTCGGCCGCTTCACCACGGGCGTCACCGGCCGCGCCCCCGGCGGCATCGCTGTCCATACAGCTGAGAACCACGAAATCCGGTACGGGCCCCGAGGTTGCCGCCCTGAGTGTCGCGAGGTCGGGGAACACCTCGGTTGCTTCGCCGATCATCGCCGCGACACGGTCGCCATCGCCTGCACCGACGACGGCCCAGTCACCGGCCGGTTCGCCGACCGAGGACCACCCGGCCCGCTCGCTCCAGATCGGCCGCAGCAGGGCGTCGTCCTCAGCCCCTGCCGCCGTCAGCTGGCCGGCGCTGACAGCACGCGCGGCAAGCGATCGCACCGACACCACCGGGGCGCCGCTCGGGTCCGTGGCCAGCACCGACGCCTCGTCGGGACCGTGAGAGGTCACGCGCACGCGCAGCGACGTCGCACCCGTCGCGTGCACGGTGACACCGGCCCAGGCAAAGGGAAGCCGCGGCCCAGCGGAGCTGTCCTGCTCGTCCCCCTCGTTCCGTTCGTCCCGCTCGTCGAAAAGGTTGGCGTGGAGTGCGGCGTCGAGGAGGGCGGGGTGGAGTGTGTAGGTGTGTGCTTCGTGGTGGGTGGTTTCGGGGAGGGTGACTTCGGCGTAGATGGTGTTGTTGTGTTTCCAGGCTGCTTTGAGTCCTTGGAAGGTGGGGCCGTAGTGGTAGCCCTGGGTGGCGAGTTGTTCGTAGGTGTTGGTGAGGGGGATGGGGTGGGCG
>NZ_JBICXU010000064.1:0-11333 GCF_043200435.1 Streptomyces sp. NPDC048416
GCCGACGTCCTCTTCGCGATGCTCCGAGACGGCACCTTCTACGAACCCCAGCCCGCCCCATCACCTTGACCAAACCCATAGGGGCACCCCCCCGGGTGATGTCGGCAACGCCGCGTCTCACCCACACCCCGTGCGGGGCAGGCTAGTTGACGTGGTCGGGGTCGGAGTGGGCGATCTGCTCGTAGAGCGGCTGGGCCTGGAACCAGCCCGCGAAGTGGCCGCCGAGCTGGCCTCGGGTGTGCAGCGCGGTCTCGCGGTCGATGTGCCGCGGGGTGCCGGCCGCCATGGCGAGGAGCTGCGCCTGGCAGGAGCGTTCCATCGTGATGAACCACCACACCGCCTCGGCGACCGAGTGCCCGACGGTCAGCAGTCCGTGGTTCTGGAGGATCACCGCCTTGTACGCCCCGAGCGCCGCCGCGATCCGCTTGCCTTCCTCCGCGTCGCTGACGACGCCCCGGTAGTCGTTGTAGAGGCCGTGGTCCTCGAAGAAGGCGCAGGCGTCCTGGGTGAGGGGGTCGAGCGGGATGCCGAGGGAGGAGAACGCCTTTCCGTGCAGGGAGTGCGAGTGGGCGGCGGCGATCGCGTCCGGGCGGGCCCGGTGGACGGCGCCATGGATGACGAACGCGGCGCGATTCACCGGGCGGGCGCCGTGCAGAAGGTTGCCCTCGTGGTCGACGAGGATCAGGTCGGAGGCCTTGATCCGGCCGAAACTCATGCCGAAGGGGTTCACCCAGAACCGGTCGGGGTGCTCGGGGTCGCGGACGGTGATGTGCCCAGCGACGCCCTCGGAGAAGCCGAAGCGGCCGAACAGCCTGAATCCCGCGGCGAGTTGTTCCTTGCGATAGCGGCGCTCCCGCTCGACATCCTCGAAGACCGGCGGCATGGGGACCGTGACCCCTGCGGGCAGCGGGCCCGCGGCGCCCGCGATCACATCGGCGGGCGGTGGAGCCGTGGCGTGGTCGGTCATGAGTGTTCCTCCTGAGGGAGTTTGTCGGGCGCACCGGGCGGAGCCCGGCCCATCCGGCGAGGCGCCGGGCGGGGCGTCACCGGGCGCGCCCAGGGGTTGCCTGGCGCGGCCGGGCGCCCTGCACGACACACGGGCCGCCGGACATGCCCATCGGATACATTCACGTATCCGATACGCGCCTGGATGCTTTCCGAGCGCGTCCGCGCTGTCAAGGGTTCCGGGAGGGGCACATGCCCAAGGGAACGACGAAGCGCCGGCCGCAGACGCTGGCCCGGCTGCTCGACGCCGCGCTTGAGGTGTTCGCCGAGGCGGGCTTCGGGGCCGCCAGGATCGAGGACGTCTGCCGACGCGCGGGCTACACCCGGGGCGCCTTCTACTCCAACTTCTCCTCCAAGGAGGAGCTCTTCTTCGCCCTCTTCGACGCGCACGCGGCGCGCGAACTGGAACGGATCGGCCGGCTGGCCGACGAGGTGGACGACCGCGACCTGTCCGCGCGCCGGATCGCCGCCCTGCTCGCGCACGTCGAGCCCGACGAGCGCACCTGGTTCCTCGTGACCACCGAATTCACCCTGTACGCGATCCGTCACCCGGAGGCAGCCGCCCGGCTCGCCGACCACGACGCCCGGCTGCGCGCGGAGGCGGCGGCGCTGCTCGGCCCCCTGCTGGCACGCGCCGGACTGCGACCGCGCGGAGACCTGGCCGAACTCGTACGGGTCGTGGTCGCGCTGCGTGAGGGTGCGCTGGGCCAGAGTTATGTGGAGCCGGACACTCTCGGGCCCGGCGCACTGGCGGAAAAGTTTCTTCCGTTCCTCGTCGAAGCGGTGACCGAACCTCTGCACCACCCACTCTGAACTGCCATTTCATCCGTCTTGGAGGCCGTTGTCAGTGGCCGGGTGCACACTGGCCACTATCCGGAACAACGGCGTTTTGGAGGGACCGGCATGACCGAGGTACTGCTCACCGTGGGTACGCGCAAGGGACTGTTTCTGGGCCGCAGGCGCGACGGGGCCTGGACGTTCGACGGCCCGCACTTCAATGCCCAGGCGGTGTACTCCATCGCCATCGACACCCGGCACTCGCCCGCGCCCCGGCTCCTGGTCGGAGGGGACAGCGCGCACTGGGGGCCGTCGGTGTTCCACTCCGACGACCTGGGCCGCAGCTGGACCGAGCCGAAGCAACCGGCCGTGAAGTTCCCCGAGTTCACCGGCGCCTCGCTCGAACGGGTATGGCAGCTGCGCCCGGCCGGGGCCGAAGCACCCGGCGTGGTGTACGCGGGCACGGAGCCGGCCGCGTTGTTCCGCTCCGAGGACGGCGGCGAGAGCTTCGATTTGGTCCGCCCGCTGTGGGAGCATCCGACGCGCTCGAAGTGGGTGCCCGGCGGAGGCGGCGAGGGACTGCACACCATCGTCACGGACCCGCGCGACAGCCGGGTCCTGACGGTCGCCGTGTCCACGGCGGGAGTGTTCCGCACCGAGGACGGCGGGGCGAGCTGGTTCCCCGCGAACAATGGCGTCTCGGCGGTCTTCCTTCCCGATCCGAACCCGGAGTTCGGCCAGTGCGTCCACAAGGTCGCCCAGGACGCGGCCGACCCGGACCGTCTCTATCTCCAGAACCACTGGGGCGTCTACCGCAGCGACAACGCGGGGCAGCAGTGGACGGACATCGGGGCGGGCCTGCCGTCCACCTTCGGCTTCGCGGCCGCCGCCCACCCCCGCCGCCCCGGCACGGCCTACGTCTTCCCGATCACGGCCGACTCCGACCGGGTCCCGGCGGACAACAAGTGCCGCGTCTTTCGTACGGAGGACGCGGGCAAGAACTGGCAGCCGCTGACCACGGGCCTGCCCCAGGAGGCCCACTACGGCACGGTGCTGCGCGACGCACTGTGCACGGACGACGCGGACCCGGCCGGCGTCTACTTCGGCAACCGCAACGGCGAGGTGTACGCGAGCGCCGACGACGGCGACAGCTGGCACCAGCTCGCCTCGCACCTGCCGGACGTGCTCTGCGTGCGGGCGGCGGTACTGAACTGAGCGGCCCGCGTGTTGTTCGGGGGCCGGCCCCCGAACAACCGGCTCCCCCACCCGGACCGCCTGCGGTGCGTCGGCCGCGTACGCGTCCACCCGGCGGCGCGTCTGCTCATCCCCCTCAAGGGCGTGGACCTTCAGCTCGACGATGACCGTGCACGCAACGCTCGTGACCATGGTGTCGGCCCGGGTGTCGCCCGGGCGCACGACTTCTGTGCGTACCTCCGCCGAAGCGGGAAGCGCCGCCGCGAGGTCGGCACGTCCCGCCCGGCGCAGCATGGCACCGAGCACCCTGGTGCCCAGACGGTGGCCGCCGCCCGGGTCGAGCAGCCACGCGATCACCTTCTGGTGATGGCGCTCCAGATGACCGATATCCAGCACCTCCAGCATCGTGGCCACTCCCGGCGACCAGAGCCCGGCCGCCCTCAATCGCTCCAGCTCGGCCGAGGCCGCGCCCGCCCAGCCGTCGCCCTGTATCTCACCTGTCAGAGATGCCGCTGGGCGCCTTCGCGGTCGAAGACCTGGAGGCGGCGAGGCAGGCCACGATCCACCGGGCTTCGTCCTCATCGACCTCGCCCCTGACCGCGACGACGGCGGTCATCGCGCCCTCCCAGTCGAACCACCCGTCCTCGTACGCACTGACCAGCGACCGGTATCCGGTGACCAGTGACGGGTCCGCGTACAGACCCGTGTCCGTGGGGATGACGACGCGTCGTTCACGGGGACGCCCGCCCGCGAGTTCCTGTTCGTAGGCGCTCGGCTTGCCGACCGGACGGCCACGACCAGCCGACGATGCCCGCGGTCAGCGCCCGCAGGGTGTGGGCGACGTCGCCCACACCGGTGGCCGGCCGGGCTGCCGAGGACGACCCCCGCCGATCCCACCCGGGGGCCGCTTCGAGTTCGTCGCGTCGTCGGTCAGGACGGGCAAATCGGCCATGGCCGAGTTCAGCGGTCAGGTCGTGAAATTGCCCGCCGGAAACCCTTGACAAAGAGCGGATCGACACTCATAGTTTACCGAGCTTCCCCAGTTTACTGAGTGAAATGAGTCTTGATGAGCGAAACTTCGCACACCCTCCACGTCGACCCCGAAGTGTTCGCCAAGCTCCAGTCCATGGCAGAGCCCTTCGTGGACACGCCGAACAGCACGCTGCGGAGACTGCTCGGCCTCTCCCCCGCTGCCACCGAGGGGCACACATCGTCCCCCTCCCCCCTCAGCCCGCCGCACTCTTCTCGCGACACGGCGCACTCGCTCGCCCCTCTCATCGAGGACGGCCGCCTGCATGTCGGGCAACGGCTCGTCTGGCACCGGCGCAACCTCGGCCGTACGCACCATGTGGTCGTCGTCGAGGGCGGCGGCCTCCAGCTCGACGACGGCACCGTCCACTACACGCCGTCCAGCGCGGCGACCGCGCTCGCGGGCAACCAACAGAACGGATGGAAGGTGCTCGCCACCGAGGCCGGCATCTGCTTGAAGGACCTGCGATGAATGCGCCGGGGCCTGCACCGTCGCGCCTCGCAGGACACGCAGGACACGCAGGGCGGTGCACGCGGTGCAACGTGCTGCCGTCGATCGGCGCGTGAGCTGCGGGCAACGGGCCGCAGCAGTGCCGCCGCCCTCCAGTACGGCGGGGGACACAACCCGGCTCCGAACACACGTGTCCGGGGCGCGCCCTACGGCAGTCGCCAGTCCACCGGCTGCGCGCCCTGCCCGAGCAGGAGTTCATTGGCCCGGCTGAACGGGCGCGAGCCGAAGAAGCCCCGGTCCGCCGACATCGGGGACGGGTGCGCGGACTCGATCGCCGGGAGGTCCCCCAGGAGCGGCCGCAGATTGCGCGCGTCGCGCCCCCACAGCACCGACACCAGCGGCTTGTCGCGCGCGACCAGCGCCCGGATCGCCTGCTCCGTGACTTCCTCCCAGCCCTTGCCGCGGTGCGCGCCCGGACTGCGTGGGGCTGTCGTCAACGCCCTGTTGAGCAACAGCACGCCCTGCTGCGTCCACGGCGTCAGATCACCGTTCGACGGCCTGGGCGATCCGAGGTCGGAGTGCATCTCGCGGAAGATGTTCTCCAGGCTCCCCGGCAGCGAACGCACCTCGGGCGAGACCGCGAAGCTCAGCCCGATCGCCATACCCGGTGTGGGGTAGGGGTCCTGGCCGACGATCAGGACCCGGACGTCGTCGAAAGGCTGCTGGAAAGCGCGCAGGACATTCGCCCCGGACGGAAGATACGTCCGGCCGGCCCCCACCTCGGCCCGGAGGAAGTCCCCCATGGCCGCGATGCGTTCGGCCACAGGCTCAAGAGCCTTGGCCCAGCCTGCTTCAACGAGTTCATGCAAAGGTCGTGGTGCCACGGTGCCTCACTCTACTGGTGGACACCGCGCCCTCGCACGACACCGGTACCCCACTCACGGCCGCCGTTGCTGGCGCTACTCTCCTCCTCGTCGAGATCATCGAACCCGTCGAGCGGATCACGCAGCCGCTCATCGGGGAGGGAGCCGGTCGCCGGGAAGGGCAGTCGGTGGCCGGGGAGGAGGGCAGCCCGTTGCGTCCAGTGACCAAGTCACCAGGCCATGGCCGTCGCGTCTGGGCCGTGTCTCGTACGCATGACGCGACTGCTGCAACTCCCGTACGCGCGCAGGGTCTGTCGTCGTCGGTGGCGCCCGAGGTGCGGGACGCCTGCGATCCGCGACCGCCGCTCGGTGGCCTCCCCGCGATCGGATCCGCCCGCCCCTCCCCCCTGTCGGCCGGCGGCCACCTCCTCGGCTCACGGCGTTTCAGCCGTACGAACGAACGTCTGGAGGGCCGGTGCGCCCGGCCCGTCGGCCGGCGACTGCCGTGAGGGACGGCGGAGCGCCCTGGGTGCTCGGGGTCGACTCCGGAGGGTCGGGCGTGCGGTTCGCGCTGCGCCGGGCCGAGCCGGGGTCCATGGCCGAGGTGGTCACATCGAAGGAACCCGTAAGGACCGGCCCCGCCGGCATCGACGCCAAGCACCTCCTCGATCAACTCTTCCCCGCTGTCGAGGAGTTGACGGTACGCACCGGGGCGGACCGGATCACGGCCGTCGCCGTCGGAGCGGCCGGGATGGCCACGCTCGGGGACGGGCTGCGGGCCGGACTGCCGGGCGCCCTGTCCCGCGCGCTCGGCGTACGCAGGCTCGCTCTGGCCGCGGACGCGGTCACCGCCTACGCGGGCGCGCTCGGCCTGCGGGCCGGGGTGGTCGTCGCCGCCGGGACCGGGATGATCGCGCTCGGCACGGACCTCACGACGTGGCGTCGGGCCGACGGCTGGGGCCATCTGCTGGGCGACTGCGGGAGCGGCGCCTGGATCGGCCGGGCCGGTCTGGAGGCGGCGCTGCGCTGCCACGACGGCCGGCCGGGTGGTTCGGCTGCGCTGCTCGCCCGCCTCAAGGCGGTGTTCGGTGCGCCGGCGGAACTGCCGGCGCTGCTGTATCCGCGGGGCGACCGGCCCGCCGTGCTGGCCTCGTTCGCGCCCGAGGTCGCCGGCTGCGCGGGCGCCGACCCGGTGGCCGCCGCCATCCTGCGCGACGCCGCCGGGCATATCGCGCAGACCGCCGCCGCGGCCTGCCCCCCGGGCACCGACGGCGCGCCGCATCTGGCGCTCACCGGCGGCCTGTTCAAGGTGGGCGACCCCCTTCTCGTACCGCTGCGCGAGGAGTTGGCACGGCGGCTGCCGCAGGCGCGCACCGTCGAGGCGGCCGGGGATCCGCTGGAGGGCTGTCTGCTCATCGCGGCGAGCCTCGCCGAGGGGGATCTGCGACTTCCGCGGGAGTCACAGATGTTGTGGAGCACGATCGAGTGAGTGCCCAGACGGATCAGGACAGTTGATCTTTATGCCACTCTCCGGGTAAATCGGGACAGATACCGCTCAGCTGTCCCCTCCCCGAACAGTCGCCCATGCAAAACCAGTAGCATGCGACGCCATGAGCACCCCCACTGGGCCGGCATCCGGCCTGCCCGTACGAATGCCGCGACCCCGCCAGTCCGGCCGGCACCGCCGCCCGGAACCGGTGGTTGCTCCGGAGGGCGCGCCCGCGCTCGTTCTCGCCGTTCCCGGCGCTCCCGGGCCCGCCGTGCGCAGCCTCGCCGACGAGGTCATCAGCATCGCCCGCTCCGAGCTGCCCGGCCTCCACGCCCGCATCGGCTACCTGGACAGCACCGAAGCCGACTCCGCCGAGTACCCCACGCTCGACGCCGTTCTCACCCGCATCGCCGCCGAGCGCGCCGCGCGCGTCGAGCAGGCGCGCGCGGCGGGCCGCGAGGCCGGCGAGCCCGGGGGGCCGGACGCGGTGGTCGTTCCGCTGCTCGCGGGTCCCGACAGCGCCCTGATCCGCCGCATACGGCAGGCCGTCATGGACAGCCGGGCCGCCGCCGAGCTGACCGATGTGCTCGGCCCGCACCCGCTGCTCGCCGAGGCCCTGCACGTGCGTCTCTCCGAGGCAGGGCTGGCCCGTGCCGACCGCGCCCGGCTGTTCACGGTCGCGACGGCCGCCGACGGGATCATCCTGGCGACGGTGGGCGGCGAGGAGGCCGTGCAGGCCGCCGGCATCACCGGCATGCTGCTGGCCGCGCGCCTGGCCGTGCCGGTCATGGCCGCCGCGCTCGACCAGGAGGGCGCCATCGCGGCCATGGCCGCCGAGCTGCGCGGTTCCGGTTCGATGCAGCTCGCGGTCGCGCCGTACCTGATCGGGCCCGAGGTGGCCGAAGGGCTGCTCGACGCCGCCGCCAAGGAGGCCGAGTGCTCGGCCGCGGAGGCGCTCGGCGCCTACCCGGCCATCGGCAAGCTGGTGCTGTCGAAGTACGCGGCCGCGCTGGGCATCACCCCGCAGGCGCAGGGCTCCGCGGTCCACTGACCTTCGTACGGCGTCGTACCCATGACGTGGGAGCGGGGCCCGCACCGGACGACCGGTGTGGGCCCCGCTCGCATGCCCGGGAATGCGGGCCCCGCTCGCATGCCCGGGGACGCCGGTCAGCAGAAGACCACGCATGAGGCGGCGGGCGCCTCGATGGAGCCCGCCAGGGCGGGGATGCCGGTGGCCGCGTCGATGGCGAACCAGGTCACGTCGCCGGAGCGTTCGTTGGAGGCGTACAGACGGCGTCCCGAGGGGTCGAGGGTGAGGTCGCGCGGCCAGTGGCCGCCGCAGGCCACGCCGGTGACGAGGCGGGCCTCCTCGCCGGTCTCGTCCAGCGCGAGGACGGCGATGGAGTCGTGGCCTCGGCAGGCGACCCACAGAAAGCGTCCGTCGTGGCCGACGACGGCCTCGGAGGGGTAGATCTCGCCACGTACGCCGTGCGCGACGACGGCCGTCTCGCCGAGCGGTTCGAGGACTCCGCTCCCGGCGTCCCAGCGGCACACGGTGAGCGTGGGCGCCAGCTCGTTGACGACGTACGCGTGCCGCCCGTCGGGGTGGAAGGCGAGGTGCCGTGGCCCGCTGCCGGGCCGCAGCGCGGCTTCCGCATGCAGGCGCAGGGCGCCGGTTTGCCGGTCGAGTTCGCAGACGCGTACGGAGTCGGTGCCGAGGTCGACGCTGACGACCCAGCGGCCGCTCGGGTCCGCGAGCACCTGGTGGGCGTGCGGTTCCCGCTGGCGGTCGGGATCGGGGCCGCAGCCGTGGTGCGCCAGGACGGACGCGGCCGGACCCGGGCCGCCGTCCGGGCGGAGCGGCAGGGCGGTGACACTGCCGGACTCGTAATTGGCAGTGAGGAGGTGCCCGGCGGCGAGGGCGAGGTGGGTGGGGCCCGCGCCGTCCACCGGGACGGGCTCGCCCAGAAGCCGGGGCTCCGGGCCGGTGATGTCGAAGGCGGCGGCCCGCCCGTCGGAGGTCTCCCCCACGGCGTACAGGACGCTTCCGTCCGGCGAGGAGACCAGGAACGACGGGTTGGCGACGGCGGCCGTCGACCCGAGCGGGCTGAGCGCCCCCGTCTCCTGGTCCACGGCCGCCACGGTCACCCCGCGCCCGCCCGCCGTGGTGAACGACCCGATGAACGCCCGCGCGGCCCTGTCCGTGCCCACCGTGCAACCCCTCTCCGTCGAAGCGGCACCCCACGACCCGAGGCCCGCCCGCACACCGCTGTACTGCGGCGACCGTAGCAGGAGGTCTGGACCAACCGGGTGCAGCGGCCCGCCCGTTGGAAACGGTCCCGCCGCCGCGCAGCCCGTCCCGGGGCGGGCGGCGGCGGACTTCGGGTGCCGGGAGGGCACAGTGCGGGCGCGGGGCGGGCGCGGGGCGGGTCGGACGTCGGACGCCGTGCCGGCCAGGCCTCGGACGCGGGTGCGGTGCGCGTCAGGCGTCGGACGCGGCGCCGGTCAGGCCCTGGACGCAGGTGCGCGTCAGAGGTCGGACGCGGTACCGGTCAGGCCTCGGACGCGGCCGGTCAGGCCTCGGCCAGGGGGGATCCCGGGGCGGCCTGGAGCGGGCTTCCCAGGTTCACCAGGGCTCGCTCCAAGGCATGCAGATGGGCGAGCGCCGGGTGTTCCGTGACGGCGGGGGCGTGGTCCGGCGTCATGGGGCGGGCCGACGTGCTCGGCGTCGTCGGGGTGGAGACGATCACGGCCACGGCGGCTTCCACCCGCTCGCACGCGGCGGTCAGCCGCTGGTCGTGGGACGCTTCGGCGTCCGCGGCCGTCGCGGCCAGACCGCGGGCTTCGCGTGCGCAGTCGTCAAGGTATCCCAAGACCTGCCGGGCCCGTGCTTTGCGGGCCCGCAGGGGGTTGAGCGGGTGCACCAGGGGGGCCAGCGAGAGCCTGACCCTGGCCAGGGTGAGCTCCAGTTCCGTGATGTGCGGCAGCGGGTCCGCGTCCTCACCGGCGAGGCGGGCCGCCGCGGCGCCGGCGGAGGCCCGGACGCTGTGCAGCGCATGCCGCACCCAGGCGTCCGTCGTGGCGTGTGTCGTGATCGGCAGGACGATCAGCACGGCGAGAACGGATCCCGCCATGCCGACCCCCGTCTCGAAAAAGCGCAGAGCGAGCAGGTCGGTGTTCAACACACCCAGGAGACCGTAGAGCAGGCTCGCCATGACGGTGACCGAAAGCATCATCCACGTGTAGGAGACGGGAGCCGCGTAGAAGATCCCGAAGATGCAGAGGGCGATCAGTACGGCGGTGGCCGTGGGCTCGCCGTGCAGCGGCAGGGCCACCGCGAGGCCCACGCCGACGCCGATGACGGTGCCCAGCACCCGGCGGAAGCCACGGACCAGGGTCTCGCCGCGTGACGTGGTGTTCACGAAGATCCACCAGGTCGCGCCCACGGCCCAGTACCAGCGGTCCTGCGACAACGCCTGGCCCACCACGAGGGCGAATCCCGCGCCGACCACGGCCTGCACGGCCTGCCGCGTCGTCGCCCGGTACAGACCGCGGCCCGGCTCGGGCGCCGGCACGGCGCCAGGCCCCGGCCGGCCGCGTTCGTAGCACCACGCGCCGAACCGTACGGCCGCGGCGACGGCGAGGGAGAGCAGGACCGCCTCGTACAGTTCGGGCAGTTGGCCCGGCACCATGTGCAGGAACTGCGCCACGAAGAAGGCCATGAAGGCGAACACGCCGAGCGCGTGGCCGCGCGGGCCCCAGCGGCGTGCGTAGACGCCCGCGCCCACGATGGCGAGGAACGCCAGGTCGCGCGCCCACGGATGGCCATGGAGCACGGCGGCAAGGGCGTAGACCGGCAGGCCGACCACCGGCAGCAGAGCGGTGGTCACCGCCTGGCCCCGCACGGTGGGATCCGTCACGGTGAAGAGAGCCAGCAGGGCCGACAGGCCGCCTGCGATGGCGGCCACGAGTGAGTGGGCGGCCAGGCCGGACGCCACGACCGCGAGGCCGATCCCCAGGACGGCGCGCGTCGCGCTGCGCAGCCGCAACCTCCCCGGGTCGGGGGCCACGAACACCCTCTTCACCACAGACCCACTGCTCCTTTCTCGGCCGGACATGAGAAAGGCGCTGCGGAGACCACAGCGCCATCGACCCATCCATGACATCACTTCCCGGCCCAATGGCTCAACTCGACTCCTGAGGACTGGGCCAATGGTGCAGGCTTTCAGGGATTCTCGTATCCATGGGGGCCCATCGGCCCACCGCGGGCGCCGACCACCCCGCCTCTGGCGCCCGCCGCCGGATCCCGCCTCAGTGCCGGACGAGACAGAACGGGCCCCACCGGATCGGGCGAAGACGCGCCGCCTCCGCGGCCCCGTCACCTTCGTCGAGCAGGATCGCGCGGGCAGGCCGGCAGCTGGGGCGGGGAGGGACCTAGACGAGTCATTCCGAATGCTGACGGTGCGTCCGGGAACGCGGACAGGGCGTCCAAGATCGTTGTGTGACGAACAACCTGGACGCCCTG
>NZ_JBICXU010000065.1:0-10060 GCF_043200435.1 Streptomyces sp. NPDC048416
GTGTGGAGCAGTTGGTTGCGGTGTTGGGTGTGGTGGTGGCGGGGGGTGCGTATGTGCCGGTGGATGTGGAGTATCCGGGGGCGCGGATTGGTTGGTTGTTGGAGGATGTGCGGCCGGGGTTGGTGCTGTCGACGTGTGCGGCGGTGGGGGGTCTGCCGGAGGGGTTGGCGGTGGAGGTGGTGGCCGTGGACGATCCGTTGGTGGTCGCGGCGTGTGCGGGGCTTTCGGGTGATGAGATTGCTGATGGGGAGCGGGTGGTGCCGTTGTTGCCTGCGCATCCGGCGTATGTGATTTATACGTCGGGTTCGTCGGGGCGGCCGAAGGGTGTGGTGGTGACGCATGGGGGTGTGGCGGGGTTTGCGGCGGGTCTGGTGGGGGCTATGGGTGTTGGTGTGGGTGGGCGTGTGTTGCGTTCGGCGTCGTTGAGTTTTGATGCGTCGGTGTTGGAGTTGCTGCTTGCGTGGGGTTGGGGGTCGGCGTTGGTTGTGCCGGAGGCTGGGTTCGGGCTGGCGGGGGCGGAGCTGGAAGCGGCGTTGTCTGAGGGTGGGGTGACGCATGCGTTTTTGCCGCCGTCGGTGGTGGCGACGTTGCCGGAGGGGGCGTGGGAGCGGTTGGGTGGTCTGGTTGGTTTGGCGGTGGGTGCGGAGGCGTGCCCGCCGGAGTTGGTGGCTCGGTGGGCTCCTGGTCGTCGGCTGATCAATGCGTATGGTCCGACGGAGTCGACGGTGGCTGTGTCGATCAGTGATCCGTTGACCGTGGGTGGGGGTGTTGCGATCGGGCGGCCGGTGCCGGGTGTGGGGTTGTTTGTGTTGGATGAGCGTTTGGGGTTTGTTCCGGTGGGTGTGCCGGGGGAGTTGTATGTGTCGGGGCCGGGGTTGGCGCGTGGGTATGTGGGGCGGCCGGGTCTGACTGCTGAGCGTTTTGTGGCTCATCCTTTCGGTGGTTCGGGTGAGCGGATGTATCGGACGGGTGACCTGGTGTGCTGGAACGCTGATGGTCAGCTCCGGTATTTGGGGCGTGTGGATGATCAGGTGAAGATCCGTGGGTTCCGTATTGAACCGGGGGAGATTCAGGCGGCGTTGGAGGCCGAGCCGGGTGTCTCGCAGGCTCTGGTGGTGGCCCGTCCGCATCTCGACGACACCCGCCTCGTCGCCTACGTCGTTCCTTCCTCGGCAGGGGCGGACGGTGCGACCGGCGAGCAGGTGGAGGAGTGGCGGGAGATCTACGACTCGGTGTATGGCGAAGCCGAGTCGGACGCGCTGGGAGAGGGGTTCGAAGGGTGGAACAGTTCGTATTCGGGTGAGCCGATCCCGTTGTCCGAGATGCGGGAATGGCGTCATGCGGTCGTGGAGCGCATCCGTGGCTTCGGGCCCCGCCGGGTGTTGGAGATCGGTGTTGGTTCGGGGTTGTTGATGGGGCATGTGGCGGTGGGGGTGGAGTCGTACTGGGCAACGGATTTCTCGTCGTCGGTGGTGGAGCGGTTGCGGGGTCAGGTGGCGGGGCTGGGCTGGGATCATGTGGTGGTGCGGTGTCAGGCCGCGGATGATGTTTCGGGGCTGCCGGTGGGAGAGTTCGACACGGTCGTCATCAACTCGGTCGTGCAGTATTTCCCGGGTTGGGAGTATGTGGAGCGGGTGCTGGACCGGGCGTTCGGGTTGTTGGCCGAGGGTGGCCGGCTGGTGGTCGGGGATGTGAGGCATCGGGGTTTGTTGCGGGCGTTGCAGACGGCGGTTCAGGCGCGTCAGGCGGGGGTTGGGGATGCGGCTCGGTTGCGTGCGGTGGTGGAGCAGGCGGTGGTGACCGAGAAGGAGTTGCTGCTGGATCCCGGTTTCTTCACCGTGTGGGCGGCTGGGCGGTCGGATGTGGTGGGGGTGGATGTGCGGTGGAAGCGGGGGGCCGCGCACAACGAGCTGACGCGCCACCGCTACGACGTGGTCCTGCACAAGTCACCTGCCCGCCCGCTCCCGTTGGGCCATGTACCGGTCCTTGGCTGGGGCCGGGACATTGAGACGTGGGAAGCGTTGAATGATGTCGCGTTGCCTGTCCGGGTGTCGGGGGTGCCGAATGCGCGGCTGACCGGGGAGGTTGCGGCGGCTCGCGCGCTGGCCGCGGGGGAGCCAATCGAGCGTGTCCGCGAGCTTCTGGACGAGGAGAGTGGGGTGGACCCGGAAGCAGTGTGCGTCTGGGCTCGGTCCCGAGGCTGGGATGCCGTTGTCACGGTGGGTTCCGGCGGCGTGGACGCCATGGATGTGGTGTTCGTTCCCGAAGGTACGGGTGCGGTGTCGGGGGTCTTGGGTCCGGTGGGTGTGGGGTCGCTTGGGGGGTTGGCGAGTGATCCGGTGCGGACGCGGGTGGTGGGTGAGTTGGTGTCGGTGTTGCGTCGGAGTTTGGCGGAGCGGCTTCCGTCGCATTTGGTGCCGGCGGCGTTTGTGGTGTTGGAGGCTTTGCCGTTGACGGTGGGCGGGAAGGTTGACCGGGGTGCGTTGCCGGCTCCTGAGTATGGGGTGTCGGGGTCTCGGGGGGCGCGGACGCCGCAGGAGGAGGTGGTGTGTGGTCTGTTCGCGGAGGTGTTGGGTCTGCCGGTGGTGGGGGTGGAGGATGATTTCTTTGCGCTGGGTGGGCATTCGTTGCTGGCGACGCGGTTGGTGAACCGGGTGCGGGCGGTGTTGGGTGTGGATCTGGCGTTGCGTGTGTTGTTCGATCGTCCGACGGTGGCGGGTGTGGTGCGGCATCTGTCGGTGGCGGGGTCGCGTCCGGTGCTGGAGCGGTGTGAGCGGCCGGAGCGTCTGCCGTTGTCGTTTGCTCAGCGTCGGATGTGGTTCCTGTACAAGTTGGAGGGTGCGTCGGCGACGTACAACATTCCGCTCGTGCTGCGTCTCACGGGGGAGGTGGATGGGGCGGCGATGGAGGCGGCGCTCAATGATGTGATGGCCCGGCATGAGCCGTTGCGGACGGTCTTCCCCGACATCGACGGTGAGCCCTACCAGCACATCCTCACCCCCACCGAAACCCACCTCACCCTCACCGTGCAGGACGCGCGGTCGGAGGAGCGGCGGGACCGGCTGGTGCACAACATGGCACGGCACGGCTTTGAGCTGGACCGGGAAGTGCCATTGCGTGCGATGCTGCTGACGACGGGGCCCGGCGAGGCGATGCTGATGCTGACGTTGCATCACATCGCCGCCGACGGCTGGTCGATGGCGCCCCTGTCCGAGGACCTGGTGACCGCCTACGCGGCCCGCCGAGAGGGCCGGTCGCCGCAGTGGTCCACGATGCCGATGCAGTACGCCGACTACAGCGTCTGGCAGCACGAACTGCTCGGCGAGGACACCGACCCCGACAGTATGCTCCGCCGCCAGGCCGCCTACTGGACGGACCACCTGCGCGGCCTGCCCGACGTCGTGTGTCCCCCCACCGACCGACCGCGGCCGTCCGAGGCGTCGCACAGCAGCGAAATGCTGCCGTTCGAGATCGACGCCTCGACCCATGCCGCGCTGCGGGAGCTGGCCCGCGCCCACGGGGCGACACTGTTCATGGTGCTTCACGCGGGCCTCGCCGGGTTGATGTCGCGGCTCGGTGCCGGCACGGACATCGCGGTGGGCTCACCCATCGCAGGCCGCACGGACGAGAACCTGGACGACCTGGTCGGCTTCTTCGTCAACACCCTCGTCCTGCGCACCGACACCTCGGGGCGGCCGTCCTTCGCCGACCTGCTTACACAGGTAAGGGAGACCAGCCTGGCCGCCTACACCCACCAGGACATTCCCTTCGAGTACCTGGTGGAGAAGCTGAACCCGCAGCGCTCCGCCGCCCACCACCCGCTCGTCCAGGTCATGCTCACCCTCCAGAACATCGCGGAGGTACGTTTCGACCTGCCCGGCCTCCAGGCGCAACTGGAGAACCCGGGGCAGGGCGCCTCACAGTTCGACCTGCTCCTGAACATCGGTGAGACCTTCGACGAGAACGGCGCTCCGGCAGGCATCACCGGCTTCGTCGAGTACGCCACCGATCTCTACGACCCCGAGACCGTCGAGGCGTTCGGGGCGCGCTACGTACGGCTCCTGCACACCGCCGCGGCCGCCACGGACCAGCCGATCGACACCCTCGACCTGCTCGCCCCGGAGGAACGCCGCCAACTGCTCGGCTGGTCGCGCGCACACGGTGCGGCGCCGCTCGAACCACTCACCCTGCCAGGCCTGTTCGCCGATGCCGTGCGGCGCGCCCCTGGGTCCCCGGCCGTCGTACGCGGCGACGAGGAGGTGACGTACGCCGAACTGGACGCCTGGTCGAACCGGATCGCGCGGCTGCTCGCCGGCCGCGGTCTCGGCCCCGGCCGGCGTGTGGCGCTGGTGATGCGGCGCGGGCCCGGTCTGCTCGCCGCCCTGCTGGGTGTGCTGAAGACCGGCGCGGCCTACGTGCCCGTGGACCCGGACTATCCGGCGCAACGGCGCGCGTACATGCTCGGCGACGCGGAGCCTGCGATGGTGCTCGACGACGAGTGGGTGCGACAGGAATTCACGGACCACCCCGAATCGGACCTCGGCATCGCCGTCGACCCGGCGTACACCGCGTACGTGATCTACACGTCCGGCTCCACCGGGCGCCCCAAGGGCGTCGAGGTGACGCACGCCGGGATCGCCGGGCTCGCGGCGGCCAAGCGGGCCGCTTTCGCGCTGGGCCCCGGTGACCGGGTGCTCCAGTTCTCGCCGTCCAGCTTCGACGCCATGGTCTCCGAGATGGTGACCGCCTTCAGCGCCGCGGCGACCCTCGTGATTCCCGAGGAGACCGGCATCGCAGGACGGGAGCTCGGTGAGCTGCTGCACCGCGAGCGGATCACCAACGCCACGCTCCCGCCGTCCGTCCTGGTCACCCTGGAGGACACCCATGGGCCGGACCGGCTCACCCACCTGACCACGCTGGCCGTCGCTGGCGAGGCATGCCCGCCCGACGTGGCCGCGCGATGGGCACCGGGGCGCCGGATGATCAACGCGTACGGGCCCACGGAATCGACCGTGGGTGCCACGATGAACCCGCTGCCGCCCGGCGGGCAGACCGCGGTGGTGCCGATCGGGCGGCCCCTGCCCGGCCTCGCCGCGCTGGTGCTCGACGACCGGCTCGAACTGGCCCCGGCTGGCGTGCCGGGAGAGCTCTACGTGTCGGGGGCGGGCCTGGCCCGTGGCTATGTCGCCCGCCCCGGCCTCACGGCCGAGCGGTTCGTCGCCTGCCCCTTCGCCGGTCCCGGTGCGCGCATGTACCGCACGGGCGACCTCGCCCGCTGGAACGCCGAGGGCCGGCTGGAATACCTCGGTCGCGCCGACGATCAGGTGAAGATCCGCGGCTTCCGCATCGAACCGGGCGAGATCGAGGCCGTGCTGCGCGGACACCCGGACGTCGCCCAGGCCGTGGTGACGGCCCACGAGCAGCAGGACGGCGCGAGCCGGCTCGTCGCCCATCTGGTCCCGGAGCCGGGGAGCGAACTGTCGGTGTCCGCGGTGCGGGACGCGGCCCGTGACCGGCTGCCCGACTACATGGTGCCCTCGGCCTTCGTCGTGCTCGACGCCGTACCGCGCACGCCCAGCGGCAAGCTGGACCGGGCGGCACTGCCCGCCCCCGACTTCTCCGGCACCTCCAGGCGGGCCGCCCGCACACCGCAGGAACAGATTCTCGCCACCCTCTTCGCGGACGTCCTGAGGGTGCCGGTGGTGGGTGTGGACGACGATTTCTTCGATCTGGGTGGGCATTCGTTGTTGGCGACCCGGTTGGTGAGTCGGGTGCGTGCGGTGTTGGGGGTGGAGTTGCCGTTGCGGGCGTTGTTCGACGCGCCGACGGTGGCGGGGCTCGCCGGTCGGCTCTCGGGTGCGGGGTCGCGTCCGGTGCTGGAGCGGCGGGAGCGGCCGGAAGCGCTTCCTTTGTCGTTCGCGCAGCGCCGGCTGTGGTTCCTGTACAAGTTCGAGGGCGCGTCGGCGACGTACAACATGCCGCTCGCGCTCAGGCTCACCGGCACACTCGACATCACCGCCCTGGAGGCCGCGCTCAACGACGTCATCGCGCGGCACGAACCGCTGCGCACGATCTTCCCCGACGTCGACGGACAGCCCCACCAGCGCGTCCTGGACGCCGCGGACGTACGTCTGCGACTGACTGCGGAGCCGGCCCCGGCGGACGGACTCGACGCACGGGTGGAGGAATGTGTCCGCCACCGCTTCGAACTCGACCGTGAAATCCCCGTCCGGCCCACGCTGCTCAGGAGCGCTCCGGACGACCACGTCCTTGTGTTGACGATCCATCACATAGCCGGGGACGGCTGGTCGCTCGGTCCGCTCGCCGACGACCTCAAGAGTGCCTACACCGCCCGCCGCGACGGTCACCGGCCGACGTGGTCCGCGCTGCCCGTGCAGTACGCCGACTACAGCCTCTGGCAGCACGAACTGCTCGGCGACGACACTGACCCCGACGCTCTCTTCACCCGCCAAGCGGCCTACTGGGCCGCACACTTGGCGGCTCTGCCCGAGATCGTGAGCCTCCCCACGGACCGGGCACGGCCCCCCGTCGCGTCCAAGCAAGGCGCCGAGGTCGCGTTCACACTCGACGCCCCGGCACACGCCGCGCTGCGGGAACTGGCCCGCTCGGCGGACGCCACCCTGTTCATGGTCCTGCACACCGGCCTCGCGGCCCTGCTCTCACGGCTGGGCGCCGGCACGGACATCGCGGTCGGCTCGCCCATCGCAGGCCGCACCGACGAGAACCTGGACGACCTGGTCGGCTTCTTCGTCAACACCCTGATCCTGCGCACCGACACCTCCGGCGACCCCGCGTTCGCCGACCTGCTCGCGCAGGTCAGGGAGACCAGCCTGGCCGCCTACACCCACCAGGACATCCCCTTCGAGTACCTGGTGGAAAAGCTCAACCCGCAGCGCTCCACCGCTCACCACCCGCTCATCCAGGTCATGCTGGCCCTCCAGAACAACGCGGACCTGCGCTTCGACCTGCCCGGTCTGCACACCCAGCTCCTCGAACCGGCCCCCGGCGGCTCGCAGTTCGACCTCACCCTCAACCTCGTCGAGAGCTTCGACGAGGACGGCAGGGCTGCCGGAATCACCGGCCTGATCGAGTACGCCACCGACCTCTACGACGCCGCCACCGTGAACGCCTTCGCGGCCCGCTGGACCCGCCTGCTGGCCGCCGCGGCCGAGAACCCGCGCCGCCGTGTCGGCGCACTGGACATTCTCGACGCCGACGAACGGCACACCCTGGCCACCTGGAGCACTTCGCCCCACACCGAGACGGAGGCGACCCTGCCCGAACTCTTCGAGAGGCAGGTACGCGCCACCCCGCACGCACCCGCGCTGATCGACGCCGACGGCACGGTCTGCTACGCAGAACTCGACGCGCGCGCCAACCAGATCGCCCACTGGCTCATCACCCAGGGCGCCGGCCCCGAAGCTGCGGTCGGCGTCGCCGTCGACCGCTCCCGCACCCAGATCGCCGTCCTACTCGGCGTCCTCAAGGCCGGCGCGGCCTACCTGCCGGTCGACCCGGGACATCCCGCCGAACGCATCGCCTACCTGATCTCCGACGCCCGGCCCGCACTCGTGCTGGCCACCCGAGCCGTGGACGCACCAGCGCCGCTCTTCCTCACCGACGACCCCGCCACCACCGCCGCCTGGGACCGGCAGCCCACGCGAGCACCCCGGGACGGCGACCGCACGGCACCCCTGCGCCCGTCCAACACCGCGTACGTCATCTACACCTCGGGCTCCACCGGCACCCCGAAAGGCGTGACCGTCACCCACGCGGGCCTCGCCGGCCTGACCGCGACCGCCGGGCGCTTCCGCCTCGGCGAAGGCAGCCGCACCCTTCAGTTCACCTCGTCCAACTTCGACGTGTCCGTGATGGAACTCCTGACGGGCTTCACCGTCGGCGCCGCGCTCATACAGACCGGCACCGAGCACCTGGTCGGCGAACAGCTCGCCGCCGCGCTCGCCACTCACCGGGCCACCCACCTCTTCATCCCGCCGTCCGTCCTCGCCACCCTCCCCGACTCCGCCGAATCCACCCTGCCCGATCTGAGGTCCCTGGTGGTCGCGGGCGAGGCATGCCCGCCCGCCCTGGCCGCACGCTGGTCCGCCGGACGCCTGATGGTCAACGCCTACGGCCCGACCGAGGCCACCGTCTACGCCACCACAAGCCCGGCGCTTGACGGGCCGAACGCGCCCATCGGCACTCCGGTCATCGGCGCCCGCGTCTTCGTCCTGGACGGCAACCTGAGCCCCGTGCCTCCGGGCGCGCCCGGCGAGCTGTACCTGGCGGGCCCGGGCCTCGCACGCGGCTACGTCCGCCGGCCGGGCATGACGGCGGAACGGTTCGTGGCGTGCCCGTTCGACGTGCCGGGCAACCGGATGTACCGCACCGGCGACATCGTCCGCTGGAACACGGACGGACAACTGGAGTACCTGGGCCGGTCCGACGACCAGGTGAAGATCCGCGGCTTCCGGGTCGAACCCGGTGAAGTGGAAGAGGCGCTGCGACGGCTGCCCGCGGTGCGACAGGCAGTCGTGACGCCGTTCGTGCACGCGGGCGAGACACGGCTCGCCGCATACGTGATCCCCGCACCCGCACCCGCACCCGCACCCGTGCCGATGCCGGTCGCCGAGATCACCCCCGAGTCGCTGCGCGCCGACCTTCAGAAAGTACTGCCGGGCTACCTCGTGCCGTCCGCGGTCATGGTGCTGGACGCGCTGCCCCTGACACGGAACGGAAAAGTCGACAGGGCAGCACTCCCCACCCCGCACTACGCCGGACACACCGCGACAGCTCCCCGCACACAGCAGGAGGAAATTCTGTGCGGCCTGTTCGGGGCCATTCTGGGGGTGGCGTCGGTCGGGGTGGACGACAGTTTCTTCGAGCTGGGTGGTCATTCGCTGTTGGCGACGCGTCTGGTGAGCAGGGTCCGTCGTGTCCTGGGCGTCGAGCTGCCGTTGCGGGTGTTGTTCGAGGCGCCGACGGTCGCCGGGCTGGTTCGCCGGCTGGGCTCGGGACGGGTGCGTGCCGCGTTGGAGGCGCGCCCGCGTCCGGAGTTGCTGCCGCTGTCGTACGCGCAGCAGCGGCTGTGGTTCCTGCACAAACTCGAAGGCCCCTCGGCGACCTACAACATGCCCTTCGCCCTGCGCCTCACCGGCGACGTCGACCGCGACGCGCTGGAGGCCGCCATCAACGATGTCGTGGCACGCCATGAGTCGCTGCGCACGGTCTTTCCCGAGAGGGACGGCCGACCGTACCAGCGTGTGCTGCCGTTGGCCGAGGCGCGGGTGCCCCTCACCGTCGAACCGGTCGAGGAACCGCAGACCACCCCGCGCATCGCCGAGACCATCCGGCACGGCTTCCGCCTCGATCGCGACGTCCCCGTCCACGCCCACCTGCTCGATGTGACCGGGAGCGATGACGCGGTCCTGGTGCTGGTGCTGCATCACATCGCGGGGGACGGGTGGTCGGCGGGCCCGTTGGCACGTGACCTGGTGGCGGCGTATGCGGCCCGGTCCGGCGGCGAGGCCCCGGTGTGGCCGGCGCTGCCGGTGCAGTACGGGGACTACACCGTGTGGCAGCACGAGGTACTGGGGGACGTGGACGACCCGTCGAGTGTGGCGGGCGGCCAAATCGCCTACTGGCTAAGCCAGTTGGACGCCGCCCCGGAAGAGGTGACAGTGCCGGGGGACCGGCCGCGTCCCGCGTCGGCGACGTACCAGGGTGAAGTGATCGGCTTCGAGATCGGCGCCGACCTGCACGCCGGACTCCGGGACCTGGCGCGGTCCGCGGACGTCACCCTGTTCATGGTGCTGCACGCCGGCCTCGCGAGCCTGCTGTCACGGCTGGGTGCGGGATCGGACGTCGTGGTGGGTTCGCCGGTCGCGGGGCGGATGGACGAGGGCCTGGACGACCTCATCGGCTTCTTCGTGAATACGTTGGTGGTGCGGACGGATGTGTCGGGTGATCCGTCGTTCGGTGAGTTGTTGGGGCGGGTGCGTGAGGGGTGTCTGGAGGCGTTCGCGCATCAGGATGTGCC
>NZ_JBICXU010000066.1:0-8288 GCF_043200435.1 Streptomyces sp. NPDC048416
CGCCGCGATCTGGCACAACCACAAGACCCGCCAGCCCATCACGCGGTCACTGATCGCTTACGACCACTGATCACATCGGAATGACTCGTCTAGGCTCGTGCGGCATGGTGCATGTACTGAGCAGCCGGATCCTTCTGCGCCCCACCGACCCCGAGCGGTCGCGCGCCTTCTACGGCGAGCGGCTGGGGCTCTGCGTCTACCGCGAGTTCGGCACGGGGCCCGAACGCGGCACGGTGTACTTCCTCGGCGGCGGATTCCTTGAGGTCTCGGGGCGCTCCGACGAGCCGCCCGCGCCGGGCCTGCGGCTCTGGCTCCAGGTCGAGGACGCGGCCCTGGCCCACGACGAACTGGTGCGGCGCGGGGTCGCCATCGTGCGGCCTCCGGTGCGCGAGCCCTGGGGGCTGGTCGAGATGTGGATCGAGGACCCGGACGGCGTCCGCATCGTGATCGTGGAGGTCCCGGCCGGCCACCCGTTGCGCTCGCGTCCCTGACCTGCGCGGCGGCGCCGGACATTCGCGGGGGCCCGCCTCCCGGCGCCCGCCGCGGGCTCGCCGCGACCCCCGCGCGCTCCCCCCGTGTGTCCCTGCGCCCGCGTATGCCGCCCCGCGGTTGGGCATCGACTTGGCGGCGGGCGACATCGAACGGGGAGGTACGCCGTGCACGGTCCTGTGGTGCCCGGCTGGCTGCTCGTCGCGCTGTGCGCGGTGACCGGCTCGTACTGTCTGCTGCGCTTGCGCAGCGGCTCCGCGCGGGCCCGCAGCGCGGCGGGCGGCGAGGCGGTGATGGGGTTCGGGATGGCCGCGATGGCCGCGCCGGCCGCGTTCGCCCCGCCGGGTCCCTGGCTGTCGACGGCGTACGCGATGGTCTTCGGGGGCGGCGCGCTGCGAGCCCTGTGGCTGGCGCGGGGCGCTGCGCACCATCTGCACCACGTGGTGGGTTCGCTCGCGATGGTCTACATGGCGCTCGCGATGGCGGCGCCGGGGAGCGGCCACGCCGGACACGAGGGACATTCGGCGGGCGGGGTGCCCCTGCTGACCGGAGTGCTGCTGCTGTACTTCGCCGGTTACGTCCTGTCGGCCGGGGCGCGGCTGTTGCCCTCGGCGGGGGGCGGTGCGAGGCCCAGGGGTGAGCCGGCGAGCGGCGCGCCCCCCGAGTCCTGGGGCGCCCGGCCCGAACTGGCCCTGGCGTGCCGCCTGTCCATGGGCATCGCCATGCTGGCGATGCTGGTGACGGTCTGACCGGGGCGCCGGGGGCGCGGCGGGCGGTGTGATGAGGTGGCGTACGTCACTTGATGCTCGCGGACATACCTATGACGGCGGCCCCGCTCATAGGCTGAGACCATGACGGTCTCCCTCGCGTTGCTGGTGCTCGGCCTGGTGTCCGCCGTCGCCGCGCCGCGGCTCCTCGCCCGTGCCCACTGGGTCGAGCGTGAGCCGGTGGTGGCGCTGTGGGTGTGGCAGTGCGTCGTGGCCGCGGTGCTGCTCTGTTTCGGGCTCGCGATGGTCTTCAGTGCCGCCTCCGCCTGGCAGACCGTGCGGGGCCAGGTGTTCGCGCCGGCGCCGCGGGCGGTCGTCGAGGCGTACGCGCTCGGCCCGTACGGCCCGTGGTCGGCGGCGCTCGCGGTGGTGCTCTTCCTGGGCGGCGCCTGGACCGGGGCGATGCTCACCCGCGAGATCAGGGACAGCTGGGCGCGCAGGCGCAGGCGTCGCGCGCAGCTGCGCCTGCGTTCGCCGCTGCTGCCCGGCGAGGAACCCTCGGGAGAGCGCCTTGTGGTCCTGGAGGCGGCCCGGCCCGACGCCTGGTGGCTGCCGGGGCAGATGCCCCAACTGGTCATCACCACGGCGGCACTTCAGCGTCTGAAGGGCCATCAGCTGGACGCGGTGCTCGCCCACGAACTGGGGCACGCGCGAGCCCGGCACGACTGGCTGCTGCACTGTTCGGGCGCGCTCGCCCGGGGGTTCCCGCAGGTGCCGGTGTTCGCCGCGTTCCGCGACGAGATGCACCGCCTGGTGGAACTGGCCGCCGACGACGTGGCCTCGCGCCGCTTCGGCCGCCTCACGATCGCGCTCGCCCTGGTCGAACTCAACGAGCACCGCGGGGTGTTCGGGCCCTGTCCGGCCCCGGACGGCGAGCTCCCCCAGCGCGTGCACCGGCTCCTTTCCGCGGCCCCCCGGCTGTCCGCGACCCACCGTCTGCGGCTGACCGCGTACGCCGCGCTCGTGCCGGCCGTCCCGCTGATCGTGGCGCTCGTGCCGGGGCTGCACGCCCTGGGCTAGGGGGTGTCTGGTGGATCATGGCCGGGGGTGCGGCGCCTGGCACGGCACCCTGACCGACCCTGATCCACCAGACACCCCCTAGCGCCTCTCGTTCGGATCACGCCGCGCTCGCGGGGTCCGCCGCCGCGCCCCGATCCGGGCCGGTCCACACCGGTCCCTGGAGCCCGGTCCGCACGAAAGACCCTGGCCCGTTGTCCGCGGCATCGGGTTGGATCGGTGCCATGCTCACCGCACCCGCCCCCGCCCCCGCACCCACGCGCGCTACGGCGGCGCTGCGCATCGGGCTCGTCTGTGCCGCGCTCACCGGGCTCCTCCTGGTCCTGGTGGCGGCCGAGTGGGGTCCGCTGATGTCGTTGGACCGGGTCGTCGCCGACGCGCTGCATCGGCGGGCGATCGCCGATCCCGGTCTCACCCGCGTGAACCGGGTGCTGACCGACTGGGTGTGGGACCCGTGGACGATGCGTGCCCTGCTCGCGGTGACCGCGGCCGTCCTGCTGTGGCGCGGTGAGCGCCTGCTCGCCCTGTGGGTCGCGGCGACGAGCGCCGCGGGTACGGCGGTGCAGCAGGGCCTCAAGGCGGCCGTCGGCCGCGAACGGCCGCGGTGGCCGGACCCGGTGGCCTCCGCCTCGTACGCCGCGTTCCCCTCCGGCCACGCCCTGAGCGTGACCGTCGCCTTCGGGCTGCTGGTGTGGCTGCTCGCACTGCTCGGGGCCCGGCGCCGGGTGCGTACGGCCGTCCTGGTGGCCGGCGTCGTCAGCGCGCTCGGAGTGGGGTTCACCCGGGTGTTCATCGGCGTGCACTGGTGCTCAGACGTGGTGGGCGGCTGGCTGACGGGGGCCGCCGTCGTCGCCCTGAGCGCGGCGGCTTACCGGCGCCTGGCGTTGGCTGGGGTGCGCTGAGCGCGAAGGGCCACCGGCGACGCCCGGGCCCTGAACCGGACAGGCCGAGCGCGACGGCCCGGCGACGCCCGGGTCTTGAACCGGACACGCTGAGCGCGATGGCCCAACAACGCCCAGGTCTTGAACCGGACACGCTGAGCGCGCGAGGATCCGGGCATGACGATCAAGGGCGTTCTCTTCGACTTCTCCGGCACCCTCTTTCGCGTCGAGTCCACGAGCGACTGGCTCCGCGCCGGTCTCGACGCCTGCGCCATCACGCTGTCGCAGGATGAACTGACCCGGTACGCAAGGGAGTTGGAGGAGGCAGGCGCCCTGCCCGGTGGCGCCAGTCCGCTGCGGATGCCCGGGCATCTGGCGCAGTTGTGGAGCGTGCGCGACAGCAGCGGGGACCTCCACCGCCGGACCTACACGGGCCTGGCGCGTGAGGTGGAGCTGCCCGATCCGCGGCTGTACGACGTGCTCTACGACCGCCACATGACCCCGGCCGCCTGGCGCCCCTACCCCGACGCGCGGCCGGTTCTCGCCGCTCTGCGGGAGCGGGACATCACGATCGGCGTGGTGAGCAACATCGGCTGGGACCTGCGGCCGGTCTTTCACGCGCACGGCCTCGACTCCTTCGTGGACACGTACGTGCTGTCCTTCGAGCACGGCGCGCAGAAACCGGACGAGCGGCTGTTCAGGGCGGCCTGCGACGCGCTCGGGCAGAAGCCGGGCGAGGTCTTGATGGTGGGCGACAGCCGGGTGGCGGACGGCGGCGCCGCGGCGCTCGGCTGCGCCGTGCACTTCGTGGACCACCTGCCGGTGGACGAGCGCCCGGACGCTCTGCGTGCGGTGCTCGCGCTGGCCGGAACAGACCGCTGAGCAGCCGGAGCGGACAACGGCGCGCCCGGCAGCGGGACCACGGCTGCGGGCGCGATCGTGGGGGGGGCGGCCGAAACGGCCGGAAGGCCGGAAATTGGAAAACCGGGAAACCTGAAAAGGGGTCACCCGTTCGGGGTGATCCCCCGCGTCACCCCGAACGAGCAGCCCACGCGCAGGTCAGACCCCAGGAAAGGGATACCGTCCCGCGACAGCCTGAGTATATTGGCTCTCAGCCAGTCAACGCAGGAGTTACAGCATGTCCCCGCGCAGCGCATCGGTCAATGAAGAATTGCGCAGACGTTCTCGCGAGCGGCTGCTGCAAGCCACCGTCGAGCTGGTGGCGGAACGGGGCTACGAGGCGACGACCCTCGGCGACATCGCGGACCGGGCGGGCTCGGCCCGCGGCCTGGTGTCGTACTACTTCCCGGGCAAGCGTCAACTGCTCCAGTCCGCCGTGCACCGCCTCATGCGTCTGACCCTGGAGGCCGGGCTTGAGCGTGAGCCCCGCACCAGCGACGGACGCGAGCGACTGGCCCGCGCGATCGACGCGATCCTCGGGCTTTCCCACTCCCAGCCCGTCCTCATGCGGGCGCACATGGCGGGGATACTGCAGGCGGAGGGTTTCGTGCAGTGCCCCGAGCAGCAGCGCCTGGCCGGCCTTCTGCGCGACACCGTGGAGCGGTACGGGTCTCAGGACGTGGACACGGACTACCCGATGCTGCGCGCCAATCTCATGGGCGCCGTCTTCGCCGCGCTGCTGCCGGGCGCGCCCATGAGCCCGGCGACCCTGCGCACCGAGCTGTTCCAGCGCTACGGACTCGACTGGGAACTGGGCGCACCGCCGCACCCCGCCCCCTGATCGGCGGCCCGGGACTGTCCGCGGCACACCGGGTGGTGCCATCCTGAAGGCGTCTGCGGACTTCTGCGGTTCCTCGTCCCAAGGAGCGCCCGCCATGCTGCGCGTCGCCGTCGTCGGATCCGGACCGAGCGGTGTCTACACCGCCCAGAGCCTGGTGGAGCAGAGCGCGGTCGCGGACGTCCGGGTGGACGTCCTCGACCGGCTGCCGTGCCCGTACGGACTGGTCCGCTACGGGGTCGCCCCGGACCACGAGAAGATCAAGTCGCTGCAGAACAACCTGCGCACGGTCCTGGAGGACCCGCGGATCCGCTTTCTGGGGCACGTCGAGGTCGGCGGCCCCGGCGGTGTCCCGCCGGACGTGCTGCTGCGGCTCTACCACGCGGTGGTCTACTGCGTCGGCGCCACCACGGACCGGCACCTGGGGATTCCGGGCGAGGGGCTGCCGGGCAGCTTCTCGGCCACCGAATTCGTGTCCTGGTACAGCGCGCATCCCGACTGCGACCCCGGCGGATTCGTCCTGGGCGCCCGCTCCGCGGTGGTGATCGGCGCGGGCAACGTGGCCGTGGACGTCGCCCGCATGCTGTCTCGGGGCGCCGACGAGCTGCACCCGACCGACGTGCCGCAGTCCGCACTCGGCGCGCTCGCCGTCAGCCGGGTGCGCGAGGTGCACATGGCGGCCCGGCGAGGGCCGTCGCAGGCCAGGTTCACCACCAAGGAGCTGCGGGAGCTCGGCGCGCTGCCGGGGGCCGACGTGACGGTGGCCGACGAGGAGCTGACGCGCGACCCCGGATTCCTCGATCCCACGGCGCTTTCGGCGCCCGCACGGCGCAACGTGGAGGTGCTGCGCGGCTGGGCCGGGCGCCCCCGCGGCCCGATGCCCGCCTGCTGCACCTGCGGTTCTATCTGCGCCCCGTGGAGCTCGTCGAGCGGGAGGGCGCGGTGGGCGCGGTGCGTTTCGAGCGGACGGCGCCGGACGGCGCGGGCGGAACGCTCGGCACCGGCACGTACGAGGAGATCGAGGCACAGCTGGTGCTGCGGGCGGTCGGCTACCGCGGGGTGGCGCCGCCCGGACTGCCCTTCGACCCGGTGACCGGGACGGTGCCGCACGCGGGCGGCCGGGTGCTCCGGGAGGGGGCCGCCGCTCCCGGCGAGTACGTGGCGGGCTGGATCAAGCGCGGGCCGACGGGGGTGATCGGCACCAACCGCCCCTGCGCGAAGGAGACGGTCACCTCGCTGCTCCAGGACGCCCCGCTCCTCACCGGACGCCCGGTGGCACCCGAACCCCTTGACGCGCTCCGGGAGTTGGGCCTTGAGCCGGTGACCTGGCAGGGCTGGCTCGCGATCGAGCGCGCCGAGGCCGAACTCGGCCGGTCGCTGGGCCGCCGCTCGGTGAAGATCCCCGACTGGGACGGGCTCCTGACGGCCGCGTCCGGCATGCCCTGAGGCCACCGGGGCGACCGAGGCGACCGGAGCCGCTGAGGCCCCTGAGGTGAGCCGGGCGCACGGGGTGCACTGGACGCAGGGGGCGTACGGGGCGTACGGGGCCGTCAGGCGTCGTCGCCGAGCCGTTCGGCCTGACGGCGTGCGGCGTCCAGGACGCTGTCGAGCAGGCCGGGGAAGAGCGCGTCCAGGTCCGCGCGGCGCAGCCCGTTCATCTTGGCGGTGCCACGGTAGGCCTGCTGGATCACGCCGCTCTCGCGCAGAACCCGGAAGTGATGGGTGGACGTCGACTTGGTGACGGGCAGCACGAAGCAGGAGCAGGACAGCTCACCGTCGCCGGCGGCGAGAGAACGGACCACCCGCATCCGCATCGGGTCGGAGAGAGCGTGCAATACGCTCTCCAGGCGGATCTCCTCGCGCGCCGGATGGGCGAGTTCACGGGTGCTGGTCGCGGTGGTCACGGACCTCATTGTACGAGAGCCATCGTAGTTTGACATCCCCCGTACTACGACGAGTACCGTACGAAGCGAACCCGGCGCCGCACCGGCGCCACGGGCCGTTTTGACTGGAGTTGCCGTGTCTGCTGCGAGCGCGTCTGGCGCGAGTGCCCTCTTCTCGCCCTACACCCTGCGATCCCTGACCATCCCGAACCGGGTCTGGATGGCGCCGATGTGCCAGTACTCCGCCGAGGCCTTCGGGCCCAACGCGGGCGTGGCCGACGACTGGCACTTCGCGCACTACGCGGCGCGCGCCGCAGGCGGCACGGGCCTGATCCTCCTGGAGGCCACGGCCGTCAGCCCCGAGGGCCGGATCTCACCGGCGGACCTGGGCATCTGGAACGACACCCAGGTCGCGGCGCTGCGCCGGATCACCGCGTTCCTGGAGAGCCGGGGCACCGTCCCCGGCATCCAGCTCGCGCACGCCGGGCGCAAGGCGTCGACGGACCGTCCCTGGCGCGGCGGCGCGCCGCTGAAGCCGGGCGGCGAGGAGGGCTGGCAGCCACTCGGGCCGAGCCCGGTGGCCTGGAGCGAGAAGCACACGGTGCCCACGGAACTGACGGTCGATCAGATCCACGAGATCACCCGCGAGTTCGCGGACGCGGCACGGCGGGCGCTCGACGCCGGTTTCAAGGTCGTCGAGATCCACGGGGCGCACGGCTATCTGATCGGCCAGTTCCTCTCCCCGCACTCCAACAGGCGCACCGACGCGTACGGCGGCTCGTTCGAGAACCGCACCCGTTTCGCCCTCGAAGTGACCGACGCCGTACGGGCGGTGTGGCCGCAGGAGCTGCCGCTCTTCTTCCGCGTCTCGGCCACCGACTGGCTGGACGAGGGCGGCTGGAACACCGACGACACGGTGCGTCTCGCCGCGCTGCTCAAGGAGCACGGGGTGGACCTCCTGGACGTGTCGAGCGGCGGCAACGCCTCGGGCGTACGCATCCCGACCGGGCCCGGCTACCAGGTCCCGTTCGCCGAACGGGTCCGCTCCGAGAGCCCGCTCGCGGTCGCGGCCGTCGGGATGATCACCGAGCCCGCGCAGGCCGAGAAGATCCTCGCGAACGGCGAGGCCGACGCGGTCCTGCTGGGCCGCGAGCTTCTGCGCGACCCGTCGTGGGCCCGCCGGGCCGCCCGCGAACTGGGCGGCGAGGTAAGAGTACCGGACCAGTACGGCTACGCCATCTGACGTCCGTCCGGGCGGCAGCGCTCGATGCTGAGCAGGGTGGTCTGCCGGTCGACGGCGGTCGGGAAGTACGCATTGCCGACGGCCGGGAAGTGCGCGCGGTCGGCGGCCGGGAAGTGCGCGCAGTCGGCTGCCGGGAAGTACGCATTGCCGGCGGCCCGGTGCCGCACCCGGCGACCCCCCCCCATTACCGTTTTGGTTGCCTCGCAATGGGGCGCCCGGCCTCCGGAGTTGGCATGACTTTCTCCCCCTGTCGATCGCATGTCTTGGGGG
>NZ_JBICXU010000067.1:0-6965 GCF_043200435.1 Streptomyces sp. NPDC048416
GATAGCTCCGCTATCACGACGTTCCGGCGCCTTGCGATGCACCGCACCAGGCGCCGCACCCTGACCGACCCTGATCCACCAGACACCCCCTAGCGTGCCTTCTTCTTGTCGAACCAGATGGTGGCCACCACGGGTACGAGCCCGGCCCAGAACAGGAGGCGTGGCGTGGCCAGGGTCGTCCAGGGAGGCCCGGCGACCAGCAGGGCGCAGAGCATGGCCCAGCCCGACTGCGCCAGCACGACGCGGGCCCAGCGACCGCGACGGATCAGCGAGCGGACGTTGAGCTGCACCCCGGCGCGGAGCTTGTGGTAGCGGCGCCAGGCGCCGAAGCCCCAGATCGCCCCCATGATCACAACGGACCACAGGCGCTGGCCGATGGGTATGGGCAGTTCGGGGGCCGGGTGGTCGTCCGAGGGAAACAGGTTGATCATGGCGCCCGCCGTGACCAGGCAGAGCAGAGCCAACCATCGGGTGCCACGCAGGAGGCGGTAGGTGGCGCGGTCGAGCTGCTGCCGCATCCCGGGAGAGTCGGGCCGGCCGGCCAGCGCGCCCGCGTACAGCTCGGCGGCCTGTACGGCGTTCACGCCCGGCGCCTCCGCGGCCTTCTTCGTCTGGCGGCCGAGGGCTTCGGAGTGCGTGGGGTCGATGCGGAGAATGGCCTCGTCGAGCTGGTCGGAGACGGTGCCGTTGCCCGCCGCCTCGGCGATGCGCTGCGCGATCTCGTGGGCGTAGAGGTCCTCGGGGCCCAGTCGCAGTGCCTCCATGACCACGTTGGCCGCCTCGGCGGTGACACGATCGATTTCGGCGTAACTGAGCTTTCCCGGGCCCGTGTTCCGTGCGTGTGTGACCAACGCGGAGCGCCACATGGCGTCCGCGAGCATGGCACGGGGGTAGGACTCCTCGGGAGCCACGCGGACCGCCTCACGCAGTACGGGTTCGACGACGAGCCAGCCACCGTCGTCCACGATCGCCCGGGCGCGCAGCATCAGCGCGCCGTAGTCCTCGGGGTCCAGTTTGAGGGCTTCGTCGGCCGCCTCCTTCGCCTGCCGCGGTCCCTCGGTATGGAAACGGCAGTAACCGATCTTGACCCAGGCGCGTACGTCCCCGGGATCCTCGGCGAGGTGGCGGCCCAGCAGCTCCAGGGCCTGGTCGTAACGTTCGAACTCGATCAGGGCTTGGGCCCGTTCGACGGTCGGGTGCAGCGTGGTCACAGCTTCCGCCTCTTCTTGAGATAGGCGACCAGGTCGTCGTACATACCGCCGTCGTTGGCGTACATCGCCACGTTGCGCGCCGAGGCGAACCAGGGCTCCGTCGAGGGCACCGTCTGCTTGGCGGCACCGAGCAGGTCCTTCATGCCGATCATGCGGACGACGCCGGTGCGCACCGAATCGAGGAGT
Source organism: Streptomyces sp. NPDC048416 (assembly GCF_043200435.1). Taxonomy (NCBI): domain Bacteria; kingdom Bacillati; phylum Actinomycetota; class Actinomycetes; order Kitasatosporales; family Streptomycetaceae; genus Streptomyces; species Streptomyces sp. NPDC048416. Next base: position 1,398 of record NZ_JBICXU010000067.1, read on the forward strand.
GCCATCTCCGCCGCGGACTCGCACAGATGGGCCAGGTCGGCACCGGACAGGCCGTCGGTCAGCTTGACCAGCTTGCCCAAGTCGACCTTCTCGATGGGGCGTTCACGCAGGTGGTAGCGGAGAATCGTCTCGCGTGCCGGTGCGTCCGGGGGCAGCACGAGGAGCGTGCGGTCGAAGCGGCCGGGTCGACGCAGCGCGATGTCGACGTCCCAGGGGACATTCGTCGCGGCGAGTACGAAGACGCCTTCGTTGGCGGCGGCGTTGATGCCGTCGAGCTCGGTCAGGAGCTGGTTGACGGTGTTGCGCATGCCCGCGCTCTGCGTGCGGCTGCGCTTGCCGCCCAGGGCGTCGAGCTCGTCGAGGAACACGACGCAGGGCGCCTGGCGGCGGGCGGTCTCGAAGAGTTCGTGCATGTTGCGCTCGGAGTTGCCCATCCACATGTCGAGCACGTCGTTGACCGACACGGACAGGAAGCTGGCACCCAGCTCGCCCGCGACGGCGCGTGCCACGAAGGTCTTGCCGCAGCCGGGAGGCCCATAGAGGAGGAGGCCGCCGCGCAGGCTCTTGCCGTACAGCTTGCGCAGCTCGGGGTTGCGCAGCGGCGCGAGGAAGGCGGCTTCCAGGCGGTCCTTGACCTCCCGCATGCCGCCGACGTCGGCCAGACGTACGGCGCCCGGGGCGTCGACGTCCCAGGCGGGAGCATCCTCGGGATCGCCGCTGCCGTCGGTGGTGAGGGGTCCTTCCACGAAGCGGGGCGGAAGGACGTCCTTGATCTGGTCGGCGGCGGCGCCCCAGTTGAAGGTGCTGTCGGCCTTGGACTCGGCCGACGGGGTTGCCGCGTCCTGCGGAAGCGCAGGCTCGGCCGGCGGGGTTGCCGCGCCCAGCGGAAGCGTGGGCTCCGTCGGCCGGGTCGCCGCATCCCGCGACTGCACAGGCTCCGTCGGCGGGGTCGCCGCATCCCGCGGAAGCGCAGGACCCGGTGTTTGGGCGGCGGGGGCGGTGGCCCCCATGGCGCGCGCCATCAATGCCCTTGCCTGGCCGTCACCCGGCGCGTGCTGCAACGCGATGGCCGCTTCCGTGACCGCCTCGTCCTGGTGCCCGGCGTCCAGCAACAGGTCGGCCAGGTGCAGCCGGAGCGGCACGTCGGCGGGTGCCGCGTCGACAGCCGCGCGCAGGCTTCGTATCAGGGGGGAGGCTTCTGACATGCGGCTACTTTACGGACTCGACGCCACCGGTCCGTTCACGGGTCCCGCATACCGGCGCCCCTGGACGCGTCCGGCGGATTCCGTCGGTGTCCGCTCGACGTCTGCGCCGGTGGGTGAGCGCGTGACGCGTCGTCAGCCGCTGATCGTGGCGAGTCCGGCGATGCCGGCGGCGTACAGGAGTAGGACGGCCAGGCTGTCCACGCCCATCCGCAGGTACTGGCGACGGGGGCGGAAGACCAGCCCCGCGACATACACGGCGGTCAGGACGACGCCGAGCGCGGTGAGGTAGATGTCGGTGTGGTGCGCGGCGGGCAGGACCGGCTTGCCGGAGATGAGGGTGGCCAGCAGGAACAGCACCGGCAGGAACGCGTTGCCACCGAAGATGTCGCTGATGGCCAGTTGGTAGTCACCCAGTTTGGTGGACGTCAGGCCTGTGCTGATCTCGGGCAGCGAGGTCGCGGCGGCCAGTACGGTGGCGCCGAACAGGACGCCGGACAGGCCCTGCCGGCCGAAGAACTCCTCACCGGTGCGCTCGATGACCACACCGGCCACCAGGGTCGCCGCAGCGGCGGCGCCGAACACGATCGCGGCCCGGGCGGTGCCGATGCCCTTGTCGGTGGCCGACTTCTCCTTCTTGCCCTTGGAATGGCCGCGCGGCTCGGGCTGGGCGCCGGGCGCGTCGCCGCCTTCGTGCCACGACAGGCCCTTGCCCGCCCTGTTGAGCAGTACCAGGCCGACGATCCAGAGCACGCTGATGGCCAGGGAAGCGGGGTCGAGCCGGGCGAAGGACAGGTCGCTCGGCAGCTGGGTGCCCATGACAACGACCGCCAGCACCACCATCACCAGTACGCCTTCGAGGACCAGGACGAGACTGGCCGCCAGCCGGGTCAGCGGGGCGCGCGGGCGCACCCCAGCGATGTCCAACACCACCAGAACCACGGTCTGGAGGGCGATCCCGCCCAGGATGTTCCCCACCGCGACATCGAGCTGTCCGTCCATGGCGGCGCTCGCGGTGATGGCCAGCTCCGGCAGGTTCGTCGCGATGGCCAGCATGATGAGCCCGCCCAGCGCGCTGCCCAGATGGAGCCGTTCGGACAGGACGTCCGTCGTGTCCGACAGCTTGATGCCCGCATACCAAATCACTGCCGCACTGGCGACGAACAGCGCCAACAGCACCGGCGAACTCAAAGATCCCATGCCACGCCCCGTACCCCCTGCCACCGCCTCTACCACCTCCACCGGCTTCACGTGCCCCGACGACGCAACGGGTCGTTGGTCCGGACGGCGCTTCGGCCCGCTCTCCGTGTGTGAATCCTGCTGAGCGGGAAGAGGTGGATGATGCGGGAGTTCACTCATCCTCTGCTCGATTTCACTCATCCCCTGCGCGATTTCGCGCGTCGCCGCCGTGAGCCCGCGGTGGTGCAGACCCTGCGCTCCACGGCGGCCGCGGTGATTTCCTACGTGGTGGCCTTGCGCCTGAGCAGTGAACCCGCGCCCCTCACCGCGCCGCTGACCGCCCTGCTCGTGGTGCAGGTGACCCTCTACACCACGCTGGTCACCGCCGTGCGCAGGGTGAACTCCGTCGTGGTGGGTGTGCTGCTCGCCGTCGGCTTCAGCGCTCTCGTGGGTCTGACCTGGTGGAGTCTGGGGCTGATCATCCTGGCGGCGCTCGTGGTCGGGCGCTTCGTCAAGGTCGGTGAGTTCGTCCCCGAGGTGGCGATCAGCGCGATGCTCGTCCTGGGGGTGACCCGGGTGTCGGCGACCGCGTGGGACCGCGTCCTGGAGACCCTGATCGGTGCCGGTGTCGGCATGCTGTTCAATGTCCTGCTCGCCCCGCCGGTGTGGGTGGAGTCCGCCGGCGGAGCCATCGAGGAGCTTGCCGCGCGGATGCGGCGGTTGCTCATGGATCTGGGGGACGAAGTCGGCGGACACACCCCGGTGGCCAGGGCGGCGGCCCGCCTGCACGAGGCGCGCCGGCTCGATCACGACATCGTCCAAGTGGACGTCTCCCTGCGGCAGGCCGAGGACAGCCTTCGGTTCAATCCGCGCGTCAAGGAGGGGCTGCTTTCGCGGGTGGTGCTGCGTACCGGGCTCGACACCCTGGAGATCTCGGCGGTGGTGCTGCGCGTGGTGTGCCGCTCGCTCACCGACCTCGCCAAGGAACGTACGGAGGAACACCTCTTCGAGCCGGACATCGGGCTCGCCCTGCGGGACGTCTTCGCCCACATGGCCCGGGCCGTCGAGAGCTTCGCGGTGCTGATCACCACTCAGGTCAGCACCAATGCCGAGCAGGCCGAGGAGCGGCTGGCGCAGGAGCTGACGGCCGGTCGCGCCAGCCGCGACCGGGTCGCCGACCTGTTGCTCGCGCAGGTGCAGCGCCATCCCCGACAGTGGCAGCTGCACGGGGCGCTGCTCGCGGAGGTCGACCGGATCCTCAACGAACTCGACGTGGAGAAGCGTTCCCAGCGTCTGGTGGAGGAGCTCGACCGGCAGTCGCGGGAGCAGCGGCAGCGCTTCCCCGACCTTCGCCGTATGCGCATCCGGGTCCGCCAGGTCATGCGCCTGCCGGAACCCGAGGAGTGACGACCGTGACCCGACCCGATGCCACCTGCCGGGCGAAAATACGGTGCTGGGGGCGGCTTCCGCGGCCTACGGTGGCCCGATGGTGTGGGTGCGCGACATGACGGAAGCCGATGTCGAGGCCGTGTCCGACATACGGGTGCGGGGCTGGCAGACGGCGTATGCGGGGATGGTCCCGCGGTCCTTCCTAGACGGCATGACGGTCGAGGACGACGCGCGCCGACGCCGCGCCTGGTTCCGCGACCCCCGCCGTCGGGGTTTCGACCTCGTGGCCGATGCCGGCGCCGGTCCCGTGGGCTGGGTGAGTTGCGGACCCTACCGGGAGGCGGGCGCCGAGTCGCGCATGAGCGAGGCGTACGGGCCCGCGGTGCGGGCGGGTGAAGTGTACGCCCTCTATGTCCGGCCGGACCTGATCGGTCATGGGGTCGGCCGTGCGCTGCTGGACGCGGTCCACGATCGCGCCGGGGCAGAGGGGTTCGGCTTGGTGGCGCTGTGGGTGCTCAGCGGCAACCGGACGGCACGCCGGTTCTACGAGCGTTCCGGCTACGCACTCGACGGCGGTGAACAGCGGGATGCCTACGGTGACGTGGTGCTCACGGAGTTGCGCTATGGACGGTCACTGTAACACCCCCACGGGCGCGTCGGCGAGCCGCACCCCCGCCGCCAACGGCAGTGTCCAGGAGGCCGACCCGCAGGAAGCGGAATCCGTGGAAACAGTCGGTCACGCGCGAGCGAGAACCACCTCCGCATGACCCCCGGGGGCCCCTGAGCGGGCGGCGGACGACGGCTGGGAGCCAGACATGCCCGGCCTTTGCGACGGGCCCGCAGCAGCCCGTTCCCGGCTCCCCCGCATAGGCCCTGACCTGGTGTTTTGTGGTGCCGAATCCTAGGGTGGAGCCCTGCGGAAAGGGGGGCCGGATGGACCGGGCCATACGCACTGTCGAAGACGTTCTCGCGCTGCTGGACGGGCTCTTCGCGTCCGAACCCGAGGCGGGTCGCTTGGCGACCGGCGATGGCCAGGACTTCTGGAACGGCTTTTACGCGGACCGCTCGAAGCCGGTCCCGTTCTTTGTGGCGAAGCCGGACGAAACCCTGGTCTCCTATCTCGACCAGGGTCTGATCACCCCGGGCCGGGCTCTCGATCTGGGGTGCGGTGCGGGCCGCAACGCGCTCCACCTGGCGGCGCTCGGTTTCGAGGTGGACGCGGTCGATGTCTCCCCTGTCGCCGTCGCCTGGGCCGAGGCCCGGGCGCGCGAAGCCGGGCTCGACGTCCGTTTCCGTCGCGGCGACGCCTTCACGACGCCCGAAGTGAGCGGCCCCTACGATCTGGTCGTCGATTCGGGGTGCTTCCACCACCTGGCGCCGCACCGCCGCGTCAGTTACCTGGCGTTCCTCGAACGCGTCCTGGCCCCCGGCGGCCACCTCGCGCTCACCTGCTTCGCCGCCGGAGAGCAGGGCATGGGGTCCGAGCTCACCGACATGGACCTCTACCGTCAACGCGACTTGCAGGGCGGGCTCGCCTACACGCCTGAGGCGCTGCGCTGGATCTTCTCCGATCTCGCGGAGGTCGACCTGCGCCGCATGCGGGAGGAGACGCCCGAGTCGCCGCTCTTCGGTGTCCCGTTCCTCTGGGCCGCACTGTTCCGCCGGGAGGTGGCGGACGCGCCCGCCGCACCCGGCCACCGGCCGCTGCCCTAGGGGGTGTCTGGTGGATCATGGCCGGGGGTGCGGCGCCTGGCACGGCACCTCGCGGCGTTGCCGAAACGCCCCGATAGCTCCGCTA
>NZ_JBICXU010000068.1:0-5578 GCF_043200435.1 Streptomyces sp. NPDC048416
TTCGGCGAGGAGGGTGGCGAGTCCTCCGGTGCCGCCGGTGATGAGGAGGGTGTCTTCGGGTCCCCAGTCCTCGAATCCGGTGAGGGCGGGCTGGGTTGTGGTGGTGGCGCGGGTGAGTCGGGGCAGGTAGGTCTGGCCGTTGCGCAGGGCCAGTTCCGGCTCACCACTCGACACCACCGCAGCAGCGAGCGCCTGCGCCGACTCGTGCGTACCGTCCGAGTCGACCAGGACGAAGCAGTCCGGCATCTCGGCCTGCGCGGCGCGTACCAGGCCCCACACCGAGGCCCCGACCACGTCCACCGGCAGCCCCTCGGGACCTGCGGCGCCCCGGGTGACCACGGCAAGCCGGGCGGCGGGCGGGCGCTCCTCGGCCACCCACTGCTGCAATGCGCTCAGCACCATGGCGAGCACGTCACGCAGCCGTTGCGGCACCTGCTCGGCGTCCGCGAGGTCGACCGGCGGGCAGGGGAGGACCAGGACCTCCGGTACCGGCGGGGCCGCGGCTTCGTCCGGCGCCGCGGCGCGCACCGGCTCGCCGGCCGGCAGCAGTGAGGTGTACGCGGTAAGTGGGGTGTGCGCGGCAAGTGGGATGTACGCGGACGCCTCGGGCCCGGCCGAGCTCCCGGTGGCGTCGTCGCAGAACAGCGGGGCCCACGGCACCACGCGTGCCGACGGGCTCTCCTCTGCTGTCGGCGCCGCCTGCCACTCCACCTGGAACAGCGAGTCACGGTGCGGTGCCGGGGCGGCCGAGAGACCGCCGAGCGGGACCGGGCGCAGGATCAGCGCGTCGACGGATGCGACCGGAGCGCCGGTCGCATCCGACAGACGCAGGCTCACCGCGTCGTCACCGGCCGGTGAGACCCGCACCCGCAGCGCCGCCGCGCCCACCGCCCGCAGGCTCACTCCGCTCCAGCTGAAGGGCAGCCGGATCTGCCGGCCGGAGGTGTCCGTGCTGTCGGGGGACGCCTCGCCGGAAGGGTCGTCAGAGGTGTCGAACGGGCCGAGCCCGGCGGCGTGCAGAGCCGCGTCCAGCAACGCCGGGTGCAGTCCGAACCTGGCGGCCTCGGCGCGGGCGTCCTCGTGCAGGGCCACCTCCGCGAACACCTCGTCGCCGCGCTGCCATGCCGCGCGCACCCCCTGGAAGGCCGGCCCGTAGCCGTACCCCTGCTCGTCGAGCCGCGCGTACAGATCCGTCACGTCCAGCGCGACGGCGCCCTCGGGCGGCCAACTTGCCGACACGTCCGACCCGCCGGGAGCAGGCTCCGGGTGGGCCGTCTCGGGCACGAGGAAGCCACTGGCATGCCCCGTCCACGCCGCGTCGGAACCGTCGGCGTCGTTGAGCTGGTCGGTGCTCTCGCCGAGCTCCGCCGGCGGCCGCGAGTGCACGGTGACCGGACGGCGACCGGTCGCGTCCGGCACACCCACGAACACCTGAAGCTGGACTCCGCCCTTGGGGGGCAGCAACAGCGGTGCGGTCAGGGTGAGTTCGTCGATGCGGCCGCAGCCCACCTGGTCGCCCGCGCGCACCGCGAGCTCCACCAGCGCGGTGCCGGGCAGCAGCACCGTGCCGCCGGCCGCGTGGTCCGCGAGCCACGGATGGGTGTCGAGGCCGATCCGGCCGGTAAGCAGCGCACCGTCCGCGTCGGCAAGGCCCACCACGGCGCCCAGCAGCGGATGGTCGGCGGTGTCGAGCCCGGCCGAGGTCACATCCGTACCTCCGGTGTCCGGGTGCGGCCAGAACGGCCTGCGCTGGAACGCATAGGTGGGCAGATCCACCCACGACGGGGCGTACGGCGCGAACGGCACCTCCCAGTCGACCGGCACCCCCTGGACCCAGGCCTCGCCGAGCGAGAGCAGGAACCGGTCCATACCGCCTTCGTTCCTGCGCAGCGAGCCGAGCGCGCCTGCGGGCCGCCCCGCCGCCTCCCCGGTCTCCTGGATGCCCATGGACAGCACCGGGTGCGGGCTGGCCTCGACGAAGACACTGTGACCGTCGGCGAGCAGCGCCCGAGTGGTCTCCTCGAAACGCACCGTCTGCCGCAGATTGCGGTACCAGTACGCGGCGTCGAGCTCGCTGGTGTCGATCAGCGAGGCGGTCACGGTCGAGTAGAACGGGATGCGCGAGGCGCGGGGCGTGATGTCGGCCAGCAGGTCCAGCAACTCCGCCTCGATGGACTCCACATGGGCGGAGTGTGAGGCGTAGTCGACCGGGATCCGGCGTGCCCAGATGTCCTCGGATTGAAGCTCGGCCAGCAGCTCGTCCAGGGCGTCGGAGTCACCCGACACGGCGACCGAACCGGCGCCGTTGACGGCGGCCACGGAGAGCCGGCCCTCCCAGCGGCCCAGCCGTTCCGCGACCTGGTCGGCGGGCGAGGACACCGACATCATGCCGCCGGGCCCGGTCAGGCTGCGCGCGATGGCCTGGCTGCGCAGCGTCACCACGCGGGCGGCGTCTTCGAGGGAGAGCGCGCCCGCCACGTACGCCGCGGCGATCTCACCCTGCGAGTGGCCCACCACCGCGGCGGGCTTCACGCCGTGCGCGCGCCACAGTTCGGCGAGCGAGACCATCACGGAGAAGAGCACCGGCTGGACCACGTCCACGCGTTCCAGGGTGGGCGCGTCCGGCTCGCCGCGCAGGACGGCGAGCAGGTCCCAGTCGACATGGGGGCGGAAGGCCTCGGCGCACGAGCGGATGTGCGCGGCGAACACGGGCGCCCGGTCCAGCAGGTCGAGTGCCATGCCCGCCCACTGCGAACCCTGCCCGGGGAAGACGAACGCGACCTTGGCGCGTCCGGCGGCGGTACCGCTCACCAGGCTGTCGGGGGCGTCGCCCTGTGCCGTGGACCGCAGCCCCGCGAGGAGCCCGTCCCTGCCGTCCGCGACCAGTACGGCCCGGTGCTCCAGCGCGGCACGCGTGGTCGCGAGCGAGTATCCGAGGTCGGCGGGGCGCACTCCGAGGTCGGTCGCGACCCGCTCGGCGAGCCGGCCCGCCTGAGCGCGCAGCGCCGCCTCGCTCTTCGCGGTGATGAGGTAGGGCAGCACGGTGGCGGCCGCCGGTTCGAGGACCGGCTCGGGAGCCGGGACCACTTCGGCGTCGGGCGCCTGCTCGATGATGACGTGGGCATTGGTGCCACTGAGACCGAAGGAGGAGACCCCCGCGCGGCGCGGGCGGTCGCGCTGCCACGGCACCGGTTCGGTGAGGAGTTCCACCGCCCCGTCCTCCCAGTCCACCTTCGTGGAGGGCTCGTCCACGTGCAGGGTCTTGGGCAGGACGCCGTTGCGCATCGCCATGACCATCTTGATGACACCGGCGACACCGGCGGCGGCCTGGGTGTGCCCGATGTTGGACTTGACCGAGCCGAGCCACAGCGGGTCGTCGGCCGGTCTGCCCCTGCCGTACGTCGCCATCAGGGCCTGCGCCTCGATGGGGTCGCCCAGCACCGTGCCCGTGCCGTGCGCCTCCACGGCATCGACCTCAGCGGTGCTCAGGCCCGCGTCGGCCAGCGCCTGGCGGATCACCCGCTGCTGGGAGGGGCCGTTGGGAGCGGTGAGGCCGTTGCTCGCACCGTCCTGGTTCAGGGCGGAGCCCCGTACCACCGCGAGGATACGGCGACCGTTGCGGCGCGCGTCGGACAGCTTCTCCAAGACGAGCATGCCCGCGCCCTCGCCCCAACCGGTGCCCGCGGCGGCGTCGGCGAACGACCGGCAGCGGCCGTCGAGGGCCAGCCCGCGCTGGCGGCTGAACTCCACGAACGTACGGGCCGTGGACATCACGGTGACGCCGCCGGCCAGGGCCAGGGAGCAGGTGCCCTGACGCAGTGCCTGCACGGCCAGATGCAGTGCCACGAGCGAGGAGGAGCAGGCCGTGTCGATCGAGACGGCGGGCCCTTCGAGACCGAGGGTGTAGGAGATGCGTCCGGAGACGATGCTGCCGTCCGTACCGGTGACCATGAACCCTTCGGCGCCCTCGGGCACCGTGCCCACCCGCACCGGATAGTCGGTGGCCATCACGCCCGCATACACGCCGGTCTGACTGCCCGTCAGGCCACGGGGGTCGATCCCCGCCCGCTCGAACGCCTCCCAGGCGACTTCGAGGAGCAACCGCTGCTGCGGGTCGGTCGCGGTCGCCTCGTGCGGGCTCATCCCGAAGAACGCCGGGTCGAACTCCGGCGCCCCGTGCAGAAACCCTCCCTGCCCGGTGTAACTGGTGTGCGGCCGCACCCCGTCCGGGTCGTACACCCCGTCGAGATCCCAGCCCCGGTTGTCGGGGAACCCGGTGATCGCGTCGGTGCCCGAGTCGACGAGCGACCACAGGTCCTCGGGCGACTCCACACCCCCAGGGAAACGGCAGCTCATGCCCACGATGGCCACCGGCTCCGCGGTGGCGGCCGTGGCCTCGTCGTAGCGCCGACGCAGCCGCTCGTTCTCCAGCAGCGACTTGCGCAGCGCCTCGGCGATCTTCTGGACAGGTGTATCCACGGTAGTCACTCGCATTCCTCGGTCGCTCGTATCACTTGAGTCGCTTGGCCCGGGCAGTGCCCCGTCCCCGTCGGCCCCGGAGAACGGGGCCGACGGGGACGAAGGGCCGGGCGGGCCGGGGGCCGGGGCCCTCGCGGTCACTCAGGCTGTTCGGAGTCGCTGCGCTCGAAGGCCTCGCGAACGAGATCGTCGATGTCCATGGCCAGGATCGCGTCGCTCTGGTCGCCCTCGTCGCCCTGATCACTTCGCCCGGGCAGGCTGCCGGGGCCGCTCGCGCCGAGGTCACCGACGCGCGCCGAGCCGGCCGCCGTCACGTCCCCGGACGGCGCCAGCGCCAGCAGCGCGTCCAGCAGACCGGCCTCCCTGATACGGGCCAGCGGGACCGAGCCGAGCACCTGACGCAGTGCGTCCTCGTCCACACCTTCGGCGGGGGAGACGTCCTGCCGCGCCCGGATCTCCTCGATCTCCGGAAGCATCTCCTCCAGCAGATACTTCGCCAGCGCCTGCGGCGTCGGGTAGTCGAAGATCAGCGTGGCGGCCAGGCGCTGACCCGTGACCTTCTTCAGCCTGTTGCGCAGCTCCACCGCGGTGAGCGAGTCGAATCCGGACTCCTGGAACGAACGCCCCGGAGCGAGCGACGAGGCATCGGCGTGGCCGAGTACCGCGGCCACCTCGACACAGATCAAGTCCTCCAGCAGGTGGTGGCGCTCGTCGTCGGCGAGCGGCGCAAGCCGCTGCTCAAGCGTGGAGGGATCGACGGCTTCGGCGGGAGTCGCGGTGTGTGCGGTGGGTCGGGTGGGGGTGGGGGGGTTGAGGTTGTGGAGGAGGGGGGTGGTGGGGTGGTGGGGGTTGAGTTTGATGGGGAGGAGGGTGGGGTGGTTGGTGGTGAGGGCGGTGTCGAAGTGGGTGAGGTTTTGGGTGGTGGTGAGGGGGAGGAGGGGGCCGTTGTTCATGCGGTTGATGTTGGTTTGGGTGAGTTGGGTGGCCATGCCGTGGTGGGTGTTCCAGAGTCCCCAGGCGAGGGAGTGTGCGGGTTGGTTGTGGGTGTGGCGGTGGGTGGCGAGGGCGTCGAGGAAGGCGTTGGCGGCGGCGTAGTTGG
>NZ_JBICXU010000069.1:0-4727 GCF_043200435.1 Streptomyces sp. NPDC048416
TTCGGCGAGGAGGGTGGCGAGTCCTCCGGTGCCGCCGGTGATGAGGAGGGTGTCTTCGGGTCCCCAGTCCTCGAATCCGGTGAGGGCGGGCTGGGCTGAGGTGGCGGCACGGGTGAGCCGGGCCGCGTACACACCGTCCGCCTGAATCGACACCTGCGGCTCACCACTGGCCAGCGCCGCCGGGAAGCGACGGGCAGAGGCCTCGTCGCCGTCCCATCGCGCCAGGACAAAGCAGCCCGGGTTCTCCTCCTGGGCCGCCCGGACCAGGCCACCGACCGCCGCATGGATCAGGCTTCCCGGGCCGTCCGTGTCCTGAGTGAGGATCACCAACCGCGAGGACGCCAAACGCTCGTCCGCCAGCCACTGTTGCAGGGTGCTCAGCACGGCACCAAGGACCTCACGAAGCCGCTCCGGCATCGACGTCCTGCCGTCGGGATCCGTGGCGTCGAACTCGACGGAGGGGCACGGCAGCAGTACCACCGGCGGCGCCGTGTCGCCGAGCGCGGCCAGGTCCGGATACGAAGTCAGGCCGGTCCAGGCCCAGTTGTCGGCCTCCGGGCCGAGCACGGCCCAACTGCCGGGAGCGCCCGAGGCCGGGCCCGTGTCCGCGTCGCCCGTGGGGATCGGGTTCCACTCCACGTGATACAGCGGCAGGGAGTCGCCGCGCGCCGTGGCGATCTGCTCGAACGACACCGGCCGGGCGGCCATGGCACGGACGGTCGCCACCGGAGCCCCGGCCGCGTCGGCCAGGTCGAGCGACGTGGAGTCCGCGCTGCCGTCGACCGCCGCGACCCGGATCCGCAGCGCGGTCGCCCCCGAAGCGTGCAGCGACACATCGCTCCACGCGAAGGGAAGGGACGCCCCACGCCCCGGCTGCCGGCTGCCGTCGCCCAACAGTTCGGTCGCGTGCAGGGCGGCATCGAGGAGGGCCGGGTGGAGACCGAACGCACGGGCGTCGCCGTGTGCGTCTTCGGGCAGGGCCACTTCGGCGAAGACGTCACCACCACGGCGCCAGGCGGCGCGCAGACCACGGAAGACCGGGCCGTACTCAAGACCGTCCGAGGCCAGTGTCGAATAAAGCTCACTCACGTCGATGGGGACGGCGCCCTCGGGCGGCCACACACTCAGGTCGGCCCCGGAGTGCGACGCGCTCGTGCCGACCGCCAGCAGGCCACTGGCGTGCCGGGTCCATGCGTCGGCAGGGGAGGCGTCCTGCCCGCGCGAGTACACGTGCACCGAGCGCCGGCTGGACTCGTCGGGCTCGCCCACGGACACGCGCAGGTCGCGAGAGCCCTGCGGGTCAAGGACGAGGGGCACTTCGAGAGTGAGCTCTTCCACCAGGCCGCAGCCCACTTGGTCGCCCGCCCGCAGGGCGAGTTCGACACAGGCCGTGCCCGGCAGGATGGTCGTGCCCAGGACGGCGTGGTCGGCCAGCCACGCGTGGGACTGAAGCCCGATGCGTCCCGTGAGAACCACCGCGCTCGACTCCGGCAGCGTGATGGCCGCACCGAGCAGCGGGTGCTGCGCGGAGGCCAGCCCGGCGGACGCCACGTCGGCCTGCTCCGCCACCGCGTTGATCCAGTAGCGCTGGCGTTGGAAGGGGTAGGTGGGCAGGTCGACGGGCTGGGCGGGGCCGTTGGTGGGGTGGAGTGCGGGCCAGTTGACGGTGTGGCCGGTGGTCCACAGGCGGGCGAGCGCGGTGAGGGTTTCCTTCTGTTCGGGCCGGTTGCGGCGCAGGAGCGGAATGAATGTGACGGTCGTGTCGTCGGCGAGGGCTGCGGGGGCCATGGCCGTGAGGACCGCATCCGGGCCGATCTCCAGGAAGGTGGTGACACCTTCTGCGGCGAGCGCCTGAACACCATCCGCGAAACGCACCGCCTCACGTACGTGGGTGACCCAGTAGGCGGGGGTGGTGAGTTCGCCGGGTGAGGCGGTACGTCCGGTCACGTTGGAGACGACCGGGATGCGGGGCTCGCTGAAGGTGAGGCCGGACAGGACTCTCGCGAACTCCTCCAGCATCGGATCCATCAACGGCGAGTGGAAAGCGTGGGAGACGGTGAGACGCGAGGTCTTGCCACCCGCAGCCCGTACGGTCTCCACGACCTTCTCGACGGAGTCGGCGGCACCTGAAACGACCACCGCGCGGGGCCCGTTGACGGCGGCGATCGCCGCGTCCTCGACACCGTCGAGCATGGCGCGTACGTCATCCTCGGTCGCCTGCACCGCCGCCATCACACCACCGTCGGGCAGGGCCTGCATCAGCCGGCCCCGTGCCGCGACCAGTGCACACGCGTCAGCCAGTGAGAACACACCCGCCGCATGGGCGGCGCTGATCTCACCGATGGAATGTCCGGCGAGCAGGTCGGGGTGGATGCCGAGGGATTCGGTGAGCCGGAACAACGCGGTCTCAATGGCGAATAGGGCGGGCTGTGCGTACTCGGTACGGTCCAGCACTGCGGCCTCAGCCGAACCCGCCTCCGCGAACAGCACCTCCCTCAACGGGCGGTCCAGCAGCGGGTCCAGGTGTACGCACACCTCGTCCAGAGCGGCAGCGAACACCGGGAAGGCGGCGGCCAGTTCACGCCCCATACCCGCCCGCTGCGCACCCTGGCCCGTGAACAAGAAGCCCAGCCGGCCCTCCGCACGGACACCCCGCACCACACCCCCGGCCTCCTCACCCGAAGCCAGCGCACGCAAGCCGGCAACCAGCTCCTCACGCCCCGCCCCAGCGACCACCGCCCGATGCTCCAACTGCGCACGCGTCGAAGCCAACGCCGCACCCACATCCACCGGATCCGGAGCGTCCGCACCTTCCAGCAGGCCCAGCAGGCCTTCTGCCTGGGCTTTCAGTGCCGCAGCATTCCCGGCCGAGACGACAAGCGCCAACGTGCCTGCGCCAGCCGGGAGTTCGACGGTAGACGGCTCCTCGGTGGGCTCCGCTGCCGGGGCCTCCTCAAGGATGATGTGGGCGTTCGTGCCGCTGATCCCGAACGAGGACACACCCGCCCGGCGCGGAGACTTACCGTCCCACTCCACTTCCTCGGTCAGCAACCGCACATGACCCGCCGACCAGTCCACCTTCGACGACGGCGCATCCACATGCAGTGTCCTGGGCAGCACACCGTGACGCATCGCCATCACCATCTTGATGATCCCCGCCACACCCGCAGCCGCCTGCGTATGCCCCAGGTTCGACTTCACCGAACCCAGCCACAACGGCTGCTCGGTGGGGCGGTTTTGGCCGTAGGTGGCGAGGAGTGCTTGTGCTTCGATGGGGTCGCCGAGGACGGTGCCTGTGCCGTGTGCTTCGACGGCGTGGATGTCGGTGAGGTTGAGTCCTGCGTTGGTGAGGGCTTGGTTGATGACGCGTTGTTGTGAGGGTCCGTTGGGGGCGGTGAGGCCGTTGCTTGCGCCGTCCTGGTTGACGGCGGAGCCGCGTACGACGGCGAGGATGGGGTGGCCGTTGCGCTGCGCGTCCGACAGCCGCTCCACCAGGAGCATGCCCGCACCTTCGCCCCAGCCGGTGCCGTCGGCCGAGTCGGCGAAGGAGCGGATCCGGCCGTCGTGTGCCAGGCCGCCCTGCCTGCTGAAGTCGATGAAGGTGTCGGGGGTGGACATGACGGTCACGCCACCCGCGAGGGCGAGCGAGCACTCACCGTTGCGCAGCGCCTGTACCGCGAGGTGCAGTGCGACCAGGGATGAGGAGCAGGCGGTGTCGACGGTGACTGCGGGGCCTTCGAGGCCGAGGGTGTAGGAGACGCGGCCGGATGCGACGCTGCCGAGGCTGCCGTTGCCGAGGTAGGTGTCGACGCCTTCGGGGAGGGGGGAGTTGCCGAGGCGGGTGGCGTAGTCGTGGTACATGATGCCGGCGAAGACGCCGGTGCGGCTGCCGCGGAGTGTGTGGGGGTTGATGCCGGCGCGTTCGAGTGCTTCCCAGGATGTTTCGAGGAGAAGGCGTTGCTGGGGGTCGGTGGCGAGTGCTTCGCGGGGGGAGATGCCGAAGAAGTCGGCGTCGAAGTCGGCCGCGTCGTGCAGGAAACCACCCTCGCGCGAGTACGTCTTGCCGGGCTTTCCGGGCTCGGGGTCGTAGATGTCCTCGACGTTCCAGCCGCGGTCCTCCGGGAAGAACGAGATGCCGTCACGGCCAGCGGCCAGCAACTCCCACAGTTCCTCGGGGGAGTTGACGTCGCCGGGGAAGCGGCAGCTCATGCCGACGATTGCGATGGGCTCGTCGGGGGCCGCACCGGATGTGACGACCGGGGGTGCGGTCGTGGCCGGGGCCGCACCGAAGAGCTTGTCACCGAGGTAGTCGGCGAGCGCCTGGGGTGTCGGATAGTCGAAGACGAGGGTGGCGGGCAGGCGCAGCCCGGTCGTCTTGTTCAGCCTGTTGCGCAGCTCCACGGCCGAGAGGGAGTCGAACCCGATCTCGGTGAACGCGCGGCGGGAGTCGACGGCGCTCGCACTGTCGTGGTGCAGCACTTCCGCTACCTGCGTGCGTACCAGATCCAGCATGGTGCGCGCACGTTCCGCCGCGTCCAGGCCGCCCAGCTGGGACGCGAGTTCGGGGCCCGCGACGCTGGAGGTGTTGGCGGTGTGTGCGGTGGGTCGGGTGGGGGTGGGGGGGTTGAGGTGGTGGAGGAGGGGGGTGGTGGGGTGGTGGGGGTTGAGTTTGATGGGGAGGAGGGTGGGGTGGTTGGTGGTGAGGGCGGTGTCGAAGTGGGTGAGGT
>NZ_JBICXU010000070.1:0-3855 GCF_043200435.1 Streptomyces sp. NPDC048416
ACACCACCTCAGCAAACACATCACCACCCAACCGCCAAGCAGCCCTCAAACCACGAAACACCGGCCCATACACCAACCCACCCTCCGCATACCGCTCATACACACCCTCCACCGAAACCGGCACCGCCCCCACCGGAGGCCACACGGTGAATTCGGCGCCTCCACTCCCATCGACGCCACCTCGCGCCCCGGCCCCCAGCACACCCGTCGCGTGCCGGGTCCATGCCACTTCGCCCGCCGCCTCCTCGCCCCGCGAGAAGACACGGACCGCGCGCACCCCGGAACCACCCTCGGGCGCACCCACCACCACCTGCACCTGCACACCACCACGCGACGGAAGCACCAAAGGCGCCTCCAACGTCAACTCCTCCAACAACCCGCACCCGACCTGATCCCCCGCCCGGATCGCCAACTCCACGAACCCGGTGCCGGGGAAGAAGATGGAGCCGCCCACGACGTGGTCCGCAAGCCAGGGCTGGGTCTGCGCGGAGAGCCGGCCGGTGAAGAGGAAGCCCTCCGAGTCGGCAAGCGCGACGGCCGCGCCCAGCAGCGGATGGTCGGTGGCGCCGAGGCCGATGGCCGCCGGGTCTCCGTGGTCGGTCGGCGTCTGGGACCAGAAACGGCGGCGCTGGAAGGCGTACGTGGGCAGCTCGACCTCGCGGGCACCGCTCCCCTCGAACAGGGCGGGCCAGGCCACTTCGCCGCCCGCGGCGTACAGCAGGCCCAGACCGGCCAGCAGCGACCGCGCCTCCGGGCGCCCCTTGCGCAGCAGCGGTACGCACACCGCCTGCTCCGTGCGTTCCGAACGCTCCGGCTCCTCGGTCTCCGCGAGGCAGGTCCGTGCGAGACCCGTCAGCACCCCGTCCGGGCCCACCTCCACGAACCGTGTCACTCCACGGTCCGCCGCGCTGCGTACCCCGTCGGCGAAGCGCACCGCCTCGGCGACGTGCCGCAGCCAGTAGTCCACCGAGCAGAGGTCCCCCTCGGCGGCCACGTCGCCCGTCACGTTGGACACCACGGCCAGCTGCGGTTCGGCGAACGTCAGGCCTTCCAGGACGTCCCGGAACTCGGCAAGCATCGGCTCCATGAGCGTGGAGTGGAAGGCATGCGACACCTTCAGCCTTGACGTCTTGCGGCCCTGCGCGCGCAGGTGATCCGCGACCTCCTCAACAGCGGCTTCGGGGCCCGACAGGACGACAGACCGCGGGCCGTTCACCGCGGCAAGACCGGCTCCCGCCGACTGCGCGAGCAGCGGCAGCGTCTCCTCCTCGGTCGCCTCGACGGCGATCATCGCGCCGCCCGCCGGGAGTGCCTGCATCAAGCGGCCGCGCGCGGCGACCAGGGTGCACGCGTCGGCCAGAGTCAGGATGCCGGCGATGTGCGCGGCGGCGATCTCGCCGATCGAGTGGCCCATCACGACGTCGGGGTGGACACCCCATGAGGCGATCAGCCGGTACAGACTCACCTCGAAGGTGAACAGAGCAGGCTGGGCGTACTCGGTGCGGTCCAGCAGAGCGGCCTGCGCGGAATCGTCCTTGGCGAACAGCACGTCGTTGAGCGGCAGTTCGAGCAATGGGTCCAGCTGCCGGCAGATCTCGTCCCATGCCTGGCGGAAGACGGGGTACGCCGCATACAGTTCGCGGCCCATGCCGGTCCGCTGCGCTCCCTGGCCGGTGAACAGGAACGCGGTCTTGCCGCCGGTGCGTACGGTGCCCGGCGCCTTGGTCTCTTCGGCGAGGGAGCGCAGTCCTGCCACCAATTCGGCCATGTCCGTGCCGAGTACGGTCGCGCGTCGCTCCAGGGCGCCGCGCTTCGTGGCCAGGGACCAGCCCACGTCCGCCGGGCGGAGTTCGCCGTGCTCCTCCACGTAGGACGCCAGTCGTGCCGCCTGGGCGCGCAGTCCGTCCTCGCCACGGGCGGAGATGACCCAGGGCACGAGAGGGGCCGGCGCGACCGCCGAGTCGCCCGGCGGCACGGCCTCGCACGCCGGCTCGCCCTCGTTGTCGTACGCCGCCTGCTCGATGATCACGTGGGCGTTCGTGCCGCTGATGCCGAAGGACGAGATGCCCGCGCGGCGCGGCCGGTCGGAGTCCCACTCGACTTCCTCGGTCAGCAGCCGCATCGCGCCCGCCGTCCAGTCCACATGCGTGGAGGGTGCGTCCACGTGCAGGGTCTTGGGCAGGACGCCGTTGCGCATCGCCATGACCATCTTGATGATGCCTGCGACACCGGCCGCGCCCTGGGTGTGCCCGATGTTGGACTTGACCGAGCCGAGCCAGAGCGGCCGGTCGGCGGCGCGCTCCTGTCCGTACGTCGCCATCAGGGCCTGCGCTTCGATCGGGTCACCCAGAACGGTGCCCGTGCCGTGCGCCTCGACCACGTCCACGTCCGCGGCGGCCAGCCGGGCGTTGGCGAGGGCCTGGCGGATGACACGCTGCTGAGCGGGGCCGTTCGGCGCGGTGAGACCGTTGCTGGCACCGTCCTGGTTCACGGCGGAGCCGCGTACGTGCGCGAGCACCCGGTGACCGTTGCGCTCCGCGTCCGACAGCCGCTCCACCACCAGGAGGCCCACGCCCTCGCCCCAGGCCGTGCCGTCCGCTCCGGCGGCGAACGCCTTGCAGAGGCCGTCGCGGGAGAGACCGCGCTGACGGCTGAACTCCACGAACGCGGCGGGTGAAGCCATGACCGTCACGCCACCCGCAAGAGCCAGGTCGCACTCGCCGTTGCGCAGGGCCTGGATCGCGAGGTGCAGCGCCACCAGGGACGACGAGCACGCCGTGTCCACGGTCACGGCCGGCCCTTCCAGGCCGTAGGTGTAGGCGATGCGCCCGGACACGATGCTGCCCGAACTGTTGCTGCCCGTGTAGTCGTGGTAGACGAGACCGGCGAACACACCGGTGGCGCTGCCCTTCAGGGTCGCGGGGTCGATGCCCGCCCGCTCGAAGGCCTCCCAGGACGTCTGCAACAGCAGTCGCTGCTGCGGGTCGGTGATGAGGGCTTCGTTCGGGCTGATGCCGAAGAAGTCCGCGTCGAAGTCGGCCGCGTCGTGCAGGAAACCGCCCTTACGCACGTAGGTGGTGTCGGGCCGGGTCTCAGTGGAGTCGTAGAGTCGTTCGACGTTCCAGCCCCGGTTCTCGGGGAAGTCGGTGATGGCGTCGTCTCCGGCGCAGACCAGTTTCCACAGGTCCTCGGGCGATTCGATGCCGCCCGGAAAACGGCAGGACATGCCCACGATGACGATGGGGTCGTCGATGTCGGCGCGCGCGCCGGTCGTCGCCAGGACACCGGCGGCGGCCACGTCCCCGGAGATCTCGGACAACAGGTGGTCCGCGAGGTCGCCGGCGGTCGGGTAGTCGAAGACCAGGGTGGCCGGCAGGCGCAGGTCGGTCGCGGTGTTCAGCGCGTTACGCAGCTCCACCGAGGTCAGCGAGTCGAAGCCGAGGTCGCTGAACGCGCGGTCGGGCGCGATGGCCGCCGGAGTCGCATGGCCCAGGACCGCGGCGACTTGACCCCGCACGAGGTCCAGGACCGCTTCGTGGCGTTCGGACTCGGCGAGCACGGCAAGACGTTGGCCGAGCGAGCCGGCGGCGGCTACCGCGGTCCGCGATGTGGCCTGCCGACGTGCCGGCCGCCCGGTGAGGTGATGGTAGAGGGGTGGGAGTGCCGCCCCCTGCGCCCGCAACGCCTCCACATCAAGACACACCGGAACCAGCGCCGCATCCGCCCGAGCCCCCACCCCGAACAACCGCAACCCATCCGACTCCGACAACGGCAACACACCACCACGCGCCATCCGCGCCACATCACCATCCGACAAACCACCACCCATACCACCCACACCACCCCACAAACCCC
>NZ_JBICXU010000071.1:0-2370 GCF_043200435.1 Streptomyces sp. NPDC048416
CGCCGCGATCTGGCACAACCACAAGACCCGCCAGCCCATCACGCGGTCACTGATCGCTTACGACCACTGATCACATCGGAATGACTCGTCTAGCGCTTCAGGCCCTGTATCAACAGGTCCACCACCGCCCCGAAATCGTCCCGGATGGACGGGCGCGACCACTCCGCCGCGTACACCGGGTCATGGAAGCGGCCCGTCGCATCGAACACCGCACGCGCCGAGACGGCCGGCCCGTCGGGAACGGTGAACTCCCCCCGGTCCACGCCGAACCGGATGATCTCGGTGAGCTGGCCCACCAGCTCACCGATGTGCTCCTCCACGACCCGGCTGTTCTCCCGCAGCAGCACCTCGTACGTCTGGAACAGCTCCGGATCGTCGCCCGCCTTGTGCATCTTGGCCAGGAACAACTCGCTCAGCCACAGCCGCAGCACGACCCCCGACTCCAGGTCCTGACGCGCCGCGATGCCCCGCAACACCTCCGTCGAACGGTTCAGCCACCGCTCGGTGACCGCCTCGCGCAATGCCGCCTTCGTACGGAAGTGGCGGTAGACACTGCCGTGACTCACCCCGAGCTGACGCGCGACATCGACGACCGTGGCCTTCGCCGGTCCGTGGCGGCGCAGCACCTCCTCGGTCGCGACGAGGATGCGCTCGGCGGTCAGTGGTTCCGTACTCATGGCCATGACGTTACCTGTCGCTCACAACGGCCCGCGTGGCCTGTGGACAACCCCCGGTGACCGACTTGTCCACAGGCCACGCGCGCTGTCGCGGGGGCCCGCCGCCGGCTCAGTGCTCGCTGTCCAGGTGCGCCATCTGCGCCTGCGGGTAGCGCTCGCCCGCCGCCGCGCCGGCCGGGACCGCACTCTCGATCGCGGCCAGATCGTCCGCGGTGAGCTCCACGTCCAGCGCGCCGAGCGCTTCGGCAAGCCGCTCCCGGGTCCGCGCACCCACCAACGGCACGATGTCCGCACCCTGCCGGGCCCCCTGCTCCAGCACCCATGCGATGGCGATCTGCGCCACCGAGACGCCCTTGTTCTCGGCGATCTTCCGCAGCGCCTCGACGAGGTCGAGGTTGTGCCGCAGGTTGTCGCCCTGGAAGCGCGGGCTCATGCCGCGGAAGTCGCCCGCGGCCAGCTGCCGGTCGCGCGAGAAGTGCCCGCTGATCAGACCGCGCGAGAGGACTCCGTACGCGGTGACGCCGATGCCCAGCTCACGCGCGGCCGGCAGGATCTCGTCCTCGATGCCGCGCGAGATCAGCGAGTACTCGATCTGGAGATCGGAGATCGGGGCCACCGCGGCGGCCCTGCGCAGTGTGTTGGCGCCGACCTCCGAGAGGCCGATGTGCCGTACGTGACCGGCCTCGACCAGCTCGGCGATGGCGCCGACCGTCTCCTCGATCGGCACGTCCGGGTCGACCCGGGCGATCCGGTAGATGTCGAGGTGGTCGACGCCGAGACGCTGGAGCGAGTACGCGGCGAAGTTCTTCACCGCGGCCGTCCGTCCGTCATACCCGGCCCAGCCGCCGTCCGGGTCGCGCAGCGCACCGAACTTGACGCTGGTCAGCGCCTGCTCGCGGGCCTTGGCGGGGGCGGAACGCAGGGCCTCGCCGATCAGCATCTCGTTGTGGCCCATGGCGTAGAAGTCGCCGGTGTCGAGGAGGGTGACGCCGGCGTCGAGCGCGGCGTGGATCGTCGCGATGGACTCGTCCCGGTCGGCTTCTCCGTACAGCGCCGACATACCCATGCAGCCGAGGCCGAGTGCGGAGGTGCGGGGGCCGGTGGTGCCGAGGGTGCGGGTTCGCATGAGGGGAGCTCCTTCGAAGGGTCGGGTGGGGTGTGCGGGGGTGTGGGGTGTGTGTCCACCATGACATGACAGCTGACAGATTTCAATATCTGTCAGCTGTCACCACGTCGGTGCGCCGCCCCGGCCCCGTCGCCTCCCGCCCCGCCGCGTCTGGGCGCCGTCGCCTCCCGCCCCCGTCGCCTCCCGCCCCCACCCCGGCCCTCGCCCCGAAAACTGGTACGGGCCACCCCCCACGGGCGGGTACCGTCGCTCTCATGGCTAAGAGTCGTAACAACCTGCTCGGTGTCGGTGGACAGCGCAAGAAGGTGTCCCGCAACGGAGACCAGGGCTCGGTCCAGGGGAGTGCGGCCGACCGCAAGGCGGCCGTGGACAAGAAGGAGGAGCTGCTGCGCAAGATGCGTGAGCGCGCCAACCCCGCGACGGAGTCGAGCGAGAGCTGATCCGGCGACGCCGAAGGGCCCGGACCGTGGTACTTGGGCTCTAGGAGTCGTCGCAACACCCCAGCCCAGGGGATGCGATGGACTTCAAAGTCCGGGACCGGTCCGTTGTCCAGGGGCGCCGTCCCTT
>NZ_JBICXU010000072.1:0-1601 GCF_043200435.1 Streptomyces sp. NPDC048416
CTGAGACCTGATGCCGAGCCGATTGTGGTGAAGTGGATGATCCTATGCTGTCGAGAAAAGCCTCTAGCGAGTTTCATGGCGGCCCGTACCCTAAACCGACTCAGGTGGTCAGGTAGAGAATACCGAGGCGTTCGGGTGAACTATGGTTAAGGAACTCGGCAAAATGCCCCCGTAACTTCGGGAGAAGGGGGGCCATCACCGGTGATGAGTCTTGCACTCTGAGCTGGGGGTGGCCGCAGAGACCAGCGAGAAGCGACTGTTTACTAAAAACACAGGTCCGTGCGAAGCCGTAAGGCGATGTATACGGACTGACGCCTGCCCGGTGCTGGAACGTTAAGGGGACCGGTTAGTCACATTTCGGTGTGGCGAAGCTGAGAACTTAAGCGCCAGTAAACGGCGGTGGTAACTATAACCATCCTAAGGTAGCGAAATTCCTTGTCGGGTAAGTTCCGACCTGCACGAATGGCGTAACGACTTCTCGACTGTCTCAACCATAGGCCCGGTGAAATTGCACTACGAGTAAAGATGCTCGTTTCGCGCAGCAGGACGGAAAGACCCCGGGACCTTTACTACAGTTTGATATTGGTGTTCGGTTCGGCTTGTGTAGGATAGGTGGGAGACTGTGAAGCGGCCACGCCAGTGGTTGTGGAGTCGTCGTTGAAATACCACTCTGGTCGTGCTGGATGTCTAACCTCGGTCCGTGATCCGGATCAGGGACAGTGTCTGATGGGTAGTTTAACTGGGGCGGTTGCCTCCTAAAGAGTAACGGAGGCGCCCAAAGGTTCCCTCAGCCTGGTTGGCAATCAGGTGTTGAGTGTAAGTGCACAAGGGAGCTTGACTGTGAGACCGACGGGTCGAGCAGGGACGAAAGTCGGGACTAGTGATCCGGCGGTGGCTTGTGGAAGCGCCGTCGCTCAACGGATAAAAGGTACCCCGGGGATAACAGGCTGATCTTCCCCAAGAGTCCATATCGACGGGATGGTTTGGCACCTCGATGTCGGCTCGTCGCATCCTGGGGCTGGAGTCGGTCCCAAGGGTTGGGCTGTTCGCCCATTAAAGCGGTACGCGAGCTGGGTTTAGAACGTCGTGAGACAGTTCGGTCCCTATCCGCTGCGCGCGCAGGAACATTGAGAAGGGCTGTCCCTAGTACGAGAGGACCGGGACGGACGAACCTCTGGTGTGCCAGTTGTCCTGCCAAGGGCATGGCTGGTTGGCTACGTTCGGAAAGGATAACCGCTGAAAGCATCTAAGCGGGAAGCCTGCTTCGAGATGAGTGTTCCCACCTCCTTGAGAGGGTAAGGCTCCCAGTAGACGACTGGGTTGATAGGCCAGATGTGGAAGCCCGGTAACGGGTGGAGCTGACTGGTACTAATAGGCCGAGGGCTTGTCCTCAGTTGCTCGCGTCCACTGTGTTTGTTCTGAAGCAATGAACTCCCGCATGCCTTTTCAGGTGTGTGCCGGTCGAGTTCAACTTCATAGTGTTTCGGTGGTCATAGCGTTAGGGAAACGCCCGGTTACATTCCGAACCCGGAAGCTAAGCCTTTCAGCGCCGATGGTACTGCAGGGGGGACCCTGTGGGAGAGTAGGACGCCGCCGAACAA
>NZ_JBICXU010000073.1:0-1301 GCF_043200435.1 Streptomyces sp. NPDC048416
CTTGGGCTCTAGGAGTCGTCGCAACACCCCAGCCCAGGGGATGCGATGGACTTCAAAGTCCGGGACCGGTCCGTTGTCCAGGGGCGCCGTCCCTTGTCCGAGGAACGGCGCCTCTACCTTCTGCTCATGCAGCGGGGTATGAGTAGCAAAGAGGCGTGCCGGATCGTCGGCGTCAACGAGAAGACCGGGCGGCGTTGGCGTAACGGCCGCGCCGCGTCCGGCGGGCACGTCGGGGCGTCACCGATCACCACGGTGGCGCCCCCACGCGGTCCCGCCCGGTATTTGCGTGAGACCGACCGGATTCACATAGCCGACCGGCTGCGGGAGAAGGCCACGGTCCGCGCCATCGCCGCCGAGCTCGGCCGCAGCCCCTCCACGGTCAGCAGGGAGATCCGCCGCAACCGGCACCCCGGAAGCGGCCAGTACCGGCCGCATGCGGCACAGGCCCGGGCCGACGAGCGCCGGCCCCGCCCCAAGGCGGGCAAGATCAGTCAGAACCCCGAGCTGCGGGCCGCGATCCAGGCCGGTCTGGACGAACTGTGGAGTCCCGAGCAGATCTGCAACGCTCTGCGGGCACAGTTCCCCGGCCGGCCGGAGATGCACGTGGTCCACGAAACCGTCTACCAGGCCCTCTACCTGCAAGGACGCGGCGAACTACGCAGAGAACTCGCCGGAGCACTACGCACCGGCCGTGCCCGCCGCACACCCCGCCGCCAGGCCCAGCAGCGACGTCCCCGCTTCGCCGATCCCATGGCCATGATCAGCGAACGTCCCGCCGAGGCGGAGGACCGGGCCGTGCCCGGCCACTGGGAAGGCGACCTGATCATCGGCAAGGACAACGGCTCCGCGATCGGCACCCTCGTCGAGCGGGCCACCCGCTACGTCATGCTCCTGCACCTGCCGGACGGCCGGGGCGCCGAGCGGGTCCGTGACGCTCTCCAGGAGACCGTCCAGCGGCTGCCCGCCCACCTGAAGCGCTCCTTGACCTGGGACCAGGGCTCAGAGATGGGCCGCCACCACGAGTTCACGATCGCCACCGATGTCCCGGTCTACTTCTGCGACCCGGCCAGCCCCTGGCAACGCGGCTCCAACGAAAACACGAATGGTCTGCTGCGGCAGTACTTCCCCAAGGGCACCGACCTCTCAGCCCACAGCCGCGAGCACCTCGACGCCGTCGCCGCCCAGCTCAACGGCCGCCCACGCAAAACGCTCGGCTGGGAAACCCCAGCCGAGCGCCTGCATAAACTGCTCGCGGCCTGATCAACACGACCACGTGTTGCAACGACCCCTAGAAACCGCCG
>NZ_JBICXU010000074.1:0-1191 GCF_043200435.1 Streptomyces sp. NPDC048416
TCGATATTGGGCGTTTCAAAGCGGGTACCGGAATATCAACCGGTTGTCCATCGACTACGCCTGTCGGCCTCGCCTTAGGTCCCGACTTACCCTGGGCAGATCAGCTTGACCCAGGAACCCTTAGTCAATCGGCGCACACGTTTCTCACGTGTGTATCGCTACTCATGCCTGCATTCTCACTCGTGAACCGTCCACCACTAGCTTCCGCTGCAGCTTCACCCGGCACACGACGCTCCCCTACCCATCCCAGCAGGCGTTGGCCCTATATGCTGGAATGACACGACTTCGGCGGTACGCTTGAGCCCCGCTACATTGTCGGCGCGGAATCACTTGACCAGTGAGCTATTACGCACTCTTTCAAGGGTGGCTGCTTCTAAGCCAACCTCCTGGTTGTCTCTGCGACTCCACATCCTTTCCCACTTAGCGTACGCTTAGGGGCCTTAGTCGATGCTCTGGGCTGTTTCCCTCTCGACCATGGAGCTTATCCCCCACAGTCTCACTGCCGTGCTCTCACTTACCGGCATTCGGAGTTTGGCTAAGGTCAGTAACCCGGTAGGGCCCATCGCCTATCCAGTGCTCTACCTCCGGCAAGAAACACACGACGCTGCACCTAAATGCATTTCGGGGAGAACCAGCTATCACGGAGTTTGATTGGCCTTTCACCCCTAACCACAGGTCATCCCCCAGGTTTTCAACCCTGGTGGGTTCGGTCCTCCACGACCTCTTACAGCCGCTTCAACCTGCCCATGGCTAGATCACTCCGCTTCGGGTCTAGAGCGTGCAACTCAATCGCCCTGTTCGGACTCGCTTTCGCTACGGCTTCCCCACACGGGTTAACCTCGCTACACACCGCTAACTCGCAGGCTCATTCTTCAAAAGGCACGCAGTCACGACGCACTGAGTAAACTCAATGCGCGACGCTCCCACGGCTTGTAGGCACACGGTTTCAGGTACTATTTCACTCCGCTCCCGCGGTACTTTTCACCATTCCCTCACGGTACTATCCGCTATCGGTCACCAGGGAATATTTAGGCTTAGCGGGTGGTCCCGCCAGATTCACACGGGATTTCTCGGGCCCCGTGCTACTTGGGTGTCTCTCAAACGAGCCGTTGATGTTTCAGCTACGGGGGTCTTACCCTCTACGCCGGACCTTTCGCATGTCCTTCGCCTACACCAACGGTTTCTGACTCG
>NZ_JBICXU010000076.1:0-1010 GCF_043200435.1 Streptomyces sp. NPDC048416
CCTAGGGCTTGTCCGGCCGATCATGTGACTACTCCGCGTCGAGGTCGTTGATGTGGGCATGGGGCGGGATGGTCTGAGCGATGCCGAGTGGGAACGGTTGCGGCCGTTCCTGCCAGTCAGCAACAAACGTTGTGGCCGGTGGCGGGACCACCGGCAGGTGATCGACGGGATTCTGCACCGGGTGCGGACCGGTGTGCAGTGGCGTGACCTACCCGAACGGTTCGGTCCGTGGAAGACGGTCTACGAACGGCACCGACTGTGGTCAGCCGACGGGACGTGGGAGCGTCTGCTCCAGCAGGTCCAAGCCGCGGCGGACGCAGCGGGTGAGATCGACTGGGACGTCTCGGTCGACTCCACCATCGTGCGGGCGCACCAGCATGCGGCGGGTGCCCGCACCGACCCGCCGCCGGCGCCCGCCGCAAAGGGGGCCGAAGGGACAGAACATCAGGACGAAACGCCGTGGCAAAGTCTGCACGCCCACCTGGTGGAGGTGGTGCGGGAGGCGAGGGCCTGGGCCGCTCGCGCGGCGGGTTCACCACCAAGCTCCACCTGAGCGCGGACGGCCGTTGCCGCCCGTTGTCCCTGATCGTCACACCAGGTCAGGCAGCGGACTGCACTCAGTTCAAGCTCGTTCTGGAGATGATCCGCGTCCCGAGGCCCGGTCCGGGACGGCCCCGCAGGACGCCGGACAGCGTCGCGGCTGACAAGGCTTACAGCAACGGCCCCTGCCGCGAGTACCTGCGGCGCCGGGGCGTCCGGCACACGATCCCGGAGAAGACCGACAGCCAGGCCGCCCGCCTGCGCAAAGGCTCACGCGGCGGACGGCCACCCGGCTTCGACGAAGACCGGTACAAGAAACGCAACACCGTCGAACGGGCTATCAACCGGCTCAAGCAGCACCGAGCCGTCGCCACCCGCTACGACAAGCGCGGCTACGTCTACCTCGGCACCGCAACCGCCGCAGCCCTCACCATCTGGCTCCGAACATGATCGGCAGGACAAGTCCTAGC